>CAWASY010000016.1:0-49169 GCA_963784505.1 uncultured beta proteobacterium | reverse complement strand
ATTGATGGCGAATGATATGATTTTTAAAGTAAAATGGGATGATGAGTTCGCGCAGTTAAGTACGGGCGAATATCGTGTATTAGATCCCTTGTTAACCCATATTCTCAGGAAATTTGTCTAAATAGCAAACATGAAAAATAATCAAGACATTCTCTGTCGCAAACTCGGATACTCATTCCAGAATCCTGATTTACTCAAATCAGCGTTGACGCACAGGAGTATTCGGGGGGCTAATAATGAACGGCTGGAGTTTTTAGGGGATGCTATTTTGAATTTTGTGATAGCTTCCGCGCTATTTCATCGATGTCCCCGCGCCAACGAAAGGTGAGCTTAGCCGTTTGCGGGCGCATCTTGTTAAAGGTGAGACACTGGCAACAATGGCGCAGGAATTTGATTTAGGCAGCTATTTGCATCTAGGAGCGGGTGAACTGAAAAGCGGTGGATTTCGCCGTAAGTCTATTTTGGCAGATGCGTTAGAAGCGATTATTGCGGCTATTTACTTTAGATAGCGGAATGAATATGGATGTTTGCCAATCACATATTTTAAATTGGTTTTCCAGCCGTCTTGATATGTCAACTGACTTCGGAGCGACTGTCTGAACGGAGCGAACGAAGTGAGCGCAGTGAGTTGGCGACGAGGCCACGCGCCCGAGCAGCGCAGAGCAGTCATCGCGCAGCGATGACCACCTCCGTCGCGCGGCGCAGCGCACCCGCCCGCGCCTTTGCCGCTCAAACCGTTGATGAGAGTAGTCAACCATGGCAATCAGTGATGCCGGATCCGCGGGTTGATCACGCCGTACAACACGTCGACGATCAGGTTCACGCCGATGATCACGGTGGCCGACAGCAGGATGCCGCCCTGCACCGCGGGGTAGTCGCGCCGGTGGATCGCCTCGACCAGCCACTTGCCGATGCCCGGCCACGAGAAGATCGTCTCGGTCAGGATCGCGCCGGCCAGCAGCGTGCCGACCTGCAGGCCGATGGTCGTGACGACCGGGATCAGCGCGTTGCGCAGCGCGTGGATGCCGACGATGCGAAAGCTCGACGCGCCCTTGGCGCGCGCGGTGCGCACGTAGTCTTCACGCAGCACTTCGAGCATCGACGAGCGCGTCATGCGCGCGATCACCGCGAGCGGGATCGTGCCGAGCGCGATCGACGGCAGGATCAGGTGCGACAGCGCACTCTTGAACGCGCCTTTGTCGGACGAGAGCAGCGAGTCGATCAGCATGAAGCCGGTGACCGGCGGAATGTCGAACTCGGATCGCGATGCGGCCCGACACCGGCGTCCAGCCGAGCGTGACCGAGAAGGTGAGGATCAGCAGCAGGCCCCACCAGAAGATCGGCATCGAGAAGCCGGTGAGTGAAGCGCCCATCACCGAGTAGTCCCACACGGTGTTGCGCTTCACGGCGGCGATGATGCCGGCCGGCACGCCGATCAGGAGCGCGAGCAGCATCGCGCAGATGCTCAGCTCGATGGTGGCCGGGAACAAGGTGATGAACTCCTTGAACACCGGCTCGTGCGTGATCGTGGAAAGGCCCAGATCGCCGTGCACAGAGCGCACCAACCCCGCGAGGTCGAGGGCCTCGCCGCGCCGCCAGTGGTCGAGCACCACCGACGCGAGCAGCACGTGATCGCGGTCGGTCAGGGGGTCGCCGCCGCGGCCGACCAGCGACAGCAGGGCGGAGACCACGCCGTCCACCCGTCCCGGGCGCCGTCCGGGTCGCTGTGAGCGAGCCCGCTCCGGCGGCGCCAGCGACGGCAGGATGTCGAGCGGCGCCGCCGACGCCACGCCCGGCGTGATCACCTGCCAACGGACGCCGTCGCGCACCGCGGCCACATCGTCGCCGCCGAGACCGGCGCCCTCGAGGCCGTCGCGCCAGCGCGCGGCGACCTCGGCGGCGACCTCGACGCGGTCCCGACCGCCCACCTCGTCGGCCGGCAGCCAGGGCGCGAACGAGGTGCCGTCGAGGTCGGGGAAGGTCAGCAGCAGGTTGACCATGTCGCCCTTGAGGTCGATCACGAGCAACGGACGCCGCGCCGCGCGAGCTCCTCGAGCGCCACGATGCCGAGGCCGGTCTTCCCCGAGCCGGTCATGCCGAGGCAGACCGCGTGGGTCGTCAGGTGATCCGCGTCGAGCTGAACGCGATCACCACCCTCTCGGTGCGCGCCGAGGAACAGATCGCGTCCGCCATGTCGTCTCCCCGCTCTGTCGGACGTGGTGAGTATAGCCAGTATACTGTGACGGAACCCGAGGCCGGAAGGCGCCACCCGACGCGTGGAACGAGTCCAGGGAAGGAGCTAACCATGGGGTTGTTCGGTAAGTCGTTCCAGAAACAGGTCGACGACGCGATCGCCAAGGTCGAGGCTGGGCCCCGGGGTGAAGGCGCTACGGGCCGATGTCGACGGAAAGGTCGTGACGCTAGCGCCGGGCCACGGATCTCGCCGCACAAGGAGACAAGGTGATGACCGAGTTCAACGAGCTCGTCGACACCGACAACACGATCAACCCGATCACCGTCGCGCCGCCGCCGGCGGCCGCCGCCCCGGCGCCGGTGCTCGAGGCCGCACCCGAGCCGGCGCGCCGAGACGATCCACGAGGTGAACCCCGGCGACACCCTCGGTGCGATCGCCCAGAAGTACTACGGCAAGGCGAGCCTCTACATGAAGATCTTCGAGGCCAACCGCGACATCCAGCTCGACAACCCGGACCTCATCAAGCTCGGCCAGAAGCTGCGCATCCCCGAGTGACGGTCTAGGATCGCACCGCGTACTGGCGTGCGATGTCCGCGAGGTGGCGGAGGCGATCCTCGACCGCCCGGTAGACGGTGCCCTCGGGGAATCGCCCGTCGGCGTCGCGCTCCCCCGCCGGGCAGCCGGTGAGCAGCTCGATACCGGCATCGACCGTCGCCACCGCCCAGACGGTGGAAGAGGCCCGCCTCGACCGCGGGCCACGACCTCCTCGTCGAGCATCAGGTGGAGGAGGTTCGCGGTCGGGATCATGACCCCCTGGCGACCGGTCAGGCCGCGGTCACGGCAGAGGGCGAAGAAACCCTCGACCTTCTCGTTGACGCCGCCGATCGCCTGGACCTCGCCGTGCTGGTTGACCGAACCGGTGACGGCCACGTCCTGGCGGATATGACAAGGGTCATAACATCGGTAAGCTCGATGAAACTGCTATCAAGAAACTGGCAGTTTATGTGTACAAGTTCGGTGGCGGTCAGAAGGAAGAAGCTGCTCCTGCAGCAGCAGCCGCACCAGCTGCTGACGCTGCTTCTGCAGTTGAAGCAGCACCGGCTGCCAAGTAAATGTCCATTTATCTGCACAGCTAATCACTGTGCAGATTTTAGAAAGGGAAATCGAAATGTCACATGACTACGTATATTGGGCTTTGATGATCGCTACAGCAGGTGCTTTTGCTGCGGTAATTGCAGCAATGGTTTTCCTGTTTATCAAGGCAAGTAATTCAAAGAGCGGCGACAAGTAATACAGTAGCTGTTCATAAGGGGGGGGCTTGCCTCCCTCTTTTTCATTGGTGCGATTTGAGGTTGCTCCGAAGAGGATCTTCCTTGTATACTGAAGATCTTCATCAGAGTATTCTTATATTCAATGTGAATTGAATCGAATTGAATTGTAATGATCGGGAGTGAAAATGAGTGAGCCAGTAAAGGAAGTGGGCAGCGTCACAGGTATTTACAACGAACACGCCGAGTGGACAGTCAATTTGGGTGACTCGACTGTACATGCCAAGCGTATGAAGGGGCGATTCAGAACATACAAAAATATTACTGAATCATTCTGGCTGATTTTTTTCTTTGGTGCTTATCTGCGCTGGAATGACAAGCAGGCCATCCTGCTTGATGTCAACAACCGCCAGTTTCACATTTTCAATCTAACCATTTTGCCGCAGGATATCTGGATGGTATCGCTGCTGTTGCTGTTGCTGGCGATGACCCTATTCGCGGTAACATCGGTTGCATCGCGTGTATTTTGCGGTTTCTTCTGTTTTCAGACGACCTGGGTGGATATCTTTACCTGGATAGAAGAGAAGGTCGAAGGCAATCCAAATAAACGTCACAAACTTGATGTCGCACCGATGAATGCGGAAAAATTTCGCAAGAAGGCAATCAAGCACACCCTTTGGATCGCAATATCCATTTTTACCGGTATTAGTTTCACGGTCTGGTTTGAGGATGCCTTTGTCTACTGGCACGATTTGATGCATCTGAATTTGTCACTGATCGAATGGTCGGTGCTGATTGCCTTCACATTGGGCACATATATTCTGGCGGGCTTTCTGCGCGAGCAGACCTGTTTGTGGCTGTGCCCGTACGCACGTATTCAGGCGGTGATGGCTGATTCTCAAACCATATTGCCAGCCTACGACGAAAGTCGTGGTGAGCCGCGCGGGAAACTGCGTCATGCTGGCAAGATAGTCGCCCAGCAAGGTGATTGTATCGACTGTTACCAGTGTGTGCAGGTCTGCCCTACCGGTGTGGATATACGCGACGGGCAGCAACTCGGTTGCATTACCTGCGGTCTGTGTCTGGATGCATGCGATTCCGTGATGGACAAGATCGGCAAGCCGCGCGGGCTGATCCGTTATGCTTCGCTGGATGAACTGGAAGGCCGTCCGGTCAAGAAACTATATCAACATCCGCGTACCTTTGTGTATGTGGGTATTATTCTGCTGGCACTGAGCGGCATCATTTACGGACTCAATCATTTAGGGTCGCTGACCTTGCGTGTGGCGCCAGAACGCCAACCGCTGTATGTGCGTATGTCCGATGGCGCCATCCAGAATAAATATACCATCAAGGTACTCAACAAAACGGACAAGGATTTGCAGGTAAAAGTCACGACTGAAGGCGGTCTCAAGGGGCAGGTGCTGGTTGATGCTGATGTACCCAAGCTAGTACGTCATGGCAAGGCCAGTTCGTTCACCATTTTCTTGAAGGTGCCCGAACAAAACGTCACGAAGGAAGTCACCAAGCTGGAGTTCAAGGTAATCAATGTTGATAATCCGCAAATGTCTGCCGAATATAGTTCGGTGTTCACAGGCCCGGCACATTAATGACGGGCTGTAATTGAAAGGTAGCTGATGTTATCGCAAAAAAATAGCAAGGGTTGGCGCAATCCGTGGGTATTTGCCCTGTTGGGGATCATGCTCTCGGGTGTGTTGATCAACGCACGCTTTATATGGAATGTGGTTACTCATCCGGTTCGCGTACTGGATGATAACTATAGCGTCAAGGCGCATAATCAGTACGATGCGAAATGGGTGCAACAGCAGGCCGAACGTTCTACCTTGGGCTGGAGGGCGGAATTGCATTCGGTTCATCAGTTGGAAAATGACAGTCTGGCTGCGGCTGATTCAGTCCGTTTTATTCTGATGGCGAACCCTGCAGAAATGAAGTTTGATCTGCATGATAATGTTGGAAAACCTGTGCAGGGCGGCAAGGTGGAAATCAACGCGCAGTGGCCCGGAGATCCGACTTTCGACTTCACAACTGCACTGATTGAAACAGCGCCGGGTCATTATGAGGGAAGTATGAAGTTTCCAAGGGCAGGGAATTGGGATTTGATTATCAGTGCCGAACGGGATGGTAGCAAATTTGATACCGAACAAAAGGCATACCTTGAAATATCGAAGTAATCCCTGGATTGAGTTAAATGTCCCAACTTGAATCAGGACACCTCGCTGCGGCGGGGTGTTTCCATTGTGGGTTGCCAATTGCCGTTGGTGATCACTATCACCAGATGCTGGATGGGCATGAACGGGATTTCTGCTGCTTCGCGTGTCAATCGGTTTGCGAGGCGATATTCGATGCAGGATTGCAGGGATATTATCAGCGTACGCCCGAAGGTGTACTGCTGGCACCGCCACCCACACCGCCGCGCGACATCGAAATGTACGATCTTGACGAGTTGCAGGAAAGCTTTGTCAATAGCCAGGACGAAATGCGTGAAACACACCTGCTGGTCGAGGGTATCCATTGTCCTGCCTGTGTATGGCTGATCGAACGTAGCATGACGCGCATGCCGGGTGTACTTACCGCGAATGTCAATCTGGCAGGCAAGCGGCTGCATTTGCGCTGGGATGTGCAAAAGGTAAAGCTGTCGGAACTGATCAAACAGTTATCCAAAATAGGTTATGCAGGCGTTCCCTATGACCCTGAGCTTGCAGAGGGTTCAATGAAACGCAGCAACCGTGCCTTGCTGTTCCGGCTGTTTTTTGCCGGGTTTGCGATGATGAATCTGAATCTGATTGCCATTGCGCTCTACAGCGGTGCCGATCGCGGCGAATTCGTGAATTTCTTTCATTGGATTGCTTTCGCGCTCACTACCCCTGCCTTGCTGTATTCCGGCTATCCCTTTTTAAAGGGTGCCTGGGACGGATTACGCAATGCACGTCTGACTATGGATTTGCCGATTGCACTGGGCCTGCTGGTTACTTATGCCTATTCGATCCATGTGACGCTGGCCAATGGCACCGAAGTTTATTTTGATACGGTTACCAACCTGCTATTTGTCATCCTGATTGGACGCTATCTGGAAGGCATGTTTCGCCATCAGGCCGCCTCTGCCAGTAACCGTCTGATGGATATGCAGCCGAAAGTAGCCACGGTGTTGTGTGATGACGTGGAGAAAATCACTTCGGTTCGAGCTATCCGGATTGCGGACAGGGTGCTGGTCAAACCCGGCAGTAAAATTCCCATGGACGGGATCGTGCAAGAAGGGAAGAGTTCTGTCGATGAATCCATGCTGACTGGCGAATCCATGCCGGTCAGGAAGCAGGCGGGAGACAGGGTGTCTGCCGGAACGCTAAATGGCAGTGGCGCGCTGGTGCTGGAAGTGATGGCTGCGGTGAAGGATTCGACGCTCTCCAGAATCATCCGGCTGGTCGAGGAGGCGCAATCTTCCAAGGCGCCGATACAGCGGCTGGCAGACAGTATTGTGCCCTGGTTTGTGTTGGCGACCCTGCTGCTGGCTGGTTTGACCTTTTATATCTGGTCGGCAAATTTCGAGATGGCGTTAATGGCTGCAACATCGGTACTGATCATTACCTGCCCCTGTGCACTGGGTATGGCGACACCGATGTCCATTGCGGTAGCTTCAGGGCTGGGCGCGCGTCACGGTATTCTGGTCAAGAATGGTGTCGTACTGGAAACACTCTCCCATGTGACACATTTTGTGTTCGACAAGACAGGTACCTTGACCTGCGGCAAGATGAATCTTGTTCAGACGGCGGTGACAACAGGTCAAAATGAGCGTGCATTGCTGGAAATTGCCGCTGCGGTGGAGCGTTATTCCGAGCATAGTGTGGGGCAGGCTATCGTGCGTGCAGCCGATGCGCTTTCCTATCGCAGTATGGCAGTGCAGGATTTTCATGCGACTGCGGGTGCCGGTGTCGAGGCGCAGGTCGATGGCCGCACCGTACTGCTGGGAACGGCAGACTGGCTGCTGCGAAATCAAATTACACCGGATGCCTGCCTTAAGGCGCTGGCGATTGAAATGGAGCAGGATGCAAAAACCTGCGTTCATATGGCGTTGGATGGTGATCACGTAGCCATGCTGGTGTTAGCCGACACCCTGCGTGCCGATGCGCTGGGATTGATCAATACCCTGCGTGCAGCCGGTATAGGCATGACCTTGCTTACAGGTGACCGGCGCGCGGTAGCCGAGGCGATTGCCAGCCAGTTGGGTGGGATGGAGGTCATTGCCGAAGTGCTGCCACAGGACAAGGATCGTGTTGTTTTACAATTGCAGCAGCGCGGTGAGCGGGTGGCCATGGTTGGTGATGGTGTAAATGATGCCCCCGCGTTGATACGGGCGGATGTAGGAATCGCACTGGGTTCCGGGACGGATGTTTCGGTGGAGAGTGCCGATATCGTGCTGATGCATAACGAGCTGAACAAGGTCAGGCAGGCAACTTTGTTGTCCAGGCGCACTTTGCGCACGATTAAACAGAATATGGGTCTGTCTTTTGCTTATAACAGTATTATGGTTCCCTTGGCAATTATGGGGCATATCACACCGCTGGTGGCCGCCATCAGCATGCCGATCAGTTCTTTATTGGTGATCGCTAACGCGGCCCGTATACGCAATATGTTCAAGGAAAAATAATGGATGTCATCTACAGTCTTATCCCCGGCATGATGTTTTTCGGTCTGGTTTTTGTTGCCATTTTGATCTGGGCGGTCAAAAAGGGTCAGTATGAAGACATGGAAGGAAATGCCAGTCGCATTTTGCTCGATGATGATGAAGACGCGATGCTCAATCACCGGCCTGCCAAGTCAGAATCCAGCAAAAAATCAGACGATTAGGCATGCTGAGTTGTGCCAGGATACGCAAAGTCAGCTGGGTGTATAAGATCAGGCTGTCAAAAAATACACCGGGTGCAATTCGAAGGTGGATTTTGTGTAGCCAAACCGGTGAGCAGGACGTTGCTTGGGGGAATCAGTCGCAGCTAAATTGCGTTGCCGGATGCAGGGCGAGCCATAGAAGTACCATCGTTGCAAATTGTGTGTGTCGCCCATTCCAACGCGTCTTTAAAGTCGACTTTTCGCTCTGTGCCGCTGGACTCATCACGCAGCAGGGATAAATAGCTGGCAGCCTCACTCGTCATTCGTCCACCCCAAAACAGGATGTGATGGGTCTGGACGAACGCAGTATCGGAAATATTATTTGAGCACTTCGCCATTGGCCAGCAGGGGGGTTCTGACCAATGCAAACTCACGTGGCGGCAGATACTGGAAAAATGGCTTGTTATCCAGAACGACATCCAGTCCATGCTGGGGATAGAGCCAGTGAACCAGCCCCGTTTTGTTTTCACGCACCCGGAGTTCAGGCGTACCGAAGCGTTTCGTGATGACAGATGCTTCCACTTTGCTGTTTGGCATGTAAGTTAGGGTGGCAATGGGCAAGGAGCGCACACGGGCCAGATCGTCGGCAGTTAGCGTGATGCGCTTGCCGCTAGGCGTGTTGTTGATGCGCAAGCCACGCTGATACATGCCCTGTAGTTCATCGGCGGGCACATCGACCGTCATGACGATTTTTGCTTTCAGACCATTGAAGTTCACCTCCTCGAAAAAAGCTTCCACACCCATTTTGCTGTCGGTAGGTTTGAACAGGCTGATTTCAAGTTCGGATTCGTATTTGTAGGTCTGAGCGATTTCATCGAGCGTGGTTTTCCCCAGTGTCATGCCAAACACGCGTATGGTATCGGCTGTGGGATGGGTAATATTCCAGGGCAGAGTGTCAGGCGTACTGATGGACTTGGACGGGATCATCAGGATGACGGAGATTGATACGATGATGAGTGCAATGACGCTTAAAATTATTTTCTTTTCCATAACTTATTCTTTTGGGGGTGGGTAATAGGCAAGCGCACCCTTGGGTACCTTGCCGGTTCTGGACTGGTGCTCGGCATCGAACTCGATGACGATCAGACCCAGCACAGATACCATGAATGGTAACAGGCCGAAACCACCGGTCAGAGCCCAGGTCGCGACTTTTTTCCAGTGAAAATAGCTACCACCGTAAAAAAGTGCCAAGGTAAGTGTGCCTAGCGCCAGGAACAGGTACAGGAACAGGCGGGCGCGCTTGGCGGCGAATTGCCAGTGGCACCTGACATACCAGGATGGTTCGCTTTTAAGGGATCTTTTTGCCATCACTAGAATGTAGGTCAGCAATATTATCGAACATATTACGACCAGAACCATGGGGAGCGTGCCAAAGCTGCCGATCAGCGTCAGTGCCATCAGAAACATGAAAATATGCATTACGACCAGATTGAACAGCAGCACTGCGTGCAAATGACGGGCGCGCTTTCTTTCGGCTTCAGTGGATTGAATTTCCATCGTTAATCCCTTTGTTAAGGTGCAAAAAAATACAGGTTGCGAATAATCAGCCCAAACGGCGCTGCTGTCAAACACACTTGCTCACGGTTGTGTGTAATTTCCATGTGCTGCTTAGCGTGAACTGTTGATGCAGGCCTTTAGGCCGGGCAAGTCGATGATTTCAATGGCGCGCACCTTGACGATGATCAGGCCGTTTTCCTGAAAATGAGAAAAAGCCCTGCTGATCGTTTCCAACTTTAGTCCCAGATAGCTGCCTATTTCCTGACGCGACATGCGTAACTGGAATTGTGATCCGGAAAATCCTCTGGCCGCATAGCGTTGCGAGAGATTGAGCAAAAATGCGGCAAGACGTTGTTCCGCGCGCATAGAGCCCAGCAACAACATGATGCCCTGGTCGCGTACGATTTCGCGGCTCATTATTTTATGCAAATGGCGCTGCAATGCGGGAACTTCACGGCTCAGGGCCTCCAGTTGGTTGAAGGGCAGTTCACACACGACGCTATTTTCCATCGCCACTGCTTCGCACGCATGGATGTCGGAACTGATTGCATCCAGCCCGATGATTTCCCCTTCCATCTGAAATCCGGTGACTTGCTCCTGACCGTCTTCATGCAGTATCTGCGTTTTGAATGAACCGCTTTGAATGGCGAATAAAGAGCGAAATTTGTCGCCGCTGCGATACAGATAATCGCTGCGCAAGACGTTGCGTTTGAGCATGCTTAACGTTTCCATTCTGGCCAATTCAACGCAACTTAAATCGACAGGCAGGCAAAGCTCTGCCAGATTGCAACTGGAGCAGGCGGATTGAACAGTATGAAGGGTGGCAGGTAGTTGCACTTCGTATACTTTGTGAGTAGTCAGTCAATATGCCATGCTTTTTGACATATATCAAACACGTTGTCTTGGCATGATGGCATCATGCCAATCCATTCAAGCCTTTAGGCGGTACTTTATGTTGAACAACAATCAATTGGTCGTAGATTTGGAGCTGATACGCAGGCTGGACAAAAATGGCCCACGCTACACTTCCTATCCGACTGCGGATCGTTTTGTCGAGGCCTTCAATGCCGAAACCTATAGCCATTGGCTGCAGAAACGAGAAATTGGCGGCGTAGGTCGTCCGCTGTCGCTGTATATCCATATTCCGTTCTGCAATACCCTGTGTTTTTATTGCGCCTGTAACAAGGTGATCACCAAGGATCGCAGCAAATCTGCCGAGTACGTGCGTTACGTGATCAAGGAAATGCAAATGCAGGCAAAGTTGCTGGGGCCTGGGCAAGTGGTTGAACAGTTGCACTTCGGGGGCGGTACGCCAACCTTTATGTCAGATGATGAAATACGCGAGCTGATGGAGGCGATCAGGACGAATTTCAAACTGGTCGATGAGGGTGAATATTCTATCGAAATAGATCCCCGCAAGGTTTCCGATGAGACCATCGCACTGCTGGGGTCAGCCGGGTTCAATCGTATCAGTGTGGGGGTGCAGGATTTTGATGACGAAGTGCAGCGAGCGGTGAACCGTATCCAGAGCGAAGAAGAGACGCTGCGGGTCATTGAGGCTGCGCGTGCCAATGGTTTTAAATCGGTGAGCATCGATCTGATTTACGGTTTACCCAAGCAGACTTTGGCGGGTTTTGGTGTGACGCTCGATCGCGTGATCGCAGCTAATCCGGATCGGATGTCGATTTACAATTATGCGCACATGCCGACACTCTTCAAGCCGCAGCGCCGCATCCATGAAGCCGATTTGCCCGAGGCGCAGGTGAAACTGGATATTCTGAGCATGGCGGTCGATAAGCTCACCAGTGCAGGCTATGTGTATATCGGCATGGATCATTTTGCCAAGCCCGAGGACGAACTGGCGGTTGCGCAACGTCAGGGGCGTTTGCACCGAAATTTCCAGGGATATTCGACACACTCCGATTGTGATCTGGTGGCGCTGGGCGTGAGTGCCATCGGCAAGATCGGTCCTACCTACAGCCAGAATTACCGGGATCTGGAAGATTATTACGACGCGCTGGATCGGGATGAATTGCCCATCATGCGCGGTCTGGAACTTAATGCGGATGATCTGGTGCGCCGCGCCATCATTCAGGCGTTGATGTGCCATTTCGAGTTGTCCAAGGAGTCGTTCAACATCGCCTATCTGATCGATTTTGATAGTTATTTCGCGGTTGAAATGACCGAGTTGCGTGAATATGAACAGGAAGGGCTATTAATAATTACACCGCAGTCGCTAGGGGTCACCCCCAAGGGGCGCATGCTGATACGTAATATTTGCATGGTATTCGACAAATACCTGCGCACCCGCACCGAGCATGCGCGCTATTCAAAGGTGATTTGACGCTAACCAGACAGCGCGGCACTACAAAATCCATCGCGTTTGGTTATAATCATGGCTGAATCTCAATTCGGGTGCGGCAATGAATAAGTTCGTCAAGTATGGATTGTTGGGTGCGGGCGCGGTTATTGTGGTTGCGGGTTCAGGTGCGGCCTACCTTGCCGCAACGTTCAATCCGAATGACTACAAGGCGCAAATTATCCAGCTGGTCAAGGACAGCAAACAACGAAATTTGCATCTGGACGGCGATATCAAGCTGATTTTCTTTCCGAACATCGGTGCTGATCTTGGCAGCGTGTCCCTGTCTGAATTCAAAAGCGACCAGCTATTTGCCTCGGTTCAGACGGCAAGGGTGTCCCTTGCATTGTTACCGTTGTTGAGTCGCCAGGTCGTGGTCAACGAGGTGCGGGTGAGCGGCCTTGAGGCAACACTGGTCAAGCACAAGGATGGCTCGACCAATATCGACGATTTGCTGAACAAGGATGCAAAGCCTGCTGACAAAAAACAGCCGGTCAAATTCGATATTGCATCCGTTGCTATCGAAAAAACCAATTTAAGCTATCATGATGAAGGTTCTGGCGCGCTGTACGCTTTGAAGGGGCTCAATCTTGATGCCGGGCGCATTGCCAACGGTGTGCCGGGCAAGATCAAGTTGACTGCCACGCTGCAGGGCAATCAGCCCAAACTGGATATCACGACGCAGCTTGCCACCACGCTGACCTTCGATCTGGATAAGCAGCAATACCGGTTGGCTGATATGGATATGCAGCTCAATGGCACGGTGCTGGATATCAGCAATCTGAAACTGAAAGCCAGCGGGGGGGGCAGTGTTGATCTTGCCACGCAGGAATACGGCGCAAATAAATTCAAATTGAGTGCGACAGGTGCCAAGGGCAAGGATGCGTTCGATCTTGCGCTCGATGCGCCAGCCCTGGCGATGACCAAGGATAGCTATTCGGGAGACAATCTGGCGCTCAATGCCAAAATGGATGGCGCAATGGGGAATGTCGTTGCCGTGCTGTCCATGCCCGCCCTGTCAGGCAATGCAAAAGCCTTCAGGGTTTCCGCGCTGACGCTGGATATGGATGTCAAACAGGCCGATCAGGCCTTCAAGGTTAAACTGGCGTCTCCCCTGACGGGCAGTCTTGAGACGCAGCAATTCAATCTGGGTAATCTGGTGCTGGATGTGAATGCGACCGGCGACAAGTTGCCGAACAAATCGGTAAGCAGTCAGATGAAAGGCAGTGTGGCATTGGATGCCAAAGCACAAACCGTGCAGGCCAATCTTTCCGGTGGCCTGTTGCAAAGCCAGCTCAAGGCTCGTGTCGGTGTGAACGGTTTTGCCGATCCTGCGATTCATTTCGATGTGGACGTGGATCAGTTCGATGCCGATCTATATTTGCCAAAAAAGACCGAAGCTAAAACTGCTGGCCCGGAGCAGCCGTTTGATCTGTCTGCCTTGCGCAAACTCAATCTGGACGGCAGTTTGCGCATCGGGCAGTTGAAGGTTGCGAATATCAAATCAAGCGGTGTGCGTCTGGATGTGAAGGCGCACAAGGGGCAGGTGAATGTAAACCCGTTGTCGGCAAATTTATATCAGGGCAGCATGAATGGCAGCCTGAGCGTTAATGCGGCGGCCGCGCCAGTGATTTCCATCAATCAGGTGCTCAGTGGCATCAATGTGGCTGCCTTGACGAGGGATGCGGCCGGATTCGATACGCTGGAAGGTCGCGGCAATGTGGCGATGAATCTTTCCATGCAGGGCAATACGGTCAGCGGGCTCAAGCGTGCGATGAATGGCAATGCTTCCCTGAATTTGGTCGATGGGGCGATCAAGGGGATCAATATCGCAAAAAAGCTGCGCGATGCCCAGGGCATGTTGGGCAAGTCACAAACACAATCGGCCAATCAGAGTGAGAAGACCGACTTTAGTGAGCTCAAGGCGAGTTTTAAGGTGGCGGGCGGTGTGGCGCACAATGATGATTTGTCGCTCAAGTCGCCTCTGCTCAGATTGGGCGGCAACGGCGATATCAATATTGGTAATGACAGCATGAACTATGTTGCCAAGGCGACGCTTGCCAAAACGCTGGAAGGTCAGGGTGGCAAGGATGTGGTGGGCGGAATTACCGTGCCGGTACGCATTGCCGGGCCGTTCAGCGATCTAAAATACACACTGGATTTTGGCGCGATGGTGAGCGATGCTGCCAAACAGAAAGTCGAAGCCAAGAAGGAAGAGATCAAATCCAGGGTTCAGGATCAACTCAAGAACAGCCTGAAAGGTTTGTTCAGATAATATAAAGGCTGGTGGCTGATGGGTCACGCCCGCGATTATGCTAAAGAACTTTTCCTCGCAACTCATCAAATGGCAGCGTGAGCATGGACGTCACGGTTTGCCGTGGCAGCATGCCGATGCTTATCGTGTGTGGTTGTCCGAGATTATGCTGCAGCAGACTCAGGTTGCGACCGTCATTCCCTATTATCTGCGATTCATCGCTTCCTTTCCTACCATAGTCGAATTGGCCGCTGCCAGTGAGGAGCAGGTGCTGGAGCACTGGAGCGGGTTGGGGTATTACGCACGTGGTCGCAATTTGCACCGCGCCGCACAAATTGTCGTAGCGCTGCATGGCGGCGATTTTCCCCGTCTATATGATCAAATACTCGATTTGCCGGGCATAGGTCGTTCAACTGCAGCCGCGATTTGTGCGCTGGCTTTTGGCGAGCGCCGTGCCATACTCGATGGCAATGTCAAACGCGTGCTGGCGCGCTATTGCGGTATAAGTGGCCCGACCGGGGTTAAGTCCGTGGAAACGGCGCTATGGCTACAGGCTGAAGCCTTGTTGCCCAGACAGGATGCTGCTGTTTACACGCAGGCACTCATGGACATGGGCGCGACCTTGTGTACTCGCAGCAAACCCCGCTGCAGTCATTGTCCGGTTCAAAACAGTTGCAACGCTTTTCAAACCAGTCGTGTGGCTGAACTGCCCACGCCTCGTGCGCGCAAAATTTTGCCCCAGAGATATGCTACCTTTTTGATGGTGATGTCGGACGGTGATATCCTGCTGGAAAAGCGTGGATCGACTGGTGTATGGGGCGGGCTTTGGTGTTTGCCGCAATTCGATGATGAAGAGGCCGCATTGATTTGGTGTGTACAACAAGGTATTCGGACGGAAAAAACGGATCGTCATTCCCGCGAAGGCGGGAATCCAGCTGATTCAATAACGCCGTGCGCAGCCCCCATGCCTTTTTCCCATACCTTCACGCATTTCAAATTGCACATCACGCCGATGCTGCTACGCCTGTCATGCAGACCGCAGTCCGTGCGCCAGACGATATGGCTGAATCTGAACGATGCAATGCAGGCTGCGATTCCGACACCGGTCAGGAAGCTGCTGCAGGACTTGTAATTGCAGGCTATGGCAGCTTTAAACGTTGCCCCTGTGCAGACGGTCTTCGGCCAATGCCAGCGCCTCCGGCAAGCCTAGCAATACCAGTACATCGCCGTCTTGCAGTATCATTTCCTCATTGGGTTGTGCGCCGTGTACGTTGTAGCGCCGCAATGCACGGGCTTCGATGTTCAGGTTGCCCAGTTCGGCTTCGCGCAGACGACGACCGACAGCGTGGGAGTCTGCTTTGAGCAATACATTCAAAAAACGCGGCTGCAACTCATCGCTGATTTCCATGGTATCGAGGGCGGTACTGCTGTAACCGCTGAACATCGTATAGCGGCGCGCGCGGTTTTCCTGCACACGACGAACAACGCGGCCTAGCGGCACACCCGCCAGTAGCAGTGCCTGTGAGGCAAGCATCAGGCTGCCCTCCAGTACTTCGGCAACCACTTCGGCTGCACCGGCATTCTTAAAGACGTCCAGATTACTGTCGTCATTGGCGCGCAGTACGACGGGCAAGTCGGGCCGCAATTCCTTGACGTGCCGCAATATGGTGAGCGCCGAGTTTTTGTCATCATAGCTCACGACCAGTACCTTGGCCCGCATCAGCCCGGCTACCATCAGCACTTCGCGTTTTGCCGCATCGCCATACACCACGCTTTTTTTGGCAGCCGCCGCTTCACGAACGCGATGCGAATCCAGATCCAGTGCGATGAATCGCAATTTCTCTTCTTCAAGTATGCTGGCCAGTTTCTGCCCGCTACGCCCGTATCCGCACAGGATGACATGACCCGTGCTGGACATGCTCTGGATGGCGATCTGGTGCATTTGCAGTGCCCGGCTGGTCCACTCTTCGGCCGAAAATCGCCGCGCGATGGCTTCCCCGTATTGAATCAGAAAGGGGGCTGCCATCATGGACAGCAGCATCGTAGCCAGCGTGATTTGCATGATGGCGGCGGGGAGTAGCTGCGCATTATCGGTGAGCGTGAGCAGCACGAAGCCGAATTCCCCCGCCTGTGCCAGGCCAATGCCGCTGCGCAGCGCCACACCCCAGTTACCTTCAAAGGCGCGAGCCAGCAGCGCGACAATGAGTGCCTTGGACAGGATCAGTATCGCCAGTGCCAGCAGTATCCAGCCCAGATTGGACAGCACGCTGGACAGATTGAGCATCATGCCGATAGTGACAAAGAACAGCCCGAGCAATACATCCCGGAATGGTTTGATATCCTCTTCCACCTGATAGCGGTATTCGGTTTCCGATATCAGCATGCCGGCGACAAACGCGCCCAGTGCCATGGACAACCCGGCCAGTTCGGTCAGATAGGCCAGTCCCAGTGTGATAAGCAGTACGTTCAGGGTAAACAATTCGGATGATTTCTGGCTCGCCACGACGTGAAACCAGCGGCGCATGATGCGCTGGCCGAACACCAGCAGTATTAACAGCACGATGGCAGCCTTGAGCATCGCATAGCCCAGTGTGGCCGACAGATTGTCAGGTTGTGAGGCCAGTGCAGGGATGATGATCAACATGGGGACGACAGCCAGGTCCTGGAACAGCAATACCCCCATCATCTGCTGACCGTACGGCAGGTTGAGTTCGGCGCGCTCAACCAGCATTTTGCTGACGATCGCGGTCGATGACATCGCCAGGATGCCGCCCAGCGCGAGACCAATACGCCAGTCCATGCTAAATAGCCAGGTAATGGACATGACCAGCGCGATGGTAGTCAGCACTTGCGCGCCCCCCAGGCCGAACACGGTGCGATGCATGGCTTTGAGGCGCGCCAGGCTGAATTCAAGGCCGATGCTGAACATCAGGAAGACTACGCCGAATTCGGCCAGATGACGCGTGCTCGGCGCGTCGGGGATCCAGCCAAAGGCGTGTGGGCCGATCAATATGCCCACTGCCAGGTAGCCCAGCATAACCGGCAGACGCAGGATGCGGCAAACCACCACCACCAGTACGGCGGTGGTCAGTAAAATCAATACGGGTGAGAGTGAGTGTTCCATCTTCAGTGGGTGAATATCATCGTTCGGATAATGCCGTAGTCCGGCTCAGTTTGCAAAGTGTATTGGAAAAGCGGGCAATGTCACGTGGGCCAGGGCTTATGTTTAGTCGATTGACGTATGGGCTTTAAAGTGAACATGTTGTTTTTAAATCGATATTCCCGAAGTGATTAGCTTTTCGAACTGATTTGCCGGAACAGGGCGGGAATACAGATAACCTTGCAAATAATCACATCCGAAGCCGACCAGTATTTCCTGTTGTTCATGGGTTTCAACGCCCTCAGCAATGGTCTTGATGCCGAGTTTGTGCGCCATCACGATAATTGCCTCAGCCAGCGCCTTGCTGTTTTCGTTTGCGCTCATGTCTTTCACAAAGGAGCGGTCTACCTTCAGATAGTCAATGTCGAACTGATTAAGATAGGAAAGTGCAGAAAAGCCGGTGCCGAAATCGTCAATGGAGACCTCTATTCCGCGGTTTTTGAAATCCAGTAATTCATCCCTGACTTTTGCGGAATCATGGAGTAATAATCCCTCGGTGATTTCGACGATGATCGTACCGTGCGGCAGGTCGAGACTGTTCAGTTGTTCCAGCCAGGGGTGTGACTCTCCCCTGAGAAACTGCAAGGGTGATTTGTTTACGCTTACCTGGATCAGTTGCCCGGTATTTTTCTGCCATTCAAGTACATTCCGTATCGCTTCCATAAAGACCCATTCCCCGATTTCGAGGATCAGGCCGGATTCCTCGGCAAGCGGGATGAAATGGACAGGGCTAATCATGCCCCGGTCGGGATGATGCCACCGTAACAAGGCTTCTGCCTTGTTTGCTTTGCCGCTTTGGACATCGATGATGGGCTGGTAATAGACTTCCAGTTCGCCACGGGTAAGCGCCTGGCGCAAGTCGTTAGTTAGCAGCATTTTTTCAAGGGCTTCTTTTTGCATGGGTGCCTTGAAATAACTGAAACCATTTCGCCCTGCCGTCTTGGCTGCATACATCGCCTGATCGGCATATTGCAACAGTTCACTGATGACGTCCGTATCTTCCGGATACATCGTGATGCCGACGCTGGCCGAGATGTGCCCGATGTCACCGTCTCCCAGATCGAATGGTTGGCTCAATTCAATAAGGATTTTTTGGGCAACACGATCCAGACTGGATGATTCGTGATACTCGGGCAAGATGACGGTGAATTCATCGCCGCCCAGACGCGCCAATGTGTCGGAGTCGCGTATGCAGGTGCGAATACGTGCGGCTACTTCAATCAGCAGGCTGTCCCCCTTGGCATGACCCAGGGTGTCGTTGATCTCCTTGAAGCGGTCAAGGTCAATGAACAGCAGTCCCATTGAGGATTTTATACGCTGGCATTTTCGAGCTTCCTGCTCAAGTCTGTCGAGGAACAGGCGCCGATTGGGTAGCCCGGACAGTGCATCATAATTGGCCTGATTCCAAATCAATTCCTCGAATTTCTTTTGTTCGGTGATGTCGGAAAAAAGTGCGATATAGCGGTAAATGCTGCCGTCATTCTGTTTCTCGACATTGATGGTCAGGCGTTCAGCATAATCTTGCCCATCCTTGCGCCGATTCCATAATTCTCCCCGCCAGTAACCTGTAGCACCAATTTGAGCCCACATGTCTTGATAGAATTCCGCCGATTGCCTGCCTGATTTTAGAATGCTGGGCGTTTTGCCCAATACATCTTCCAAGGTGTAGCCGGTCACGTGGGTAAAGGCCGAGTTAATGGCGATGATTCTGGTTTCGGCATCGGTGATCATCATGCCTTCGCTGCTGTTTTTATAAACGGAGGCGGCAAGGCGCAGTTCATCCTCGTTTAGTTTGCGCAAGGTAACGTCAAGCTTGACGCCAACAAACAGGATGGTTTCGCCATGATCATTGAAGACGGGCGAGATATGCGTTTCTTCGTAGTAAATTTCGCCATTTTTGCGGCGGTTAATCAGTTCACCTTGCCATGACTGCCCCTGTGTAAGCTTGTTCCACATGTCCTTATACACTTCCGGGCTGGTCAGGCCGGAGTGCAGAATGCGCGGGTTTTTGCCAAGTACTTCTTCCGGTGTATAGCCGGTCACCTGAGTAAATTGAGGATTGACATATTGCAAATTGGCCTGCAGGTCGGTGATAACTACTGAAGCGGGACTTTGCTCTATGGCGATGAATAGGGTGCGCAGTCTTTCTTCTGATAGCTTTTGCGCAGTGATGTCGTGGAACCAGGCAAGTACAGCCTGTTCCCCTTCATACTGGATGTGCATATAGGAGGAAAGCGCAATGACCCTTGAGCCATCGGGAATGCACAGGTCAATCTGGCGATCGATCACCGTCTTGCCTTCGGCCAGTTCCGCCAGCGCATGATCGTAATCCTGAGGGTTAACATAATAGTTGCGAGGATCAATGCCGATGGCATGGTCATGTTTGACCAGCTTGACATAGCTGTGGTTGCAGAATATTACTTCCCGGCCGTGATTTCGGGCAATCCGCACGGCAACGGGGCTTGTGTTGAGAATTTCCAGTAAAAGTCGCTTGCTATCCTGCAATTCGCGGGTTCGCAGGTTTACCTGTTGCAAAACATGTTCAGTGTAGCCTGTGCCCAGTAACAGCAAGCCCCCAGCCAGTGAGACACCCAGGCAACCCATGAGCAGAATGCTCCAGCTATGCCAACTCTGATGTATCTTGAAATAGGCATCGGTTGGCGTGCTTTCAAACAGGTAATGGCGGCTTGCAAAGGTAAAGGGGTGATCGAAAATGATGTTCGGGTGATCAACGGTGAAGGTGTTGTAGAGGGTCTGGCGGCTGTCAAGGTCGGTTAAGCGAACCTGATGCAGACTGTTTGTGGGTGAGAGTGCATGGTCAAAAAAATCGTGCAGTTTGAGTACGATTAGTATGATGCCAGTTGTTTTTCCTTCGATGGATAAGGCTTCCATGATGAGCATGCCGCTTTGTCTGTCACGGCCCTGAACCAGTTTGATAGGGGCGGTGGCAACCGGCAAGAGGGTATTGATCGCCCTGTCCACTGCAGTCTTGCGATCAGGAGAAGAGTACAGGTCGAACCCCAGGACAGGTTCGTTGCCCTTGAGTGGTTCGACAAAGCTAACCGGAAAATATTGATTACGGTTGCCGGCGATCTGCAATTTTCCGGATGCATCTCGTTCCCTGATGGCAAAACCGGGCAGTTGCTCAGTCTCGAAAGCGACGCGTTGCATTGAGCTTGTTTGAGGCGCCCATTCCATGGCCTGTATCATCGGGAATCTGTCCAGCATGATCTGGGTGTAGCGGGCGAATTCTGTTCGTGTCACTTGTCCATGCAGTTGGTGGAAAAATAATCCATGCATGCCCTGTAGCACTAATTCCTGTTCATCCAGACTGGATTGAATCTGGTTGAATGACTGTTGGGATTGTAGGCGAAATGACGATAGCGAGTCTTCATGGTCCAGTTTATTTGCCCTGAGGAAAATGCCGATTATTATTGCCAGCATCAGTGCCACCGGGATGGCCAGCGTCAGACGCCGGTTTCGCCAAAGTGTGCGAGGTTCGCCGATGAAGGTGAGCGTGACGGGCAGCATCACCAGCACACCCAGTGTGTCGCCCGTCCACCAGGTCAGCCAGTTCATGCCCGGGCTGTCCATGAGCCCCAGCGCATAGAGACCGCCAGTAGAAAGGCTGGCACTGATTACGCAGATGACAGGCGCGAGCAGAAGCAAGGCGAGGAGGTCACGGCCATTGTCCAAGGCGGCGGATCGTTTGATGGTGCGGTGCAGTAGCCATGCGCCCGCGCTTGCCTGCAGCATTGAGGCGGTGGCAATGATTAGCGCGGCTGACAGTCCATTGAGCGGTTGATGACCGGAATAGCCAACCCATAGGTTAAGTAGTAACGCTGACAAAAATATCCAGGGCAGGGATTTTTTCCCGGTTGTGAAAGCAAACGCCAGTGCAATGCCAGCAGGCGGGAATATGGCCGTTGCATAACCGGGTGGAAGTGCTAGCAGTAAGGTGGCCTTGCCGCTCAATACATAGGCAATAAGCAGCAGCAGACAGGTCGATTGCGATTGTGAGTTGCTTTTCATACGGATGGTGTGCCTGTCGCGATGAGCTTAATAGCTTGGTGGTGAGGGTGTTTGATGGTATATCCGGGTCATTTGAATGTAAATAACAATTGCTCAGCAGGCGGTATCTTTTATAAACCTGAACCCTGTCATTTTCAAACCCGATTTTCACTTGCTTGCTATAATGTAATTTATGAATAAATCTCTTTGTGCAGCGCCAGGTGCGCTTGAACTGGGTCGTCAGGTTCTTGATATTGAAGCCGCAGCCGTGCAGGCGCTGAGTCGTCGCCTGGATGACAGTTTTCTGGATGCGCTGAATCTGATTTTGCGCTGTGAAGGGCGTGTGATCGTTAGTGGCATGGGCAAGTCTGGACATATTGCGCGTAAAATTGCGGCAACAATGTCCAGTACCGGTACGCCTGCCTATTTCGTACATCCGGGTGAAGCCAGTCACGGAGATCTGGGTATGGTGGCAGGCGAGGATGTGTTTATAGCGCTATCTTATTCCGGCGAGAGTCAGGAATTGATGACCATCGTGCCCATCCTCAAGCGTCAGGGCGCAAAGCTGATAAGTATGACCGGCAATGCTTCCTCAAGTCTGGCAAAGGTCGCAGACGTGCATTTGAATGCGGCGGTGGACAAGGAGGCCTGTCCGATGGGGTTGGCGCCGACAGCCAGTACAACCGCCTCACTTGCGCTGGGTGATGCGCTGGCGGTCGCGCTGCTCGATGCCAAAGGCTTTAATGCGGAAAATTTTGCACGTTCCCATCCGGGAGGTAGTCTGGGGCGTCGCCTGCTCACCCGAGTTGACGATATCATGCGTAGTGGTTCGCGTATGCCTATGGTGACAGAGGATGTTATGCTGAGCGCAGCGCTCATGGAAATGTCACGTAAAGGCGTGGGTATGACAGCCATTGTCGATGAAAATCAGGTCGTGCTAGGCATCTTTACCGATGGCGATCTGCGTCGTACCCTTGAAAAACAGCTGGATTTTTCTGCCACGCCGGTCAAGAGCGTGATGTCGTCCAATCCGCGCTGCATAGCGCCGGATAGTCTGGCGGTTGAGGCGGTACAGTTGATGGAACAATACAATATCAATCAGATGCTGGTCGTTGATGGGCAGCGCCATCTGGTTGGTGCGTTGAATATGCATGACCTGTTGCATGCGAAAATAATCTAGCCACTAGCCACTAGCCACTAGCCACTAGCCACTAGCCACTAGCCACTAGCCACTAGCCACTAGCCACTAGCCACTAACGATATTCGGGAGACAAACATGTTTTTGAGTCGCGCAAAATTGATACGCCTGGTTGCATTCGATGTCGATGGTGTCATGACGGATGGCGGGCTTTTTCTGTCCGATTCGGGTGAGGAATTCAAACGCTTCAATTCGCTTGATGGGCACGGCATCAAGATGTTGCGCGCCAGCGGCGTCGAAGTGGCTATCATTACTGGTCGGACGTCACGTTGTGTTGAAATACGCGCAGAAAATCTGGGCATCAAACACGTATATCAGGGCGCAGAGCGTAAACTTGACGCCATTGTCGACCTGCTCGACAAGCTTAATCTGTCGCGCGATGCGGCGGCATACATGGGTGATGATGTGGTGGATTTGTGCGTGATGCGCCATGTCGGGCTGGCGATCGGTGTGCCCGAGTCGCCGCAACTGGTTCGTGAGCACTCGCACTATGTAACAAAGCGCAGTGGCGGTCATGGCGCGGTGCGCGAAGCCTGTGAATTGATCATGTCTGCGCAGGGCACGCTGGAAGCACAGTTGGCACCCTATTTGCAATGATTCTGGCTGCACGATTCCGTTACTGGTTGCCGCTGTTACCCCTGATGGCGCTGCTGGCATTTGTCTATTGGCTAGATCAGCAAGTGCAAACGGAAGTCGTGACAGTTAACAGCACCGTGCGTCACGCTCCTGACGGGATTATGGATAATTTTCATGCCACCACCATGAATCCGCAGGGTGTGCCGCATATGCTCATGTCTGCAGCGCGACTGCGCCATTATCCTGATCACGATACTACCGAGCTGGATATGCCGAGCGTGACGCTGTTAAGTTCCGAGCATCCGCCTGTGCATATACAGGGGAAATATGGCAACATTTCCAGTAATGGTGATGAAGTGGTGTTTCATGACAATGTCGGTGTGCTGCGCGAGGCGGTTGGTTCGCAGTCTGCCATGACCCTGAATACTGAGTATTTGCGTATACTGCCGAACAAGGATTTCGCCAGCAGCGATCGAGCGGTTACTATGGTCAATGCAGCTAATACGGTGCATGCTGTCGGTATGGAAATGGATAACAAGGCACGCACACTGAAACTGCTCTCAAATGTTAGAAGTCAACATCTACCCAATGTCAAATAAACTACTGCTGTTTTTTCTGCTTTTGTGTATATCACCCTTAGTTCACGCTGAGCATGCCGATCGGGAAAAACCCATCGATATTGATGCGGATCAGGTCGTGGTTGATGATGCCAAGCAGATCAGCACCTTCGTGGGCAAGGTGGTATTGACCCAGGGCACGATGGTGATAAAGGGCGATAAAATTGTCGTGGTGCAGGATAAGTCCGGTTTCAAACAGGGTACGGCTTACGGTAATACGGCCAGTTTTCGGCAAAAGCGCGAAGGTCTGGATGAGTATGTGGATGGAAATGCGGAGCGTATCGAATACGATACCCATGCTGATACGGTCGATTTTTACGTGCACGCCAGAGTCAAGCGCTCTTTGGATGAGGTTACCGGCGAGCATATTACCTATAACTCGAAAACCGAGATATTCCAGGCAGGCAGCAAGGATGCACAAACCGTGGATGGAAAGCCCAAACGTGTGCATGCGGTGTTGCACCCCAAGCCAAAGACCGCGACTGATACGGTGACGCCCGTTCCGGAAGTGGGTAAGCAATGAGCGAATTACGTGCAGTATCGCTGAAAAAGAAATACGGCCTGCGTACCGTCGTGCATGACGCCTCACTGTCAGTGCAAAGCGGCGAGGTGGTCGGATTGCTGGGGCCTAACGGTGCCGGAAAGACCACCTCGTTCTACATGATCGTTGGCCTGGTTGCCGCAGACGGCGGAAGGATAACCGTTGACAATCAGGATATTACTCGAATGCCTATACACCGGCGTGCGCGACTTGGGCTGGGCTATCTGCCACAGGAAGCATCGATTTTTCGCCGCATGACGGTGGCGCAGAATATCAAGGCGGTGCTTGAGTTGCAGGGCTTGCCGGAAGTGCAGATAGAGCGGCGTCTGGAGGAATTGTTGCAGGATTTGCATATCAATGCGATACGGGACAATGCCGCGATCAGTCTTTCCGGCGGTGAGCGCAGGCGGGTGGAAATTGCCCGTGCGCTGGCGATGAATCCACGCTTTATTCTGCTGGATGAGCCCTTCGCAGGCGTCGATCCGATTGCCGTGCTGGATATTCAGAAGATCATCGGCTTTCTCAAGGCGCGAAATATCGGTGTGTTGATTACCGATCACAATGTGCGTGAAACGCTGGGGATTTGCGATCGTGCCTATATCATCAATGCCGGTGCTGTGATGGCAGAAGGCAAACCGGATGAAATCATCTACAATGAAGGCGTACGAAAGGTTTATCTGGGCGAAAACTTCAAGCTTTAATATCAGATAATTTTCGAAAAAACATAAGTAATGAAAGCCTCTTTACAACTTCGCCAGTCGCAGCAACTGACATTAACACCGCAGTTGCAGCAGTCAATCAAGCTGCTTCAGCTATCCACCCAGGATATGCAGCAGGAGGTCGAGCGCATGCTCGATGAAAATCCCATGCTGGAACTGGCGGATGAAGTCATTTATTTGCCGCTTGAAACGCATGAGAAGCCCAAAAATGAAGCGAGTAGTGAGGGTGGCGATGTGGAGAGTGGCGACGAGCACCGTTTAAACGGTGATGATGCGACAGATATTTTCGAATGGAATACGGCAGGAAATGCGGGCGATGACGAAAATGATGCCTATCCCGAGCAGGCAGCACCGCAGCTGAGTCTGCGCGAATATCTGCACGGCGCGTTGTCGGTGAGCCAGCTCGATAGCCGGGACAAGCAGATCGTTGGCATGCTGATTGATGCGCTGGATGAAAACGGCTATCTGGCACAGGATCTGGCGGAACTGGCTGAAATTTTGCCGGCAGAGTTGTCAATTACGCTCGATGATCTTGAAACCGGATTGGTGCAACTGCAATACCTTGATCTGCCGGGATTGGGCGCAAGAAGTTTAAGCGAATGTTTGCTGCTGCAACTCAAGGCGCTACCTGGCAATACGCCCGAGCGAGATTTGGCCATCTGTCTGGTCACCGATCATATTGATCTGGTTGCCGCGCATGATTTTGCCAGAATCAAAAAATTGCTGCGCTGTTCGGATGATAGTTTGCGTGCAGCGCAAAGTCTGATTGTTCATCTTAATCCCAGGCCTGGAGACGGGTTTGATCACAGCGTTGCTGATTTTGTGATTCCCGATGTCATCGTCGAAAAGCACAAGGATCAATGGCTTGTGCGACTCAATACCGATGCGATGCCAAAATTGCGCATCAACCAGCTCTATGCCAATATATTGCAACAGCGCGATGACAAGTCCGGCTCGCCACTGGCAGCGCAGTTGCAAGAAGCAAGCTGGCTGGTCAAGAGCTTGCGACAGCGTTTTGAGACCATACAGCGTGTCGCACAGGCGATTGTCGATCGGCAGACGGCTTTTCTGGAATACGGTGATATCGGCATGCGCCCGTTGGCTTTGCGCGAAATTGCTGATGAGCTGGAATTGCATGAATCAACGGTTTCGCGCGGCACCACGCAAAAATACATGCGTACGCCGCGCGGCATTTATGAATTTAAATATTTCTTTGGCAGCGGTCTGGTCACGGAAAGTGGTGGCGTATGTTCTTCTGCCGCAATACGGGAACTGATCAAGCAATTGGTCAGCGAGGAAGATCCATGCAAGCCACTGACAGACGGACGCATGTCGGAAATCCTGGTGCAGCAAGGCATAGTTGTTGCCCGACGCACCATAGCAAAGTATCGGGAAGCGTTACACATACTCCCGGTGAATCTCCGTAAATCACTCTAAAACAAGGAGCATAAAATGAACCTCCATATAACCGGACACCACCTGGAAATCACACCCGCCATACGCGAGTATGCGACGGGAAAGTTTGACAAAATCAAGCGCCATTTTGATAAGGTGATGGAAGTAAAGATCATTCTTTCAGTTGACAAGCTGCAGCAGAGGGCTGAAGCGACCGTGCACATGAGTGGCAAGGATCTGTTCGCTGAATGCGCGAATGAGAATCTGTATGCCGCAATCGATGAACTGGTGGATATCATGGATCGCCAGGTGAGAAAGCATAAAGACAAGCTGTCATCCCGTCGTCATGATGAAACAGGCGGTCAGGTTGCAGTAGAAGAATAAAGAACCCTATGGGCGGCATTTGCCGCCCTTTGCCCAAGGCTTGATGAAGATGAATCTAATCAGCAAAATACTAAGTCCAGAAAATATATTGCTGGATACCGAGTCGACCAGTAAGAAACGCGTTTTCGAGCGCGTGGGTTTGCTGTTTGAAAATCAGTTGCAGATCGCCCGCTCGCAGGTATTTGATAGTCTGTTTGCCCGCGAAAAGCTCGGTTCGACTGGCCTGGGGCAAGGGGTTGCCATCCCGCATGGACGCATTCCAAAACTGCGTGATGCGACTGCTGCTTTTGTCAGAACAGCACATTCTATTCCCTTTGATGCGCCTGATGGTCAGCCGGTCTCGCTGATTTTTGTGTTGCTGGTGCCCGAGTTGGCCACTGATTTGCATCTGCAGATACTGGGTGAACTTGCTCAGATGTTCAGTGATGAAACTTTTCGGGAAAAGTTGCAATCCTGTGAGGACGCAAATGGTATTTTTGAGATGATTGCCGAGTGGAATAGTGCCGCATGAGTCATGTGGATATACGGCAGCTGTTTGAAGACAAACAGGTGCGTCTGGAACTCACCCGCGTGGCAGGCAATGAAGGCGTTGATCGCATTATAGACAGCGAGGCCGTTGAGGCATCCAACAGGGAGATGGTAGGGCATCTGAGCCTGATTCATCCAAGCTGGGTGCAGGTGTTGAGTGAAACGGAGCTTGATTATCTGCGCAATCTGGACAAGGCCGATCGCGAACTGGCATTCGAAACAATTGAAAAAAGCGGGACGACCTGTCTGATTGTGGCGGGTTCGGCCAAGATTCCCGACGAACTGATCAACTTCGCTAACCAATCCAGAATTCCACTCTTTGCCTCATCAAGACCCAGTGTTCACCTGATGTGGCTGATACGCCACTATCTTGCCAAGGAACTGGCCGAATCCACCACGCGCCATGGCGTGTTTCTGGATGTGCTGGGGGTCGGCGTGATGATTACTGGCGAGAGCGCGGTCGGCAAAAGTGAACTAGGGCTGGAATTGATTACACGTGGCAGCGGACTGGTGGCGGATGATATCGTCGAGTTGTACCGGATTGCGCCCGATACGCTCGAAGGCTGTTGTCCCGAGTTGCTGCGTGATTTTCTGGAGGTGCGCGGCCTGGGCATGCTTAATATTCGTACCATGTTTGGCGAAACGGCGGTAAGACGTAAAAAAAGCTTAAAGTTGATTGTGTATCTTCACAGGCCACAAGAGGGCGATTTATCGCAAATGGAACGTTTGCCGCTGGTGGCAACCCATCAGGAGATACTGGGCGTGAAAATCAATACCGTGAATATTCCTGTGGTGGCAGGGCGAAATCTGGCTGTGCTGGTGGAGGCCGCTGCGCGCAATTTTGTGTTGCAGCAGCGCGGCATCAATACCATGCAGGAATTCATCAGCCGTCATGACCAGATGCTGGTGGGTGACTGACATGCAGTTGTTCCTGATCAGCGGTCTGTCTGGTTCCGGAAAAAGTGTCGCACTCAAAGTGCTCGAAGACAGTGGCTACTACTGCGTGGATAATTTGCCTGCCGAACTGTTAACGAATCTGGTCAGTTATTTGCTGTCGGTCGGATATGACAAAATGGCCGTTAGCATTGATGTGCGTAGTGCCAACAGCGTGCAGCGTTTGCCGGAGATTTTGTCGCAGCTCAAGCAGCAATCATTGACGGTGCATGTGTTGTTTCTGGATGCAAAGTCAGATACGCTTGTGAAACGCTTTTCTGAGACGCGCCGCATGCATCCATTGAGCGATGGGGTGCGGACACTGCCGGAATGTGTGCAGTATGAACGCGAGTTGCTTGCACGTGTCGGTTACATAGGCCACCATATCGACACCAGTGATTTGAAGACTAGCGCACTGTGTGACTGGATCAGAACATTCATTGATCTTAATCCTGCGCGCATGACGCTATTGTTCGAGTCTTTTGGTTTTAAACACGGCATTCCACTGGATGCCGACTTCGTATTTGATGTGCGCTGTTTGCCCAATCCGTATTACGATCTGGAACTGCGCCCACTCACCGGTCGCGATGCGCCAGTGATCAAGTTTCTGGAGACGGCGGCTTCGGCTCAGCAGATGTATGAGGATATCAGTCAATTCATAGAACGCTGGCTGCCCAGTTTTATCGCCGATAATCGCAGTTACGTGACTGTGGCGATAGGCTGTACTGGCGGGCAGCACCGTTCGGTGTATATTAGCGAAAAGCTGGGGCAGTATTTTGCTGCGACGCAACAGGTGCTGGTGCGTCACCGCGAGTTAAGCTGAGGTATATGGCAAGATGAATTTTTTGTTTAAATCTCCCATGCCACTCCGCCACCATACACTTTCCCCCGCGTTGTGAGTGAGGGGGGGGAGGTTTGCGTCGCCACTGCCGGATCAAGGGGGCTGTGGCAACACATCAAATTAGGTGACTGGCTGACGTTGTTGTTGGGCGCTGTTTTTGTTGCACTGCTGACATTAACGCTATGGAGTGGCGAACTTGCCGACAAGGCGGTCATTCGTAGTGGCGGCAAAATATTTCGCGAAGTTGCTTTATCTGCCGATCAGCAGATTGAGGTGCCCGGCCCGCTGGGGATTAGCATCATCGCCATACACAATCGCCGGGTGCGTATTGCTTCCGATCCGAGTCCGCGTCAGTATTGCGTCCGGCAGGGATGGCTGGAGCGGGCAGGGGAAATTGC
Source organism: uncultured beta proteobacterium (assembly GCA_963784505.1). Classification (GTDB taxonomy): domain Bacteria; phylum Pseudomonadota; class Gammaproteobacteria; order Burkholderiales; family Gallionellaceae; genus Gallionella. Next base: position 19,394 of record CAWASY010000016.1, on the reverse strand, counting down.
CATTTGCCTGCCCAATCAGGTGAGTGTGGAATTGGTCGGCAGCCACAAACGATATGACAGTCTCAATTACTGAAAAACAGCAAGAAGTGGCACGTGGGAGGTGTGATGTGGGCAAGCCCCCTTCAATCCTGCTGCATACCACGCCCGAAGATCATCGTATCGCGCGCATGGCCGCTGTGGCGCTGGGGCTCACCGTGCTGGAAGCCGCCATTCCCTCACCGTTGCCGGGCGTCAAGCCCGGACTGGCCAATATTGTGACGCTGATCGTGCTGGCTCACTATGGCTGGCGTGCTGCGGCATGGGTGTCCCTGTTGCGTGTGTTTGCCGGCAGTTTGATGTTCGGCAGTTTTCTTGCGCCAGGCTTTTTTCTTGGTCTGGCGGGTGCGTTGCTCAGCCTGCTGGTGCTGGCCTTTGCGCAGCATTTGCCAAAACGCTGGTTCGGCCCAGTCAGTCACAGTATTTACGCAGCGTTCGCGCATATTGCCGGGCAAATGACGGTGGTCTATCTGTGGCTGATTCCGCACGCAGGCATCGCCTATCTGATCCCGGTATTTGCCACCGCCGCGTTGATATTCGGTACGGTGAACGGATTGATTGCAGCACGTTTCATGGATAATGCAGTGCATGCCTCCCGGTTGCAGGGGGAGGTGAGGGGGTAATAGCCCTCATTTACTCAATAAATTGGAGTTGTTCATCCCATGAAAACCATTACCCTTGCCTTTACCGGGGCATCCGGCATGCCCTATGGCATGCGTCTGCTCGAATGCCTGCTGCTAGGCGGGCAGCGTGTACATCTGGTTTATTCGCAGGCTGCCCAGATTGTTGTTAAGCAGGAAGTGGGTCTGGTGTTGCCCTCCCGTCCTCAGGATGCAGAGCGTGAATTGTGCGAACGGTTGGGGACGTTCCCCGGGGAATTGCATGTATTCGGACGAGACGACTGGTTTGCGCCGATGGCTTCTGGCTCAAACCCGGGCGATGCGATGGTCATCTGCCCCTGCACCATGGGAACCCTTGCCAAGGTGGCGAGTGGTATCAGCGACGACTTGATTGCGCGTGCTGCAGACGTGATGCTAAAGGAAAAGCGCACGTTGATTCTGGCGCCGCGCGAAATGCCGTTTTCGGTGATTCATCTGGAAAATATGCTCAAGCTGGCCCAGGCGGGTGCGGTCATCATGCCGCCGAACCCGGGTTTTTATTATCAACCGGGTAGCGTACAGGACATGGTGGATTTCGTGGTGGCGCGTATTCTCGATCATCTGGGTATCGAAAATACCCTATTGCCAAGGTGGGGCGAGCGATGAACTGCATGGGCAGGGTCGGATAATTTGAACTTGCATTACGGTTGCAATAAATCAGCCAGCGTACTTCTATCCAGCTTGGCAAAGAAAGATTCCTGCGCATCATAAAATATTCGTTTTAACCGGCACTTCGGCAGCATAGGGCAGGCGGAAGGGCTGTCTTTCATGCATTCCACCAGGGCTATGCTGTTTTCCATCAGGCGAACGACAGCGCCAACGGAGATTTTCTCTGGATTTTTTGCCAGCACAATGCCGCCATTCCTTCCGCGCACACTGGCAATCAAATTTTCGCTCACCAGTGTCATGACCACTTTCATCAAGGAGCTTTTGGGAACGCGGCAGGCCTCAGCCACTTCGGCAATGGTCGCAGGTGTGCGCTTGTTGCCAAGATAAATCAAGGTGCGCAAGGCGCTATCAGTTGAAACGTTGAGCTGCACGTCACTGCTCCTGTAAATGTTATTACGCATTATAAGGCCGTGCGCTTGAACGTTACGTTTTTCATTTAATTAAATCATTCCGATATATTGAATCTTTATTGGAAATGGTATACATTCTGCATCTCGGAATATTTAAGGAGGAAAACTATGTATCAACAAGTTGCCTGGTTGGCGTCCATTGCATTGATCTCGGTGCTGGCAATAGCCTTTTTATATGTAGTGAAAAATAGTGGAAGTGACGGAAACAAATCCGCCATTTCTGCGGCAACCGGTCGGTGGAGAGGGCGATTATTGCTGGGAATGACGCTGGTGTTTATCCCGATCATTGGCTACACCTTGACCAAGATGCCCTATGCGAAGGCCGCCATTGAAAACCTGGATACCATTGTGGTTCAGGCTAAAGGATATCAGTGGTACTGGGAACTTTCACGGACGGAATTGCCGGTCGGTAAGCCGATTGAGTTTCATGTGACTTCGGCTGATGTGAATCATGGTTTTGCTATTTACAGCCCGGATATGAAGATACTGACCCAGACGCAGGGGATGCCGGGTGTAAGCAATGTGCTACGTGTGACGTTCGAGCAGCCGGGAACCTACAAAATACTGTGTCTTGAATATTGCGGGTTGGGGCATCACACGATGATGGCTGAACTTCACGTCACTGCACACACCACTGGGAATTAACATGAAAATACAGCAAAATAGCAATGCACCGCAGGTCGCTGGTGTGGTAAAGGTTTATGCTGCCATCACCGGCGTAGTGATTATTCTGATGATGTTGTTCGGGCTGATCATGCGCATGACGCAAGGACAGATTCTTGCAATTGACCCCGCGATATTTTATCAGTTGATGACGGCGCACGGGATCGGTATGGTCGCTATCGCGGGCCTCGGCGGTTCAGCGGTCATGTGGCACTTTCTGAGTAAATATGTCAATTTGAGAGCAGGTCTGGCATGGGCAAATCTGGCCCTGTTTTTGCTCGGCGTTGTATTTGTGCTCGGCGGAATATTTATCGGAGGATTCGCCGCAGCATGGACATTTCTCTACCCTTTGCCTGGCAATTCAATGGGCGTGTGGAGCCGTCATGCGGCAGCAGCCTACATGGGTGGTGTGCTTCTGGTGGGTGTGGGGATGCTGCTTTTTTATCTGGAAACGGCCAGAGCAATCATCAGACAATACGGCAGCTTTGCCAAATCGCTGGGCTGGAGTTTTCTGAAAAATGGCCAGAATGCGCCTCCCGTGACGATCATCGCAAGTACGGTGGTAACCATCATCAATATTGTCTCTATTCTGGTTGGTGCAGTTATCCTGGGCATGATGTTGATCAACCTGTATGTGCCTCAAATGACCATCAATCCGCTGCTGGCGAAGAATCTGATATTCATCTTTGGTCATGTGTTCATCAATTCGGCTATCTATATGGGCGTGATTGCGGTTTATGAAATTCTGCCCAGCTATACGGGCAGACCATGGAATGTGTACAAGCCGTTTGTGCTTGCCTGGTCGGCAACCATCGTCATGGTGTTGGCGGTCTATCCGCACCATATGCTGATGGATTTTGCCCAGCCAACCTGGATGCATATCATGGGAGAGATTATTTCCTACGCAAGCAGTCTTCCCGTTCTGGCAATTACCCTGACAGGTACGTTGGGCGCTATCCATCGCAGCAGAATCAAATGGGATATGACCTCTTCGTTGCTGGTGCTGTCGATTTTTGGCTGGAGTGCAGGCGTTATTCCGGCGGTGCTGGACGGCACCATTGCCATTAACCAAGTGATGCATAATACCCTGTGGGTACCCGGACATTTTCATCTGTATTTGTTGCTAGGCTGCGTGTCAATGATACTGGCTTTTATCAACTGGATCGCGAACCAGGAAAAGCCGACAAGCTTTGGCAAAGTGGATAGCATCATGATGTGGGTATTCGCCTGTGGTGGATTTGCATATGCATTCATGTTTCTGCTGTCCGGCAAAGCTAGCATACCGCGCCGCATGGCGGTGCACCTGCCGGAATGGGTCGGCTATAGTCAGGTTGCCTCCCTGTTTGCCGCCACGGTCGTGATCGGTGCTAGCTTCATCATCATCAGTGCACTGGGTCGCGTCATCAAACCCGCAAAATAGTCTGAAGTCGGGTTCAATCACATGAGGACGTTTATAGCTTCGGTCATCATCCTGTTGATGGGGATAGGGGCGATATCGCTGATGACCGAGGAGTTCGAGGTGCTCACTTCGGAGCAGGCGCGTCGCCTGGACATCTCGCGCAGGCAGCCTGCGGTGCCAGACTTGCGCCTGATTGATCAGGCAGGTGCGCAATTGCATTTTGAGGACTGGGTGCAGCAAAAAGGCAAGTATCTGATTGTGGACTTTATCTACACACGTTGTCAGTCCCTGTGTCGCACACTGGGCAGCGAACTCCAGCAACTTCAGCGCAGCATCATCGAACGCGGCCTGCAAAGCCACGTTCACCTGCTCTCCATCAGTTTTGATCCAGGATATGACAAACCCGCTGTGTTGCGACAATATGCTAGTCGAATGCAGGCCGATGCCAGGGTCTGGACACTGGCGACAGTTGCCGATAAGCGCGATCTTGATGTGCTGTTGCGAACCTTTGGCATTACGGTGATAGCGGATCAATGGGGAGGGTATCAGCACAATGCCGCGCTGGTCTGGGTTGCGCCGGATGGGAGGCTGATGCGCGTGACAGACTACGGGGAAAATGACGAGCTGCTTTGGCTTGAAAAGAGGCAGGGCTTGCCATGAGTGTGCTGAGAAATTCAGCCAATAAAATACGGCCTGCCATGGGTGCGGGGATTGGCATCATGTTGTTGATTCCACCCCTGCGCATGTGGATGGAAGGCGATATGATGCTGCACATGTTGCTACAGATTCCGCTCATCGTGTTCGCAGGTTGGATACAGGCGCAAGGGTTTTCCGATAAATCGCGCGCAGCTTTGCAAAAGTGGAATCATGCAGGGATCTCGGGATTGCTGATGAGTTCATTGATCCTGATGTTCTGGATGCTGCCTCGCGCGCTGGATGTAGTCTTGACCGATAGTACGCTGGAGTTCATGAAGTTTGCCTCGCTGGCATTGGTGGGCGTTGCGCTCGCGTGTTCATGGCCAGCGGCAGGTATGATCGTTCGGGGTTTTTTCCTGGGCAACCTGCTACCCATGATGTTGGTGATAGGCTGGCTATATGTCGTCGCACCTGTGCGTATCTGTAACGCCTATCTGGCAAATGATCAGGTGCGCACCGGAAATGGATTGATGGTTTTGGCCATCGTCGGCAGTCTGGTCTGGTTATACGGGTTCTTTTTGGCAGGTGATCATGAGGAAGTGGGAAATTAAGAAAGGTTGAAAATGTTGAGCCATCCTGATTTTTTTGATGCAGTACCGCAGATTCGTTTGTATGACCCGCTGGCTGAATTTCTCGGCGCAGCAGAACAGGGGATGCTGGAATACAGTTATTTTGATGCGGTACGACTGGCAGGCCATTCCTGTCCTACGGTGGCTGCTGCCTATTGGTCAACCTGTAGGGCGCTGGCATATCTCTACCCGGAAAAATTGGCGGAGCGCGGAAATATCCGGGTGGAGTTCTCGCAGGCGAGTAACAACGGTGTGACGGGTGTGATTGCGAATGTGGTGAGCATGTTGACCGGTGCGATGGCTGATTCCGGTTTCAAGGGGATAGGCGGGCGCTTCGACAGACGGGCGCTGCTACATTTTGCCGTGGAAATGTCAGCAGACATGCGTTTTACCCGGCTGGATACCAATCAGGCTGTACTGGTGACGGTTAGACTGCAGCAGCTTCCCAGTTCTCACCACCTGTCCAGGTTGATGGCAGCTTGCCTGTCCAATGCCGCAAGTGCTGCCGAAGTCGTCGAGTTTCGAAAGCTTTGGCAGGACAGGGTGCGCAGCATTCTTCTAGAACATGGCAATGATCCTGAAATTTTTGTCGTGACGGCGGATTAATTCATGAAACGTAGCCCGTTATTGCAACCGTTGTCGCGCGAACATCATACAGCGCTGAGTTTGGCAAAGGCCTGTGAACGGGCGGCAGTGTCGGGTGACACTGGACAGGTGGAGACAGCCTGCCAGCGAGCATCCAAACTATTTTTAGATGAACTGGAGCGCCACTTTCAATTAGAAGAAACCACGCTGCTTCCCTTGTTGAAAACTGAGGAAGCAGAAAATCTGGTACGCCGTACACAGGCGGATCATGGGCAGTTGCGTGCGCTGCAACACGATCTTAGGCTGAATGATCGCGACACCCTGACTGCTTTTGCAAAAATTTTAGCCGAGCATGTGCGTTTTGAGGAAAGAGCGTTGTTCCCTGCGCTGGAGGCGTTGATGAAAGACTGACGTGCCTGGCGTTTGGCTATGCCGGGCACAATAAATTTGCTTTTTTGCAATTAACTGACTGCCGTGTTAGCCAGTTTTACCAGTGCATATTCCAGGCTGTCGGACAGGGCGTGCCAGGTGGCATCGATGATGTTGGCGCTGGCGCCCACCGTAGTCCAGACATGTCCGCCACCCTGAAAGGTAATGAGTACACGAATTTGTGCCGAGGTGCCGTTTGCACTGTCCAGGATACGCACCTTGTAGTCGATCAGTCGTACCGCCTTCAATACCGGATACACGCCTTCCAATGCACAGCGCAAGGCACCAGCCAGTGCATTGACTGGCCCATTACCTTCTGCTGCGACAAACTTGGTTTCTCCTGCAACTTTTACCTTGACCGTGGCTTCGGAGAGCAGGCCGCGACTGTGGCGACGTTCCGTGATAACAAAATAATCGATCAGTTCGAACGGCTGCACATAATTTGCGCGCAGACGATACAGCATCAGTTCGATGCTGGCTTCTGCGGCTTCAAAAGTAAAGCCTTCGTGCTCAAGGCGCTTGATGTGGGACAGTACGCGCTGTGCATCCTCGTTGTTAAGATCCAGACCCAGCGCCTGTGCCTGGAACTGGATATTGCCGCGCCCGGATAATTCGGAGACCACCGAACGCATCTGGTTTCCGACCAGCGACGGATCAATATGCTGGTAGGTGTCGGCAGCCTTGAGTATCGCCGCCACGTGGATGCCGCCCTTGTGGGCAAAGGCGCTATGGCCGATATAAGGCGCGTGGTTGTAATGCTTGAGATTGACCATTTCGGCTACGAAGTGGGAAAGTTTGGTCAGTTCGGTCAGTTGTGCCGGTGTGACCGCCTGTTTGCCCATCTTGAGCTGTAAATTGGGAATGATGGTGGTGAGGTTGGCATTGCCAACGCGCTCGCCATAGCCATTGATGGTGCCCTGAACCTGAGTGCAGCCGCCGCGCACGGCAGCCAGTGAATTGGCGACCCCGCAACCGGAATCGTTATGGCAATGCACGCCCAGCGGGGTGTTGATATGTTGGCGCACCTCGCGCACAATCTCTTCAATTTCCCACGGTAGTTTGCCGCCATTGGTTTCGCACAGCACCAGCCAGTCGGCGCCTGCGTCGGCTGCTGCTTTTAAGGTTGCCAGTGCGTAGTCCTTATTGGCCAGAAAGCCATCGAAAAAATGTTCTGCATCGAACATCACTTCGCGCCCCTGTGATTTTATGTAGGACACGCTATCCGTGATCATCGCGAGATTCTCTTCAAGTGTGGCCGACAGCACCAGTTTTACGTGGTAGTCGGAACTCTTGCCTACCATGGTGACCACGGGGGTTGAAGCGTCCAGCAGTGCCTGCAGATTGCTGTCATGCTCGCATTTTAATTTTTTCTGGCGGGTGCGGCCAAAGGCGGCGAGTTTTGCGCCACCCAGATCAAGTTTTGCTGCCCGCGCGAAAAATTCCGCATCCTTGGGGTTGGAACCCGGCCAGCCGCCCTCGATATAATGGAAGCCGAAGTCGGCCAGTCGTTTGGCAATGACAAGTTTGTCGTCGACCGACAGGGAGATATCCTCGCGTTGCGTGCCGTCACGTAAGGTGGTGTCGTATAGAAAGACTGGGCTCATAGTGGCAAATTCCTGTTACGAGATTGCTTCCTGGATGACTTCAAAATCATGCGTCACGATGGCAGTCGCACCTAGCATGATGGAGGCTGAACAGTATTTCTCGGCGGATAGTTTGATGGCCTTTTCGACGACTTCCGTTTTAATATTGTGGCCCTTCACGACGAAATGCATGTGTATTTTGGTAAATACCTTGGGATCGGTCTCGGCGCGTTCGGCTTCCAGTTCCACATAACAATCGGTGATATTCTGACGGCTTTTTTTCAGGATGCTGATGACGTCGAAACTGGTGCAGCCGCCTGCGCCCAGCAACAGCATTTCCATGGGGCGAGGGCCGAGATTTCGGCCGCCTGCGGCCGGTGCGCCATCCATCAGTACCGCGTGATTGCTTTCGGTTTCACCCAAAAAGGCGACCTGTTCTACCCATTTGACGCGTGCTTTCATGTTGTATCCTTCCGTATTGGTTTAGTAGGAAATGCGTGATTTTGCCCGATACCAGAGCAATCCTATCATTTCGTGTGCAAATATTTTGCTGTCGCGCAATGTTTCCGCGCTTGGTGCAAAGGCTAAAAGGTCTATACGGTAACGCGTGCTAAAAGCTGTGGGTGCTTCGATGACCTCGAATCCGGCGCGCCGAAACACGTCGGCTGCACGCGGCATGTGCCAGGCATGCGTGACCAGATATATTTTTTCAACGCCTGCATTGCGCAGGGTCTGGTATGAGTAGCGGGCATTCTCGAAGGTGTTGTCGGAATTCCCCTCGATCCAGCGCACGGGAACCTGAAAATCCTGTTCTAGCACGTTGCGCATTTGCTGCGCTTCCGAGGTATGATTGCCCAGCGGATTGCCGCCGGTGACCAGAATCGGCAAATGAAATTCGCGCTGCAATTTGGCGCCATAACGCAGGCGTACCAGCGTTTCCGGGCTTACGGTATCCTGACTGTTATATTCAGGCGCATGAAAATAGCTACCTGCGCCCAGGATCACAATAGCGGCGGCTTGAGGCCTGGATTTCATATTCTGGATGCTGAGGGGCGTGGTCTGCGTCTCCAGTCGATGCAATGCGCCTTCGGCAATATAGGGCGTCGAGGCGATCCACAATAATGTGAATGATGTGATGATAAGCAGACGGGCAAGTTTGAGTTGCCGATAAGACACTATGATGCCAAACAATAGCAGTAATAACAGGCTGAGCGGTGGCATTAAAAAAACGCTTATAACGTTGGTCATGAACCAGGACATAAAGGAGTTTCCAGTTTTTATGGGTGCATTTTCACATCGAATGAACCATAAAAGCAAACCTGCGACGGAACAGGCGGATTTGGCCGCACGGATTTACGGTAATTGTGCGTAGTGTGCCGGAATAAACTGAAATACCATTTGACAGTACTTGCCTGTATCGACTAAAATTCGCGCCCTTCGAGGTATCAATATAGAATTTTAGGAATAGTTGCTATGAAAACATTTTCCGCAAAAGCGCATGAAGTCCAGCATGATTGGCTTCTTGTAGATGCTGCAGATCAAGTGCTCGGCCGTCTGGCAGCACAAATTGCTTCGCGTCTGCGTGGCAAGCATAAAGCAATTTACACCCCTCACACCGATACAGGCGATTTCGTCGTGGTTGTGAATGTGGATAAGTTGCGCGTTACAGGTAACAAGGCAGAAGACAAGCTGTACCACCGTCACACAGGTTACCCTGGCGGTCTGTACACGACCAATTTCACCAAGATGCAAGGCCGTCATCCTGCCCGCGTTCTGGAAAAAGCGGTTAAGGGCATGTTGCCTAAAGGCCCGCTGGGCTATGCGATGTTGCGCAAGATGAAAGTGTATGCGGGTCCTGCGCATCCACATGAAGCGCAACAACCGAAACTGATCAATTTGTTGAAGGCTTAATCATGAGCGTTACTTATAACTACGGTACGGGTCGTCGCAAGAGTGCGGTCGCACGTGTATTCATCAAGGCGGGTAAGGGCGATATCATCGTCAACGACAAGCCAGTGGATGTATTTTTCTCTCGCGAAACAGGTCGCATGATCGTGCGTCAGCCATTGAATCTGACTGACACATTGAACCAGTTCGATATCTTGGTCAACGTGTCCGGTGGCGGCGAAAACGGCCAGGCGGGTGCGGTTCGTCACGGTATCACTCGTGCACTGATCGACTACAACGCAGACTTCAAGCCTGTACTGAAGGCGGCCGGTTTGGTAACGCGTGATGCGCGTGAAGTTGAACGTAAGAAAGTCGGCCTGCGTAAAGCACGTCGCAGGAAACAGTTCTCCAAGCGTTAATATGTTTGGCTATACAAAAACCGCCTTCGGGCGGTTTTTTCTTGGCGGAAGGGTGGCAGCAATGCTGCCGGGACACACCGGACATACCCCTTGCGGGCATGGCGGAAGGGTGGCAGTAATGCTGCCGGGACACACTGGACATACCCCTTCACGCAACAACTTGGGTCGAAGACCCTTTAGTTGTGCGGTGAAGCCCCCTGCGGGCTTGCGGGCATATGTTGCAAATTAATTATGAGGGTATGTTCAGATGATTAAAGTAGGCATAGTGGGTGGAACGGGATATACCGGCGTTGAGTTGTTGCGACTGTTGGCGTTGCATCCCGACGTGACATTGCAGGTTATTACCTCGCGTGCCGATGCGGGAACGCGCGTTGATCAAATGTTTCCGAGCCTGCGTGGTTTGGTGAACTTGTTGTTTGTCCATCCGGACGAGGCTAACCTGGAAAGTTGTGATCTGGTATTTTTTGCGACTCCAAACGGTATCGCCATGCAGCAGGCGCGCACTCTGCTGGATGCCGGTGTGAAGGTGATCGATCTTGCTGCGGACTTTCGCATCAAGGACATCGCTGCCTGGGAAAAATGGTATGGCATGACTCATGCCTGTCCTGACCTGGTCGAAGAAGCTGTCTATGGTCTGCCTGAAATCAACCGCGAGCGGATTAAAAATGCGCGGCTAATCGCCAATCCGGGTTGTTACCCGACCGCTGTGCAACTGGGCTTTCTGCCCTTGCTCGAAGCCGGTGTGGTTGATACCAGTAGCCTGATTGCAGATGCCAAATCAGGGGTGTCGGGCGCAGGCCGCAAGGCGGAAATCCCGGCTTTATTCGCCGAGGCGGGTGATAATTTCAAGGCTTATGGTGTTGCCGGTCATCGTCATCTCCCCGAAATCAGGCAAGGGTTGGCCGGCGTTAGCGGCAAGGAGGTGGGGCTGACCTTTGTGCCGCATTTGACACCGCTGATCCGTGGTATCCATGCCACGCTTTACGGCAGGTTGACAAAGGAGGTGGATTTGCAGGCGTTGTTTGAGGCGCGTTATGCCGATGAACCTTTCGTTGATGTGATGCCGTCCGGTAGTCAGCCAGAGACGCGCACGGTGCGCGGCTCGAATAATTGCCGCATCGCGGTTTATCGTCCACAAGGTGGGGATACCGTGGTAGTGTTGTCTGTGATCGATAATCTGGTCAAGGGTGCGGCAGGCCAGGCTGTGCAAAATATGAATATTATGTTCGATTTTTCGGAAAAGACCGCATTGAACATCGTCCCTTTACTACCCTGATAGAGGCTGGCGCGGTATTTTGAACCGGATTTTTTGCTATTTTCGTGCAGATTGATATTCTGGAAAGGGGCTGCTATACCCATCCTTGGGATCAGGACTTGCCCATATTCATCTGAATATCAAGTATCATCAGCGCCTGAACTGGCGATGCTTCGTATCGCTGCTGCCGGGCAGTGGCGTCCGCTATAGGCAACCACAAATTTTTTGAAGGAGAAATCATGAATGCAATGACAGAAGTAATCGAATCGCAAGACTTTTTGGTGTTTACCGATAATGCAGCAGCCAAGGTGAAGCAACTGATCGATGAAGAAGGCAATACTGAACTTAAACTGCGCGTATTCGTTAGCGGTGGAGGGTGTTCCGGTTTTCAGTACGGTTTTACCTTTGACGAAATCACCAATGAAGACGATACAGTGCTGGAAAAAAACGGTGTGCAATTACTTGTCGATCCGATGAGTTATCAGTATCTGGTTGGCGCCGAGATCGACTATCAGGAAGGACTGGAAGGATCGCAGTTCGTTATCAAGAATCCGAACGCGACAACGACTTGCGGTTGCGGCTCGTCGTTCTCTGTATAAGTTGTTGTTTTAAATGGCAAAAAAAGCGCGAGAAATCGCGCCTTTTTACTGTGCGAATACAAGGCGGCTATGGAGGGGCGATGTATGAATTTAGCATCGTCAGTCTAAGCCGCCAGGCTGTTCATATTTTTGGGCACGATGCTATTTAATATGCGTTATGAATAATGGCTATTTTCCCCTTACGCGATCGAAGAGGGTGCACCAGAAGTGTGGGTTAAGGCGCAATCATATAGCAGTTTCGGCCTGCTATCTTGCCGGAATACATGGCTTCGTCGGCACGATGTATGACACTGGACAGACTTTCCCCATTATTATGAAGTGCTATTCCTATCGTTACTGTCGGATGGGTAACTGCACCGTCTGGCAAAGTAATGGATAAAGCACGCACGGCATCCAGTATGCGTTGTGCAGCCATTTGAGCTGCTTGCGACTCTACCGATGTTTCAAGCAGCATGACGAACTCTTCGCCGCCATAGCGGTAAATCATGTCACCTTCCCGACATGTTTTGTTCAATGTATTGGCCAGCTCTTGCAACACCAAATCGCCTGCTGCGTGCCCATGCTGATCGTTAATGGATTTAAAATGATCGGCATCTACCATCATGACCAGTAGTTCGGGCGATGCTTTCCTGTTGGGTTTGGTAATCAGTGCAAAATCTCGCTCCATCTGATGCCGCAAAGATAATCCGGTCAAGGCATCAGTTTGTGCGCTTTGCGTGACCGCCAAGGTCTTAAAATACGCGAGAATCTCGACGGTCTGGTGTTGGGTCGCTTCAAACTTGTCAAGTTGCGCTACTTCACACGGCTTGCCTGATAAAACGCTGCTACAAATGGCGCGAACACTATCATGCATAGCCCGGTGGGTTGCTTCCAGAGATTGGGCGCGCTCATCATCCAGACTATCGAACAAGGCGCGATTCAGACTGAACCAGCGGCCAAAATGACACAGGGTGTGAGCGTTACTTTCCATTACATCGTCGCCGGGCGAAATACGCAACACGGCGCACCTCAATATTCGGCGTGTCCACGCCAGATGTGACTGCATCGCAGCATCCAGTTCGTTGACCAGTTGGCCTATATTGGTTTCAAGTTCACTGTCTGGCATGATGTATTGCTTTCTGGCAACGATAGTGGCTGTAGTTACAGGGGGCTCACCGCCATGAAAACCAGCCGAGTGATTTCATCATACAGCGAACCGCCGGTTATCGCATTCAGTTTCATAAGTTGAACGTCAGCATAATCCGAATGGCAGCGATTGACGATTGTTGATGCGCTGTGATGCTTATTGGGGGGGGCTACAGAAATAAAGAAGGCACTGATCAATATCGTATGAAAAGTGCAAGGGTGCTATTTTACGCCTTGTAAATTGCGCCTAGTATGCAGGGGTGTTTCGCGCCGGTGACCCGTGGCAGGTTGCCACAGAGGTTTAACTGATTTTGCTGTGCCAGCCAGGCAAAGGCAATCGCTTCCAGAAAATCTCCATCAACGCCCAATACATCAGTGACTTGCACGGTGCTGTGCGGCAGCAGGCTGGACAGGCGTCGGTGCAATGACAGGTTATGTGCCCCCCCGCCACACAGGTATATTTCTTCGGCGCCGACGCAGTGCGCATTGATTGCGTTTGCAATCGTCAGGCAGGTCAGTTCCAGCAGGGTGGCCTGCACATCCTCAGCCAATTCGTTTCCTTGCAGTTGGCGAGTTAGCCACGCCATGTTAAACAGATCGCGTCCGCTGCTCTTGGGGGGGGGGAGCGCGAAGAAGGGTTCATTTAGCATGCTGGCGAGCAGTGAGGGGATTGCTTTTCCGGTTGCCGCCCATGCACCGCCGGTATCATAAGGTTGGCTTATGTGCTGCATGCACCATGCATCCATCAACAGATTGCCCGGGCCGCAGTCGAAACCCGAAGTGGTGCGGCCCGATGCCAGATTGGTCAGATTGCTGATGCCGCCGATATTGACGATTACGCGATGGGTGGTGGGGTGGCGCAGCAGCTTGTCATGAAAGGCGGGAACCAGCGGTGCGCCTTGTCCGCCTGCCGCAATATCCCGGCTGCGGAAGTCGCTGATCACCGTGATGCCGGTTAATTCAGCCAGTAATGCGGCATTGCCAAGTTGTACTGTGTATCCGTGTTCGGGGCAATGCCGGATGGTCTGGCCATGACAGCCTATCGCCAGTATTGTTTCAGGTAGATAACCGGTTTGGTCAAGCAGGGAGTTGACAGCAAGCGCATAGCGCCTGGCCAGTTGATTGCCAAGCAGTTGCGTTTGATGCAGTTCGTTGTCGGAGGGGTGATGTAATTCGAGCAGTGATGACCTGAGGGCGTCATCATAGGACAGAAAGAATTTTCCGAGAAATTTCGGGCTGGTTTGGTCAAAACAAACCAGGACAGCATCGATGCCGTCCAGGCTGGTGCCCGACATCAGCCCGATATAAAGCTGATCCAATTGCCGAGGCCGGATTAATCTAGTTTGGCGAGGTTGGTATTGCGCAGCTGAACCAGTGTCGCAATAAATTTATCAGCCATTGCTCTGAAGGCGACTCGGTTGCTGCTGTTGATAGGCAGTGCGTTGGGTAATGCAACGCGCAACGGGTCACGCTGCTGGTCGTTTATCCTGAATTCATAGTGCAAATGAGGCCCGGTTGACATGCCTGTCATGCCGACATAACCGATTACATCGCCCTGACGAATGCGTTCACCGTTATGCAGGCCCTTTGCATAACGTGACAGGTGCCCGTAAACCGTAGAGACATTGGCCTGATGTCTCAGGATAATGACATTGCCATAGCCGCTCTGTACGCCTTCAAATCCGACAATACCATCTGCCGTTGCCTTGACGGGCGTACCTATTGGCGCTGCGAAATCCACGCCTTTGTGAGCGCGCCATTTGTTTAGTATCGGGTGAAAGCGTGCGGTGGTAAAACCGGAGCTGACGCGCGAAAAAGCGATAGGCGAACGTAAAAAAGCTTTCTTCAGGCTCTTGCCTTCGGGTGTGTAATAGTCGGAGTGATTGGCATCACTTTGAAACAGGACGGCGCGGTAGGACTGACCCTGATTGATGAATTCGGCAGCTTGAATTTTCCCGGCCTTAACTAGCGCACCATTGCTGTAGGTCATTTCATAAACTGCAGTGAATTTGTCGCCACGTTTCAAATCGTGATGGAAGTCGATGTCGCCGTTGAAAATTTGTGTCAGCTGATTTGCTGCAGATTCTGGCATGCCGGCAGCGTCAGTTGCAGCATAAAGACTGGTTTTGATTTCGCCGGTGCGCACGAACAGGCGTTTTTCGAGCTGGGCTGGCATCATGCTGCTGACAAAGTTGTCACCCTGTTTCTTGATAACGATCTGTGCGCCTTGTCCGCCCAGATGGCTGAGTGAAATAAGTGCGCCTGCGGCATCCGTTTCTGCCTGGACTTCGCTGCCGGAATCAAGATTGCGGAATGGTTTCGCATCTGCGCTTTTGCGCAGATATTCACTGGCGGCGGCGTCCTTGACGTTCAATCGTTGCAACAATTCCGCAACGGTATCGCCCGGTTTTACGCGTTCGGTGTGCCAGAAGGTGGTTGTGTCAGCGGCGGCAGGGGCGATGCTGGGGAGTGCCAGTTTTTCGATAGAGGGCGCACCGCTGTTCAAGCCAAGATTGCTGTCAGGAACCAGGCCGAAGGCGGTCAAAACGCCCAATAATGGCATGGTGGACAGAGTTACAAACCAGCGCAATTTATTTTTGCGTTCTTGGCTGAGCATGTTTTGCGTTAACATTGGTGTCTCCTGAGTGCTGCCCGGTAATTTACGGCGGACAGCTGCTTTTTAAGATTGGTGCGAACTTTAACAGAAACATGCTGTCGCTCAAAGAATAAACTGACAATTGGCATGAAAAAATATGATTGGTGCAGTCAGAACGACAGCCGGTATTAAAATCCCGACGAATGGCAATAATTTTCCTGGATACAAAGTGATGATTGAAATGAATGAAATGACAAAAACGCTGGCGGTTATCAGGCGCGGTGCGGATGATCTGTTGATCGAGTCCGAGTTGAAAGCCAAGCTGGCTAAAGGTCGCCCATTGCGCATCAAGGCGGGCTTTGATCCCACAGCGCCGGATTTGCATCTGGGGCATACCGTATTGCTTAACAAGATGCGCCAACTGCAGGATCTGGGTCATCACGCGCTGTTTCTGATCGGTGATTTTACCGGCATGATCGGCGATCCGACCGGTAAGAATGCCACTCGCCCACCGTTGTCACGCGAGCAGGTGCTGGAAAATGCCCAGTCATATCGTGATCAGGTGTTCAAGGTGCTCGACCGCGACAAGACCGAGATCGTATTTAATTCGACCTGGATGGATAAATTCAATGCGGTCGATTTGATACGCCTGGCGGCTACGCATACGGTCGCGCAAATGCTCGAACGTGACGATTTTTCCAAGCGTTACAAAAGCAGTCAGCCCATTGCGATTCATGAGTTTATTTATCCGCTGGTACAAGGTTACGATTCGGTTGCGTTAAAGGCGGATATCGAGTTGGGTGGGACGGATCAGAAATTCAATTTGCTCATGGGCCGTGAAATGCAAAGGCATTACGGGCAGAGTCCGCAGTGCATCCTGACTATGCCGCTGCTCGAAGGCCTGGATGGCGTCAACAAGATGAGCAAGTCGTTGGGGAATTACATCGGGATTACCGAAGCGCCGCAGGACATGTTCGGTAAACTGATGTCAATTTCGGATGTGTTAATGTGGCGTTATCTGGAATTGCTATCCTTCCGCAGTCTTGCAGAAATTTCTATCTGGCGTGCAGAGGTTGTGGCGGGGCGAAATCCGCGCGACATTAAGGTGTTGCTGGCACAGGAAATCGTCGCACGCTTTCACAGCAGGGCGGATGCCGAAACGGCATTGGCTGAATTTGAAGCGCGTTTCCAGCGTGGCGCATTACCGGATGATATGCCGGAAGTCACGGTGGCGACACCGGATGGCAGTTTGCCCGTGCCGCAGTTGTTGAAGTTGGCTGATCTGGTGGGCAGCACTTCCGAGGCGATACGCATGATAGCTCAAGGTGCGGTCAAGCTGGACGGCGAACGCGTTAACGACAAAGGTGATGTGGTGGTGGCGGGCAGAGTGTTGGTGGCGCAGGTGGGCAAGCGCAAGTTTGCCAGAATCACCGTGCAGTAAGCGTCGGCCGGGTTATTTCCTGGTTTTTCAAAATATAAGTTGTGATGAGGGTTTCATTTTGCTAGAATCGCGCCCTCAATTTTTTGGTAGATAGGTAGTTCGCAGATGACAACAGTACGTGTTAAAGAGAATGAGCCGTTTGAAGTCGCAATGCGTCGTTTCAAGCGTTCGGTAGAGAAAACAGGTCTGCTGACCGATTTGCGTGCGCGTGAATTTTACGAAAAGCCAACTGCTGAACGCAAGCGCAAGCTGGCCGCCGCAGTCAAGCGTCACTACAAGCGTCTGCGCAGCCAGACTCTGCCACCAAAGCTTTACTAATCTGCCGCGTTTGGCAGACGATATGAGTTTAAGGCAGCAAATCACCGATGATATGAAAGCCGCAATGCGTGCCAAGGATACGGCGCGACTTTCGGCTATTCGTTTGTTGCTCGCTGCGATGAAACAACGCGAAGTGGATGAGCGTATCGAACTGACGGATGCGGATGTTGTAACGATCATCGAAAAGATGAACAAGCAGCGCCGTGATTCCATCAGTCAGTACGAGGCTGCTGGTCGTCAGGATTTGGCTGATGTTGAAAAGCTTGAAATGAGCGTATTGGCAGTTTACATGCCTCAGCAGTTGAGCGAAGCTGACGTGCTGGCGGCGGTGAATGATGCGGTTGCAGCGGTCGGTGCGACAGGCCCTCAGGACATGGGTAAGGTGATGGGTGTGCTCAAATCCAGGTTGGCGGGCGTTGCCGATATGGGGCGTGTTTCTGCCTTGATCAAGGCTCAGCTAACCAGCTAGTTTTCTGTTTCAGGGCGTAAACCCTGACGGTGTCAGCGCGATGCAGGGCTGTTTTTCTGCTTGAAAAGGGGCCGGCATGATTCCAAAAAGTTTCGTACAGGATCTGCTTAATCGTCTCGATATCGTTGATGTGATTGAGCGATATGTTCCGCTTAAAAAAGCGGGCACGAATTTTGTCGCCTGCTGTCCGTTCCACAACGAAAAATCCCCTTCCTTTACGGTCAGTCAGTCCAAGCAGTTTTATCACTGCTTTGGTTGCGGTGTACATGGCACGGCGATCGGTTTTGTCATGGAACATATGGGGCTGGGTTTTGTCGAGGCCGTCGAGGATTTGGCTCAGAGTGTGGGCATGGAAGTGCCGCATGAGCGATCGACTTCGGGTGAGCCGATCCAAAGAATAGCGCCCGATCTGTATGAGGTGATGCAGGTTGCCACCCGCTATTACCGCGAACAGTTGAAGGCCTCCAGCCGTGCGATCGATTATCTGAAGATGCGCGGTTTGAGCGGTGAGATTGCGGCCAGATTTGCCATTGGTTTTGCGCCGGATGGATGGCAGAATCTGAATGCGGTCTTTGCCGATTATCAGGCGGATACGCTGACGGAAACGGGGCTGGTGATTGCAGCTGAAGGCGGCAAGCGTTATGACCGGTTTCGCGACCGGATTATGTTCCCGATCATTAATGTGAAAGCCCAAATCATCGGGTTTGGCGGGCGCGTGCTGGACAAGGGCGAGCCCAAGTACCTGAACTCTCCCGAGACGCCTCTGTTTGAAAAGGGGCGCGAGTTGTATGGCCTGTTTCAGGCGCAAAAAGCCATACGCGCCAGACAGCGCGTGTTGGTCGTCGAAGGCTACATGGATGTGGTCGCGTTGGCGCAGCAAGGTGTGGATTATGCTGTGGCAACCTTGGGTACGGCTACCACGCCTTATCATATTCAGAAGCTACTGCGTATCAGTGAACAGATCGTATTCTGTTTTGATGGTGACAAGGCGGGGCAGAAGGCGGCATGGCGTGCCCTGGAAAATGCGCTGCCGCATTTGACTGATGGAAAACTCGTCAACTTTCTGTTTTTGCCGGTTGAACATGATCCTGACAGTTATATTCGAGAATTTGGCCAGGCGGTTTTCGAACAGCAGCTGGCAGGTGCGATGCCGCTGTCCGCCTATTTGCTGCGTGAAATCAGTGCCGATATTGATCTGCATAGTCAGGAAGGTCGCAATCAGTTGTTGCAACGTGCCAGGCCGCTGCTGTCCGTGATCGTATCGCCTGTGACCGCCCTGCTGTTGCGCAAGGAGGTTGCGCAGCTCGCCGGCGTCAGTCAAGCGGAGCTCGAAGCGCTGTTTGAAATCAAGCCGATCGTTAATGCGATGCGTCCGGCCTTGAAAAAAGCGAAACGAACCCCATTTCCGGTGCAGCGCCTGTTGCTGCAATGCCTGATTGCGCAGCCCGGATTGGCTGCACTGATGCCCGATGGCTGGCATGGCGAGGGTGAGGATGGGGGGGCGATTGCTGCCGTATTGTCTGCGTTGACATTACAGGAAAGTCCGATGAGTAGTCCGGCCTTGATGCAGATGTTTGAAGGAACGGT
>CAWASY010000015.1:0-16095 GCA_963784505.1 uncultured beta proteobacterium | reverse complement strand
GCAGAAACCACCAACATGGACCTTGAGCCAAAATCTCTACTGGATTATGAAGTCAGGGTTTTTAGATAAGATTTCTTCGCTGGTGTCTTTATTGTAAAACAACGGCATGAATTCGACTTGGATTTGTGGATTAATTTTTTGAATTCGTTCTGCCATAACTTGCGCTTTCTTTTTGCCGATCAAGCCAGAGATTGTGTGCAATTGGCGGTTAGTGTTGGTAATACAAATTTCATCATAATCGACAATCGTCAAACGACCGACGCCAGAACGTGCCAGTGCTTCAGCGGCCCAGGAACCTACGCCCCCCAAACCAATAATCATAACATGAGTTCGTAATAATTTTTCCATACTGGAATCGCCAATCAGACGACCAATACGATCAAATCGTCGATGTAGAACATATTTTGTTTCTGGAATTGAATGCGGGGATGCCGTGTGGACGGTGTGGTCGATTGAGACATCAGCGTTTGAAATTTCCATTTGGTTCCTTTGCGAAAACACGAATAAAATTAGGATTACTTATATCAAGAATTTCCTCCGCGTCCAGATTTCTGGAGAGTTCCTATAGTTTTTGCAACATCCCTCAACGTCTTTGGCGGGTTTTCGCCAGGATTATACGACGGCGGAGGCTGATCGAAGACGCAGTCCATGTTCGACGATCGGCACGTACCCGATGCTCAGCAGCTCATCGTGCTGCGGTACAAGTCCCGTGGTCTCAAGATCAAGCGCCAGGTATTCAGTTCCGAGCGATGCACTGGCCGGCGAGACGAAAGGCACCTGGTAGAGTTGGCGCAGTGCACCGGGTGGTGCACGCTTCAGCCCCAGCGTCGCTGTTGCTCGAGCGACAGCGTACGTCGCATGACGTAACTGCCCATCAGTTGTTCAAGCGCTTGCATCAGCGAGTGAAACGCTGAGCAAGCGAACGTTGCATCGTGCGCACGATAGTGAAGCCTCCTTGAGGTGGCCTCTTTCAAAGCGCGAAAGGGAGTCAGGTGCTACCAGATCGTCCGCATCCAGCCCTGCTTCGAGTTGACGAGTCTGATGGCGAAAGCGGGTGTCCGACAGAAATGCCAGGGCATCGCCCAGATCACGCGCACCGCTCTGGCTGAGCTCGCCGGAAGAGACAGCAGCCTCTAGGCGTTCACGCGTGTTCATGGCATCCACTCCTCGGCATCGAGCGCATATACCCGCGCAAGATCCACAATTCGGCACGACCCCTGCGTGCTTCAGATCGAGTACCCGTGTCTCGTCACGCGCGCCACTGAGTACGAACTTTTTCTGAAAAGCCCCAACGGTGGCTGGCGCGAAAGTGCGTCGCCGCCAGGTGGGATAGAAAGATCGATTGCCGCGAGTACGCTCAAGCAGTGAGTGGCGCAGAGTGGACGTCAGCACAGCATCGCCGTAGACATGACGACAATCAAAGAACGTGCAGCCGTTCATCAATGCCGTGGGGTCAGGGTTGTCGACCCATCTGGCGAAGCGGGCCTGCCACTGTGACAGGGGTTGGCGCCACTCGCGTTGCAAGCCGATAGGCACTCGCCAGCGCCTGAATGAAGTCGGCCGGATGGTAGTAAGAGATGAATTGCAGCGCATCTGCGATGCTATCGATGAAATCCGCCTGCGGATGACGGTCATGATGATCCTAATATGGGACGATACTAATAAACAACCACCGGCTAAAGCCGGTGGTTTTAACCTTGTGGTGGAAAATAAACCGGATAAATATCAGATTGAATTTTAATTGTCAAAAGTTTCATATCAATAGCCTGACCACAATCAACCGACCGGTCACATAATGACACAAAAACGACAGCACCGGCAAATCAGCGCATCACCGTTGGCGCAGCCAGAAGCTGGCGGCATCCACTGTTGCCACCATCAGCAGCATGGCGATGATGACGCTGGCAGCTTGTTGCATCTGGAACAGAGACAAATGATACTTGAGCATCTGCCCCAAACCCGCCCGCACCGACAACGCCCAGGATGGCTGCGGCGACCGGACGTTGTTCTCCCAGCGGTAGAGGGTGTAGGAGAGCATTTGCGGCAAGGCTTGCGGCAGTGCCGCATAACAGAAGGCGGACAATTTTGCCTGCCCCATTGATGCGCAGGGTCTTCTTCAGGCGCGGAAAGGCAGGTTTTCCAGCGCATTGGCGAACAAGCGTCCCAGCACACCGCTGGTATGCGCGGCGATCTTGAGCGCACCCGCGAACGGTCCCAGACCGGCAGCAATCAACAGGATGGAAGCCCACACCAATTCAGGATAGAACGCAGCACGTTGAGCAGCAATCGGGTTGCCAGACGCAGCACCCTACCCATACGTCCGCTGGCGGGCAGCGCCGAGC
Organism: uncultured beta proteobacterium; assembly: GCA_963784505.1. Taxonomy (GTDB): domain Bacteria; phylum Pseudomonadota; class Gammaproteobacteria; order Burkholderiales; family Gallionellaceae; genus Gallionella. Next base: position 13,753 of record CAWASY010000015.1, on the reverse strand, counting down.
GCGATCTCAAACAGCAATACGCAACCGCGAACCATACAGGGCATATCTCAAGCCGCCGGTTGAGCTACCATGTGCCGGAGAAAAAAACAACCATGGGGTCTACAGTCTAAAGAAGCACTGTCACAAATGTGCTACATGAAAAAAGCTGAAATTAGGATATTCGACCATGACCGGTATGGGGAGAAGCATTGCCAGAGTTTTTGCGATGGCATTGATTCGAACTGTGAGCAAATTCTGAATGGGATGGCGTGGGTTTATGACAAGGACGTTAAAAAGACGAGAGTCGTACGGTTGCAGGACGAAGCACGCAAAATGCATCGTGGGCTTTGGAGTGATTCCGCACCGATACCACCATGGAATTCGTAAGAAATAAAAAACCGGACGTGTTTGAATAAACAGTGTGAGCAAAATTTGTTCGTATGAACATTAAAGCGAGACCGTTAAAACCAAAAAAACAGTCACTCTTTATCGCAAAACATCCCGTGTTGAATTTACAAACCTGTTAACCGCTCCATTTCCCACTTGTAAAACAAGTGTTCAACTCTTTGCAAGTCTGGCACTTACGATGTATAAAAAGGCAAACAAGTGTTAATTATGTGTTAATTAACTGATTAATAACACTAAATTTTCACGCAGCTCTTGCATTAAAAATGATTGTTGAGTAGTGTGGTTCGCTCACACATATCATTAAATCATAACGCCTCATTTTCATCGACACCGAGTTCACCGATTTTATCTGTGAGCTAATCAGTATCTCGGAAATTTCGGCTGATGGACAGCATGAGTTTTATGGGGAGCGTAGCGACTACGACGAGGGGCAGTGCAGCGATTTCGTGCATGAGGCCGTCTTGCCATACCTCGGACAGATCCCAACTGCACGCTATACACCGACAACTGACATCTGGGAAGTGGTTTGAGGACCTTGCCTGGCCGCGTTCAAGTTGCATGTGATTCCGTCTACGACGGGGATTTGCTCTGGGATGCCTTTCATGAAGGCTTGCCGGAGAAATCTACAGAACGATTTACAACTTCAGCCACTTGATTGATCAGCCTGTCTTCGCATTGGCCGTTGCAGACTATCACGCGCAAACCGGCCAGCCGTGGCACCACGCCCTGCACGACGGACGCGCAAACCGCGCCGGTTGGCTTGCCTATGGCATTGTCACAGGGAGTCGCAAAATGATTCTCATGTTTGGCGATGTCCACGGTAATTTTGATCACGTTTTGCGTGTTGTGGTGGACGAACACGCCCCGAAAGCCATTATTTTGCTGGGTGACGTGCAGGCACTGGAAGATGGAGCTGCGGATGTGTTGGATAAAACCGAAGTCTGGTTTATCCACGGAACTCATCATACGGTCTGCCAGTGCCGATCCGAACAGATTGTTGTAGTCGGCCTGACTGTCTGTATCATGGTTGCCGTGGATAAACCAGACTTCGGTTTTATCCAACACATCGGCCAGCTCCTGTTCCATCGGTCGCTGTGCCTGCACGTCACCCAGCAAAATAATGGCTTTCGGGGCGTGTTCGTCCACAACACGCAAAACGTGATCAAAATTACCGTGGACATCGCCAAACATGAGAATCATTTTGCGACTCCCTGTGATGCCATCCAGGCAAGCCAACCGGCGCGGTTTGCGCGTGCGTCGTGCAGGGCGTGGTGCCACGGCTGGCCGGTTTGCGCGTGATAGTCTGCAACGGCCACTGCGAAAACAGGCTCATCAATCAAGTGGCTGAAGTTGTAAATCGTTCTGTCCAGATTCTCCGGCAAGCCTTCATGAAAGGCGTCCCAAAGCAAATCCCGGTCATAGACGGAATCACATGCAACCTGAACGTGGCCAGGCAAGGTATCAAACCACTTCCAGAGTGCCGATGTCAGTTGTCGGCTGTTATAGCGTGCAGTTGGGATCTGTCCGAGGTATGGCAAGACGGCCTCATGCACGAAATCGCTGCACTGCCCCTCGTCGTAGTCGCTACGCTCCCCATAAAACTCATGCTGTCCATCAGCCGAAACCATGCCAATACTGATTAGCTCGCAGTTGATAAAATCGGTGAACTCGGTGTCGATGAAAATAAGCATTATGATTTAATGATATGTGTGAGCGAACCACACTACTCAACAATCATTTTTAATGCAAGAGCTGCGTGAAAATTTAGTGTTATTAATCAGTTAATTAACACATAATTAACACTTGTTTGCCTTTTTATACATCGTAAGTGCCAGACTTGCAGAGAGTTGAACACTTGTTTTACAAGTGGGAAATGGAGCCAGATTCCGTCTGAACAGGTTGTAAATTCAACACGGGATGTTTTGCGATAAAGAGTGACTGTTACTTTGGTTTTAACAGTCTCGGTTTTAATGTTAGTACGAACAAATTTTGCTCACACTGTTTATTCAAACACGTCCGGTTTTTTATTTCTTACGGAATTTCCATGGTGGTATCGGTGCGGAATCACTCCAAAGCCCACGATGCATTTTGCGTGCTTCGTCCTGCAACCGGTACAAACTATCGTCTTTAACGTACTTGTCATAAACCCACGCCATCCCATTCAGAATTTGCTCACGGTTCGAATCAATGCCATCGCAGAAAACTCTGGCAATGCTTCTCCCATACCGGTCATGGTCGAATATCCTAATTTCAGCTTTTTTCATGTAGCACATTTGTGACAGTGCTTCTTTAGACTGCTGACCCCATGGTTGTTTTTTCTCCGGCGCATCAATCTCGGCAAGCCGCACCTTGACTTGTTCTTGCATGCCATCGCATCGTGCGGTAAGGGTATCACCATCTGTGATTCCAACCACAAGACAAAGCAATATGACATCAACCGGCATTATAAAATCACTCCAATCTTTTCAAGGGCATTCATGACAGCAGCTTCACAAGGAACCTTTTCGTAGCCCGCAGATTTATGGCTGAAAGTATCAGCTTTTCCTGGTGCATACAGTGTTAACTTTTGAACAATGCCGCGAACATAGCGCACATCGGAAAGAAATCTTTTTAGCCATCGTACAAATTGATCATTGTTCTCAATTATGATCACGAACCCCTTGAAAGATTGCTCCCCATCCTTTTCTTGGTTATTTTCCCCCTTGATTTTAATGGGTCTCCTTTGAATCTCAACGATGTGTATGGGTATTTCATTGATTAGTAATCGGACAACCATAACTCCTCGAATTCTCGCGGTGGCAACATCATAATAGATCCAATTTTTGGTTGCGGTGGGGATGATTGTATCGTTGTCTTCTTCAATTGGATCAAGCGCAATGAGATTTGGGCGTCCATTTGATTGATAGCCATCCTCAAACGTGAACCAATCGACTTTCTGAATTCTTCCCGGATATTTCTTTTGAACGTGCTGCATGGCATTCCACATATCCATTAGTGCGCCATACGATTCCATGATTGGTTTTGCGTGAATAGAGGCAAAGCCAACGCCTTTTCCTGAACCGTGCGGTTCCCCACTTGAATAAGTGGAAACTTCATCCCCTTTTCCTCGGGCAAGGGATTTATGGGCTACCTTTTTGCCATGACGATCCACAATGGCGCGTGGAATACCCATAACAATATAATCCTGATCCAGCATTTCAGCACTATTTGCGCCATGATCAGGTTCTGCGTCGCCTGTTAAATCAACAATATCTGGGGGCCTGATCAAGCTTTTGTTGGGAGCGCCATTCCATGGTCCATGGCTGATGATATCTTGCTGATCGCCTTCACTTAAGGACGCATTTTCTTTTTCACGAATAATGAGGATTCCATCCGGGTCGCTCCCACCAATTATCTGGAGGGCTAGGAAAGAACGATCGTTATCAAACCAGATTCCTTTTGCTTTTATTTCGGCAGGGCCTTGAAACCAAGGACCTATTTTAATAAATAGTGGAGACTTACTTCCGGGAACATAGTTATTCTCAATTTGAGCATAAATTGATTTTGCGGTTTCTCTGGTATAGCAGTCATATTTTGCATGTGCAAGCAAGGTCGTATCACCATTTCTGAGTCGTTTCTTTAATTTTATTTTCCAGTACTTTTCTGGCTCTTCCGGTTCATCAATCTGTGCATAGAACTTGCTTTCGCAAGAATCTGATAAGCCACTCCACGGATAGGTGGCGAGAATGCGATTAATTTCTTGGGATCTTCCGTAACATCTGGAGAAAAACTCAAGGCATGGCACAACGAGTTTTCCACCAGATGCTAATTTAAATTCGATGAGCCAATTTTTATCTAACGGGTATGGGAGAGGGTATATTGCGAACGGATATGGTGGCTCACTGTTATTCTTGATGGAGCTCTCGAAAGAAGTATAGCGCCAACCATAGCACCTGAAGTCTATGTCGAAGTCTTGGGTCGTGAAATCAACAATTGATTCACAAATTCCGTCTTTCCAAATAGATCCCACTGTAACTTGTCCCAATAAAGTAAGCGGGACAGATTTCATAATTACCCGTTCAGAGAGATGTCCACTTATGATTTCTTTGAAAGCAACGAGCACATTAGGCTGAGAGTTCGCCTTTTGGTTCTTATAGATGCCACAGTACCAACATGTCATCCACTCTTCACCGTTGTTTCTTAATGAATCAATTCTTATCGTCTTCGTTTTTGGTTTTATATTGAGATTGATAGATATAGACACGCTCACCCCATAAGTAAAAATGCTACCCTCGATAGCTCAGGGGTAGCATTTTGCATGAAACAACATCAAATATTTTATGTTTGTCGCAACTATTTCGATAAAGTCGCAGCAATTTCAAAAAGTCACAGCCGCCCCCGACCAGTGCCACGCCCGAAGCGGTATGGTGAGGCGCTCGGTAAGGGCGGGTTTTCCAGTGGCTTATATCAAAGACGCCATCGAGCGACTGTATTGCTGCACTTTCCAGTGCTTCCCTCTCGGTCATTTGCGGCAAAATGCCGGGAAAACGTGCCGCCAGCATGGATTTCCCCGTGCCAGGCGGGCCTATCATCAGTACGCTATGCCCACCAGTGGCGGCAACTTCCAGCGCGCGCTTTACCTGTTCCTGCCCCTTCACCTCGCACATGTCGGGGTAGTGGGGTGAGATGGATAGCGGTTGACTGATGTAAGGCTGTATCGCTTCACGACCTGCCAGGTGCGCTGCGACTTGCAACAGCGTTCTTGCGGGATAAATTACCGCCTGTTCCACCAGTGCTGCTTCCGCTGCATTGGCTTCGGGCAGGATAAAGGCGCGTCCTGAATTAACGGCGCGGTAGGTCATCGCCAGCGCCCCGCGTATCGGGCGCAGCTCGCCTGTGAGGGCGAGCTCTCCCGCATATTCATAGCCTGCGAGCTTGTCACCGGGAATTTGTCCGGTGGCGGCCAGTATGCCCAATGCAATTGGCAGATCGTAGCGACCGCTTTCCTTGGGCAGGTCGGCTGGCGCCAGGTTGACGGTGATGCGCCGTGTCGGGAAATTAAACTGGCAATTTTGCAGCGCGGCGCGCACCCGCTCACGGCTCTCCTTGACCTCGGTTTCCGGCAAGCCAACGATGGTGAAACTGGGCAAACCACCCGCCAGATGCACCTCCACGGTCACCAGTTGGGCTTCCATGCCGGCTAGTGCGCGGCTGTAGAGCACCGCGAGACTCATGTTATTTTGCTACTGCCTCAAGTTCGGCGACGCGTGCTTCAAGTGCTGTCAACTGTTCGCGCGCACGAATCAGCACAGCCGCCTGAATATCGAATTCTTCGCGCGTAACCAGATCAAGCTTGGTGAAGCCTTGTGTCAACAGGGCGCGCACATTTTTTTCAATGTCCTTGGCCGGGCCGCTTTCCGCCACAGCGCTTAATTTGGCTGATATATCGTCAAAAATTTTTGCATCCAACATGGCGTATCTCCTTTAAGTAGTATGTTTGTAGTGGACGCTTGCTCTGCCGTCCCAGTCCTGATTTGGGCAGTGTAGCAAAACTGTCAGAAAGGCGCACCGTTAGTGTGCAATGCTTCATCTTGGTGCATGTATATGGTGCGTGTCTTGTATTTGTATTACGAGTACATTTCTTTAAGTATATGTTTATAAATTAATAAAATATGTGGCACGCTTCGTGCTATTTGGTTTGTGCGGGAAATTCATTTTTTAAAACTCTTGAAAGGAAACATCATGTCGCACAGCAAATTATTGAACACATTGATTCTGGCAGCTTTGGCTGTCCCTTGCATCGCGATGGCTGAGGATGCCGCTCCTGCCTCTTCTTTTACTGCCAACGTTGGCATGGTCAGCGATTACGTTTATCGCGGTATTTCGCAAACTTCGCATAGCCCTGCTGTTCAAGGCGGATTTGACTTCGCGCATTCAAGCGGATTTTATGCCGGCGTATGGGGTTCGAATGTAAGCTGGATTGGCGATACCGGTGCAATTGCGACAGGCAGCAGCACAATGGAGTTGGATACCTATCTGGGATTCAAGAACACCTTTGCAGGTGACTTCACTTATGACGTTGGTTTGGTTCGTTACAACTATCTGGGTACTTATACACCAGCAGCAGGGTTTGCCAAGGCTGATACCGACGAAATCTACGGCGCGATCGGTTACAAGTGGCTGACTGCAAAGTACTCTTACGGTCTGGGAAATTTCCTGACCGTTCCGGGTGCGAAGGGTACAAACTACATCGACTTGACGGCCAGCTATCCGATCGCTGACAGCGGATTCACGGTGATGGCACATGTGGGTAAACAAACCTACAAGGGTACGGCTGCGGATGCGGCTGCTGCGATAACCACCGGCCTACCCGGTACGGGCACGCCGACTTACACCGACTATAAAGTGGGTGTGACCAAAGACTTTAGCGGTTATGTATTTGGCCTGGCGTACACCAGCACCAATGCCAGCACTTTCTACAATACCGCCGCAGGGAAGAAATTGGGTAAGGGTACCGCTGCGTTGACTTTGACCCATTCGTTCTAAATTAACGTGCGGGCGGGAACAATCCCGCCTACACCCAAGGAGATTGTTATGAAAATGGTCACAGCGATTATCAAGCCGTTCAAGCTTGACGAAGTGCGTGAAGCACTGTCAGCCATTGGCGTGCAGGGCATCACGGTCACAGAGGTCAAAGGCTTCGGGCGTCAAAAGGGGCACACCGAATTGTATCGTGGTGCGGAATATGTGGTGGATTTTCTGCCTAAGGTCAAGCTGGAGGCAGCAATTGCCGCCAGTATGTTAGACCAGGTGCTGGAAGTGATCGAAAAGGCTGCACAGACGGGCAAAATCGGTGACGGGAAAATCTTCGTGCAGAACCTCGAACAAGTGATCCGCATCCGTACCGGTGAAACCGGTCCTGAAGCCCTTTAAGGAGATCGAAATGAAAAAACTTATTGCTTCATTTATGCTGATAGCCGCGCTGTGCGGTTTGGCGGCACCGGTTTTTGCTGAAGAGGCGGTTTCCGCACCTGCAGCAACTGAATCGGTTGCGGCACCCGCTGCTGCCGAGGTTGCTGCACCTGTTGCAGCGCCTGCCGCCGCCCCTGTACCGAACAAGGGCGACACATCCTGGATGCTGGTGGCTACCTTGCTGGTCATCATGATGTCCATCCCGGGCCTCGCCCTGTTCTACGGCGGTCTGGTGCGCAGCAAAAACATGCTGTCCATCCTGATGCAAGTATTCAGCATTTTCGCGCTGATCACGGTGCTGTGGGCAATCTACGGCTATTCGCTGGCATTCACCGAAGGCAACGCGTTTATCGGTGGCTTCGACAGGCTGTTCCTGAAGGGTATCTTCGATCCTGCAACGGGTAGTGTTGCCAATGCGGCTACCTTCAGCAAGGGCGTGGTCATCCCCGAATTCGCATTCGTGGCGTTTCAGGCGACTTTTGCGGCCATCACGGTTGCGCTGATCGTCGGTGCGTTTGCAGAGCGCATGAAGTTTGCTGCGGTGCTGCTGTTCTCGGCCCTGTGGTTTACCTTCGCTTACCTGCCTATCGCTCACATGGTGTGGTTCTGGACTGGCCCTGACGCGATCAAGGATGCGGCAACACTGGCAACTGAGACCGCCAAGGCTGGCTTCTTGTTCCAGAAGGGTGCGCTGGACTTTGCAGGCGGTACCGTAGTGCATATCAATGCGGCGATTGCCGGTCTGGTGGGCGCATACCTGATAGGCAAGCGTGTTGGTTACGGCAAGGAACCCATGGCACCGCATAATTTGGTGATGACCATGATTGGTGCTTCACTGTTGTGGGTGGGTTGGTTCGGTTTCAACGCGGGTTCTGCGCTGGAAGCGGGCGGTACGGCTACCCTGGCATTTGCCAATACCCTGATTGCGACCGCTGCTGCGGTGCTGACCTGGTTGGCTGCTGAATGGATGCTCAAAGGCAAGCCAAGTTTGCTGGGTGCAGCTTCCGGTGCAGTTGCAGGCCTGGTTGCCATCACACCAGCCTGTGGTTGGGTTGGTATCGGCGGTGGTCTGGTTATCGGCGCATTGGCGGGTGTAGTGTGCTTCTGGGGTGTGACTGGCCTGAAGAAACTGCTCGGTGCGGATGATGCGCTGGACGTGTTCGGTATCCATGGTATTGGCGGTATTCTGGGCGCGTTGCTCACCGGTGTTTTCAACAACTGGAGTCTGGGCGGTACCGGTATTGCGGACTATGTGAACAACACCGTTGTGAACACGGTCATCGGCGATCAGGTGTGGATACAGGCACAGGCAATACTGACCACGCTGGTCTGGTCCGGGGTTGTCGCCTTTGTCTGCTACAAGGTTGTTGATCTGACCATCGGTCTGCGTGTATCCGAAGAAGCTGAACGCGAAGGTCTGGATACGACTTCTCACGGCGAACGCGCTTACAACGTTTAATCTCATCTCTGATGAAACGACTAACCAACCACTAGGCAATCAAACGGGGTTCGCAGGGATATTGCCCGGTGGGCAATAACTCGCAAAAAACGATTGCCAAGGGGTTGATTATCCTCCCGGAGCCTCCCCGGCTCCACTTTTAGGGCACCGCACGGTGCCCTTTTTTTATGTGGCAGAACAGGGATTAGGTGATCAGCATTCAGGTGAATGCAGTCCGACATCAGCACATCTTTGCATCTGCCGGAGCAATGGGGTGAGGATGAAGCGGGCTTATTCGTGCCAATCAGGAAATTGCTTCAGAGCGCGGAAAAATGCCATGTCGTGATTGGGCCACAGTTGCGCCTGTTCTTCATGCGCCAGTCGCTTGAGTTTGCGGATACTCTGTAGTGCAAGATCATCGCGGTCTTGCCAGCACAATCCCGGTGCTATTTCCAGTTGCAGGTTTTCGGTAAGGTCGGCTGCATCCCCGCAAAGCAATACGGGCGGCCCTTTGGGGAGCTCAATCCACAATGACATGTGTCCTGCGGTGTGGCCGGGTGTGGAGATGGCACGAATTCCAGGCAGCAGCTCGTATTCGCCCTGCATAATTTTAAATGGGTAGTTTCCGGAAAAATCGCTCGCGAAATAGGCGCTGTCGGTGTTTGTCTGTGCCGCCTCCAGTTCATCATGCTGCACATGCACTTCCGTGCCGCACACATCGCATAGTCCGCCTGCATGATCGAAATGCAGATGACTCAGGAACACCACATCCACATCGGCGGGCATCAATCCCAGTTTGGTGAGATGATGAGGCAGGCGCTGCGCTTCCTGCATATCGGGTGCGCCAAACGTGAACGAATCATAATACTGCGCGCGCTGTATGGGTTCGGCAATTTTTGAATAGTCACAACCTACATCAAACAGAATACGTCCATTTGTGGTTTCTATCAGATAGGCCAGGACAGGCGCCTGAATGATCTGCCCTTGCCCTCTGTTACGCGTGGACAGAGATTTATCGTAATGATGGGTGGCCGTCAGCAACGGCCACAGACGCAATACCTGACTCATGATGCCGCTCCAGTGGTTAGCTTTTCAATTCGGCAATGACGCTTCGCGCATCCGATAACAATATGAGAGCCATGGCTGTTATCACCGCGCAACCATCGTAGTCGAGAGCATCGAGTTGTATATCGAGGATAATCACGCATTAGTGTCCATGGGCTTCGCCACTAGACTCGGTGCGCGCTTCGATGAGCGCTGCGGACAGGATCAGTGCACCCCCCAGAATCTCTTGCCAGTTTAGCAGTTCACCGCCGATCAATACGGCAGAGAAAACCGCGACTACCAGTTCCGCAAGCAACAGGATAGCAGCACGGCCGGCATCAAGGCGTGCAACACCATAGAAGGTGGCCAGCGTACCCGGCAATACCCACAGCAGGCCAAGTGCGATCATCGCCCACAGCTGAATCTGATTGATATTTTGTAAACGCGGCGTCTCCCAATACATGAAACCGAGTGCTATCAACGCACAGCCGCCCATGACGGCGGTTGAACGCGCCGAGTCTGTCAGATGATGACCAACCCGGATGGCGACGTTGTTCAATGCAAAGGCCAGGCCGGATGAAAGTGCCAGAAAATCGATGGCTGAGAGCGGCGTGTAGAACAGTTCTGGGCCGCCCAGTGTAGCCGCCAGCCCTGCTAACGCTAGCGCCAGCGCGATAAAACGCAAACGGGTGAACGCCTCACCAAGGAAGATTCGTGCTGCCAGCATCGTCCACACCGGTGCCAGATAGAACAGCAACATTACTCGAACCACGCTGCCTTCGGTGAGTGCCGTGACCAGGGATACGTTCGCCCAGCCACCCAATAAGGCGATGAGCAGCAACAGGCCTGGCCTGATACGCCATTCATGGATACTTCTTAATGCAAATGGCAACAACACCAGCGCGGACAGACCATAGGCAAATACCTGTACGATACTGCCGGAAATTCCCTGTTCATCAAGTGCTTTGAGCGGCCACCAGAACAAGCCCCAGAACAGGGCGCCGGCCAGTAACGACGGGACGGCCAGTGTATGCTGCTGACGCATATCCATTATAAGCAATTTCATTTCACACTGCGGTCAGGAATAACACCGACACAGCACCGATGAAATTGTCGTGTGCAAATTTGTGAAACAGATAGGCGGCGATGATGAGTGCGTGTGCAAACCATAGGTTTGCCAGTATTGCAACCGGCAGTGAGCCGGTCGCCTTCAGCCACTGGCCGATCGCGTAACCGCTTACGGCATAGCTTGGTGCCAGCAGATTCGGAATGATGCCATCAGAATGGCGAAAGATGAGTGAACTCATATCGATGCGACCTCTGCTGTGCGCCCTTTCCTTTTTTATCCAAGGGAAGGACGCACGATTGATTACTTGATGACTGCCTTTACGAACTGCTCATCAATGGTGGCAGGAATTGCAACGGCTTTCTTGATCTGTCCGCTTTTCAGAAGAATTTCGTTGATCATTGCGCCGCTGACAAAATAGGACTTGGTGTCCTTGCCGGGATTGAAAGGCTGAGCCATTTCATCCAATGGAATGTTGTATACGCCGCCCAACTGCTCCAGCACTTCCTTGCCTGAAACGCCGATGGCTTTACCAATGATCTCGGCTGCTTCCTTCGGATGCGACTTCATGTAAGCCAGACCATCCAGATAGGTTCTGATCAGTGCGGTGATCTGCTTGCCGTTCTTCTTGATGTGCGCTTCATCGAACACCAATACATCCGCAATCAGGCCGGGTGCTTCCTTGGATGAATAGATCACGTGGAATTTTGCACCGCCCTCCATGCCAAGGATCTGGGAAACGTTCGGCTCATAGGTTACGCCTGCAGGAACTGCTTTGGATGCCATTGCAGAAGGCACTGCCTCGGGAGTCATGTTCACGGGACTGATGTCCTTGTCGCTCATGCCATTGATCTTGAGTGCGTACGAAATCAGAAAATCGGAGGGGGATAAAGGTGCGTAGGCGACCTTCTTGCCCTTCAGGTCTGTGATCTTGTTGATGGATTTGTCCGCCAGGATTGCATCACCGCCATTCGAATAATCGATGGGCATGACCACCTTAAAATTCTGACCGTGAGCGGATGCACCAATTACCTGGTCATAGGTCATCAGGGCGCCATCTACGGCTTTACTAGAAACGGCCGAAGGCAGCATAGCCGGATCGGCAAAAGTTTGCAGCGTGACCTTAAGATCGTATTTCTTGTACATGTCACGGCCATCTGCAACATAAAATGGTGCGTAACCGATCCAGGTGGTCAACCCCAGCTTGATGGGGGTCGTGGCGCAGGCTGAAAACGACGCCGACAACAGGGCTGTGGCAATAACGAGTTTTTTGATTTGCATTTTGATACTCCTTACTTGGGTTAGAAAAAATTAAAACCAACTGCCATTTACTGCGAAAAATCTATTGCGTGAATTTGCTCAATCCTGCCTGGACATACGTATTTGCCAGTCTTGAAAATGGGATTTTTCAGTTTTCCCCATCCATGTGTTGATTTCACATAAGTCCGCGACCGGCTGATTTGTGAAAGGTAGGGTATGCAGATAACCATCTGGGCCGAACTCTGGTGTCATCGTGGTCTGCACATAGCCGCGTTCGCACAGCGCTTCCCAGATTGCTTCCCAGCAGCGCTGGTGCGATGCCAGCGCACCAGCATATTCGGCAGCTGCCGGATGCGGCACTTGCGGTCCTTGTTCGTAACCCACGCGGGCGTGGATATGGTGGGCGTGGACAGCCACTTCGAGTACGGCGTCCCAGTCATCATCCAGTTGGCGTTCCATGACGACCACCCAGTGACTAAAATCGCAGGTGAGCCGCAGTTCGGGCAGGCGTTCAAGAATTTCCAGCGTACGCCACGGGTTGAACAGCGAACGGCTGCGGTGCGTCTCGAAGCTGCAAACAATGTCCATGCGTGCAGCAACTTCCTGCGTTTCACCGAAAAAACGCACGCTCTGTTCCAGCGACCAGGCATCGCAACCACCGATGATGGTTGCAAATTTAGGATTGAGCCGTTGTCCCATATGTAACTGGCGCTCGACATCGGCAACATGCTCTTGCACGCTGGCATTGCGGCGCGGAACATAACCGCCTGCCGTGACAATCTCCTGTATGTATTCCAGTTGCCGCGTCTGCAAGGCCGCGTGCAGTTCGTCACGATAATCCTGTGTGCCATCTGCACCACCTTCCAATCCGGCAAAGCCGGCTTTAACCGCCTGTTCCGCAGCCGAATCCATCGAACCGCAATGTCCCCACAGTGTTTTAAAGAGTTTAAGTTCCATTTTTAGCTTTTCCCCTGAAGATAGGCGCGCCAGGAACCCAAGTGTGTGATGTCTTCCGCGTCTTTGACGGCATAAGATTCACAGACGAAGCCCTGAACTTGTTTGCCGTCAGTCAGCGTAATCGTGCCGATGCCAAGTGGCGCAGGAATGCCCGCCACAAAGGTGCCGAATTCGCGAGCCGCCATCTCCCATACTTCGACTTCGATGGCGCTGCCCTCCCCTGGCGCCACCTTCACCATGCCTGGCCGATAGGGCGGACCGCCGGGCAGTGCGTACAGCTGGTAATCCCTGGATGTCAGGCCACGTGCCACCAGATGTGCGCCGCGATCCGTGAGTTGATGGTTAAGTGGCAAGCCTTCGAGGTGAGCACCACAAACGGCGACTTGTACCCGCCCCTCAAGTGGTTTCGTTATTTGTTGCGTATGCCTTTCTTCCATACCGAGATATCGTTCAGCCAGATGCAGCAACGGGATATCCTGATGAGTCGGTGCGGCGAGCGTAATACCGAAGGGTAGCCCGTTCTCCTGAAAGCCAGCGGGCACAGCAATGGCCGCGCAATCCAGCAAATTCATGAAGTTGGTGTAATAACCCAGATTGGCATTCAGCCGGATCGGATCGGCTTCCATCTCATCGATGCGGTAAATGGTTCC
>CAWASY010000014.1:0-27211 GCA_963784505.1 uncultured beta proteobacterium | reverse complement strand
TAATTAACGCGACTGGCGCCATCATAGCGTCCGTACATCGTCCTGACAACAGAATAATTACTTGGCCGCCTTGGCTATTTTGGCTTCCGCCTCTTCCCGACTTTTTGCATACCCTGCCACGCGCCATTGCCCGTCCACCCGCCAGTACAACCCGGCATTGTGGCTGGCCCGGATGACGGGATAATTCACGCCACCCACTTCCTGCTGCCAGATTTGATAAACCGGATAATCTCGCTGCATTTCGACTGAGGTATAGAGTCTTTCCATAAACTCTGTCTCGCTCAATCGCTGTTCATGCACTAGCATACTGGCGAGCAGCGGCGCTTGCGCTAGATTCGTTGACCGTCACCTCAACTCCGCGCGTGGTCTGCTTGACGCTGACATTCTTGCGCTTCGCAGAATCATAGTTCGGGTCATTCGGCCCCGGAGCCGCACAACATGCAAGATAGAGCGCTGCAAAAAATGCGATAAGCAAAGACTACATGTGTTCTCCTTGATTAAAAATTAGTTACGAAAATTAAACGGCACTTTTAAATCATATAATACTTAATAATCAATCTACTAATAAAAACGTGGCCTGTCCCAGATTACCTTATTGAGGCGCAAAACAAAGGGAAGCGGCCCTTTTAAATTCTAAAATCAATCGAGTCTGACCACATTGACTACATCAAAACGCATGACGCGATAAAAACCGGCAAAAACGTATTCAATCTGCGGCTCGCCGAACAGCGTCTTGCCGTTTGCGCGCAACGCAGCACCCAACTCCGCCGCCACATCTTCCAGCCAGAACCCGGGCAGAAACGGCTCCAGGCTGCCGAGCAGCCGGCGAAAAGGGGTAAACCGGTACAGCGCATGATGACGCGGAGTGGATGCATATTCAGTCAGCAACACCGATCCGCCCGCGCGCACCACACGGGCAATTTCAGAATACGTACTGTGACGCGCATCCTGCGGCATCTCATGTAACAAAAAAAATACGACGACCTGATCGAAGGCATCGTTCGCGTAACCCAGGCAGGTTGCGTTCATACGCGCCAACGGGCAGCGCCCGGCAAGCCCGCGCGTCTTGCGCCGGGTCAATTGCAACTGACCGTCAGCCACATCACACAAATGAACATCGCCATCGCAAGCCGACAGCAGTTTTGGCGTGAGCTTGCCGTACACACAGGTGAGCTGGAGCAGCCGTATCCCCTGCCTGCGATCAACGTGCGCCAGCGTTTTATTCAATAGCTTGTCGTATTGCCCGAACAGAATGGCGTTGATGATGAACTGGTGGTCGAACAGCCAGATACCGCCCGACCACAGATAGGCCCACCAGTAATAGTGCGCCAGATAGTCCGGCACGCCATCTGCAAACTGACGGTACAGCCGCATACAAGCCTAAAGCAAGCCGCGCGGCTTATGCGGCGCATGCGCAAACAACCGGTCATACAAACAGTCAGGCAAGCGCTTGAGCAACGCACCCACCAGCCCCATTTGCCACGGAATCACTGCAAAGGCTTTTTGCCGTTCGATGGCGAGTGCGATGCGACGCGCCGCCTCCGGCGCTTCCAGAATAAACGGCATTGCATAAGGATTGACCGCTGTCATCGGCGTTTTGATGTAGCCCGGACAGATCGTCACGACTTTCACACCGCTGCCATGCAATTCGACGCGCAGCGACTCCAGATAGGTAATGGCAGCCGCCTTGGATGCGGAATAAGCACTGGCGCCCGGCAAACCGCGAAATCCCGCCACACTGGCAATACCAACCAGCGTGCCGTGCCCGGCATTGCGCATCGAGGCAATAAAGGGCTGAAAGGTCTTCACCATCCCCAGCACGTTAATCTCCATCACCTGACGGAAAGCATCAATATCCTCGGCGTATTCCGTCAGCGTCGTGCGCGACGAAATCACTGACCGCCCCAGCGCAGCGGCATCACACACATCCAGCGCGTAATGGTAAACCCTGCCCGGGAATTCTGCTGACAGCGCTTGCAATAACTCACCTCGACGCGCAATCGCGGGACCACTGCGCCGCGCTCAAGATAATGGCGGGCAAGCGCCAGTCCCGAGACCGCCCACTGCACCGGGTAAATGACAGTCTCGCAGACAGGATCGAGGAGTGAGGAACTTGGATTGAGAGAAACCTATCCGTCCTGCCTCTAACGCTATCCGATCCTCAAGATCCTTCACGCAACAACTTGAGGCTTTCCACTTAGTTGTGCGAGGAAGACCCTCGCCAAATTTATCTCATTAACGCTTGTGTTCCTTGCGGGCCATGGCGATGACTTCATCCAGCACACGCAAATGCCAGCCTGTGGCAAACCAGTGACTGAATATCTACCATCCACCACCAGCGTCGGCGTGCCGTTGATGGCATAGCTGCGATCATTCGTTTGGCGTGTACCAGACCTTGCTGCTGATCGTGAATGAATTATATTCCGACGCGAACTTCGCCTTGCTCCAGACACCCTGACTGGCTGACAAATTTGGAAATCGAATCCAGATCATGCAAATCCATGTTTTTCACGTGGATCGCCTGATAAATCGCATCATCCAGCGTTTGATTTTTCCCATCGATTGCAGCGCATAAAAGGTACGCGCCAGGGGCTCGGTCGAATCGCGGAAGATGGTCGGCACATACACCATCTCAACATCGCCAGGAATCGTTTTATCCCATTTAATCAGTTCATTGTGCAAATGAAAGCAGTGCGGGCATTCATAAAAGAAAAACTCCATGACTTCGATTTTTTTGGTGCTCACAGGCTGAAACGGATTAAGCAGGGTGTAATCGCGACCTAATTGTGGCACTGCAAATGCTGTACAGGAAAACAGCAGGACGACGGCAAAAATCAGACTTTTAAATCCAGCTTTCATTAATTGCTCCTTGAGTTAAAATAACGACGACAGTAAATCAGTGCATTGGAGAGGCTTCCAACCCGTTCAACTTAAACGTCTCACGCGCACTGGTCATTTCCTGGTCGCTTCTGGAAAGAACCGACCCGTACCCGATGAAGCTCACCCTTGCCCGGTAGTCGTCACGGCTCTGCACACTAGCCTCCAAGCCCTTCATGGCCAGGCCCGCCTTAAGATTCTCCGCATCGGACGGCATTCGAAAAAGCGCCTGCCTGCAAATAAATCGCCCGGGCGTGGGCTGTCACGGTGGCTTTCGGCTTCTCGACAGGTGCAGGGGATGTACCCGACTGCCGATCCGGCTTATCCGTCAAGACCTTGTAAAACTCGAAACGGGGCTTTGCTTCCCCGACCCCGAGGCGCCCGATTCAGCAGCGGCTCAGGATTCAAGGGGCTGCGCAGGATTCAGGGGCTGCGCAGACAGGGTTTAGCCACATCACATCCGGTTTGATGATTTCGACCGTGGATTGACCACGACTCCTTGTTGACGAAGGGGCTAGGTGATTTAATCATAAACCAGGCCAAACCTGCCGCCAGTGCAACGCCGAACACCATACCCAGCAAAGCCCAGCCAGCAACGGGACGGACCACTCTTCCTGGGTGTAGCGGATCTATTGCTTGCTGCTCGGCTCATGATTCTTATCCAGTTCCATTAAGTTGATCACTTCAACCATCGTACTACTACATTTTCCCCGGTGCGCTCACACCCAGCAGCGCAAGACCATTGCGCATCACCTGCGCGGCGGCGGCGATCAGCGCCAGACGCGCACACTTGATTGCTTCGTCATCGACCAGAAAGCGCGCCGCATTATAGTAGCTATGAAACGCTGCGGCTAATTCCTTCAGATAAAACGCAACCAGATGAGGAGCCAAATCCTGCGCGGCACTTTCAATTACATGATGATAATCAATAAGTTGCTGAAGAAGTGCGGTTTCATATTCACTATCCAGCAAACTAACATCGGCGGCCAGCAAACTCCAGCCGCTCACCGCCCCAAGTTCCAGCACCGTGCTGATACGGGCATGCGCATACTGAATGTAATACACCGGATTATCGTTACTCTTGGATTTTGCCAGATCAATATCGAAAACCAGCTGCGAATCCGGATGACGCGCCGCCAGGAAATAACGCGTGGCGTCGCAACCGACTTCGTCTATCAAGTCGCGCAGCGTGACATAACTGCCCGCACGTTTGGAGATTTTCACCTCTTCGCCGTTTTTGAGCACCGTCACCATCTGGTGCAGCACATAGTCCGGCCAGCCCGCAGGAATGCCTGCATCCAGCGCCTGCAATCCAGCTCTGACACGCGTAATCGTACTGTGATGATCCGCACCCTGCTCGTTGATGACGCGCACGAAACCGCGCCGCCATTTTTGCAGGTGGTACGCCACATCCGGCACAAAATAGGTATAGCCGCCGTCCGTCTTGCGCATCACGCGATCCTTGTCATCGCCGAAATCCGTGGTGCGCAACCACAGCGCGCCGTCCTGTTCAAAGGTATGACCACTGGCAATCAGACGGTTGACGGTCTCTTCCACATGGCCTTCGCTGTACAGCGCAGATTCCAGCGAAAACACGTCGAACTCCACGTTAAATGCTCTAAGGTCGAGATCCTGCTCGCGACGCAAATAAGCCACTGCAAAATGACGTATCGACTCCGTATCCTCCGCGTCCCCGCGACCCGTCGTGTGCTGATCATCCGCCTCGACGGTTTCACACGCCATATAGGCGCGCGCCACATCGTTAATATAATCGCCGCGATACCCGCCCTCCGGCCATGACGGATCGTCCGGGGTGATGCCATGGCAGCGCAATTGCACCGAACGCATCAGGTTTTCAATCTGCGCACCCGCATCGTTGTAATAAAATTCGCGCGTGACCGTCCAGCCTGCCGCATGCAGCACGTTGCACAAACAATCTCCCACCGCCGCCCCCCGGCCATGGCCCACATGCAGCGGGCCTGTCGGATTGGCAGAAACAAATTCCACCTGCACGCTGCGCCCCATACCCTGATGAATGTGCCCGTAGCCCGCCCCCGCATGCAGCACGGCATGCACGATCTGCTGCTTGGCAGCCTTGGTCACAAACAGATTGATAAACCCTGCACCGGCGATCTCGACTTTTTCGATGACAGCCGATTGCGGCAATGCATCTATCAGCGCACGAGCCAAGTCTCGCGGCGACTTACGCAATGGCTTGGCCAGCTGCATCGCCAGATTGCAGGAATAATCGCCGTGAGCGACCTGTTTGGGACGTTCGATCAGGATGGTGATAGCCTGCTCCGGCGCAACCACGCCCAGCGCGTGCGCAAACAATTCGGAAATATGGGTTTTTAAATTCAGTACGACAGACATGGGTACACCTTACTTTAAGAGGCGCGGATTATATCATCTGGGCAGCGCGTGAACCTGCCAGCTTATGACAGGTGCCTGATACCTGCCACACTTGCCTGCGCCACCGCCTGAATCAGCGCGTCTACAGCCTGAGTGCGCGCAAAGCTCTTGCGCCAGGCCAGCGCAATCCGGCGGGCTGGCACCGGCTGTTCAAAGGGGATGACACTAAGCAAAGTGCTGCGATAACGTTCACCGTTGGCCGAGGCGGGCAGCACCGTAATGCCCAGACCGGAAGCAACCATATTGCGTATGGTTTCCAGCGACGTGCCCTGCTGTATCTCACCTCCCTTACGATTTATTTCGGGACAGGCCTCACTCACCTGATTGCTGAAACAATGCCCCGAATCCAACAGCAACACTTTTTCACCGGCCAGTTCCTGCGCTTCTATGCTATGCCTGGCAGCCCATGGATGATCGCGGCTTACTACCACTTCAAAAGATTCATCGTACAGCGGATGCGTCAGAATACCGCCCCCCCCGAACGGCAAGGCGATGATAATGACATCCAGTCGGCCATTGCGCAGTGCGGCATCCAGATTCGCGGTGATGTTTTCCTCAACCACCAAAGACATCTGCGGCGCAACCGTTTTCAATTCAAAAATCAGCGCAGGCAATAAATACGGGCCGACGCTGTAGATGATGCCGATACGCAACGGGCTGGTCAGTTGATTTTTCCCCTGAGCTGCGATCTCGCGGATGCGTTCTGCCTCCTCCAGCACGCGTTGCGCCTGTTCGACAATGGCGAGGCCTGCCGGCGTAACAGTGATCTCATTTCTGCCGCGCTCGAAAATCTTCAGCCCCAGCTCCTCTTCCAGCTTCTGTATGGCCAGCGACAGTGCGGGCTGACTGATAAAGGATTTTTCCGCAGCACGGCGAAAACTGAGTTCCTGCGCGACCGCCACGATGAAGCGAAGTTCGTTGAGTGTCATGATTTAAGCTATGTCGTAGTTATCTGTTGAAATTGCTTTTTTCGACCTATTATTATCACGCGGAGACGCGGAGAACGCAGAGAAAATCCGGAGTATTTTCATAATTTAAATTAAAATTAACAATTCAATAGGTTAAGATTTTTTGATTCTGGTTTTGGGTTTCTCGGCGTACTCCGCGTCTCCGCGTGAATTGGTTTTTTACATTCAGCTTTTCGATTCAACAACTAATTGCGACAGAGCCATGATTTATCTCCAGTGATTTGCATAATAAATCAGCCAGCTTTAAATAATCAATTAGATTTATCACGCTTCTGTCGTTACATTGCGGCTGTGGACAACGAACCACCCCGTTAACCAAAAAAAGGAGCGCATCATGCAACGACCCGAAATCAAAACCATGGCAAATCTTGAATCCGCATTTGCAGGCGAATCGATGGCACATATCAAGTACCGCTACTTTGCCAAAATCGCCCGCGCCGAGGGCGACGAAGAAACTGCAAAAATATTTGAAGAAACAGCGAATCAGGAAGTGCAGCACGCGCTGGGCCATCTCGACCTCTTGTACCCGAAAGCCGGTTTGACCACAAAGCGCTGCCTTGAAATGGCGATCAAAGGCGAGACTTACGAATACACCGAGATGTATCCCGGTTTTTTGGAGACCGCCCGGCAGGAGGGCAATGCCGCAGCAGCATCTGGAAATCACGGAGCAGATCGCCGAATCCAAAGAGCACGCCGACATGTTTAAGGCCACGCTGGAAAAGGCAGCCAAGCGCTTTGCGGCACTGGCTAAAGTAGAAGAATGACACGCCAATCAGTATCGCGCCGTGCTGGCAAACCGCTGATATAATAAACAAAAAATTTCCAGGAATACGACATGAAAGTATGGCAATGCGGTGTAGTGTGTGGTTTTATTTACAACGAAGTCCTTCGCGGCTTGCTTGCCTGCTTACCCCTCTGCGCTGGAATGACAAACTTAACTATTGGCGGCTTTACTTAATAATCAGCATTGACCATACACCCCTGCAAGAAAGAGGAGAGTTTCATGAAACCGATCATCGTGCTGGGCAGCGGTCTTGCCGGATACACCGTCGTGCGCGAATTGCGTAAGCTCAATCGCGAGACACCCGTTACCATGTTGTCTCAGGCAACGGCGACTACTCATCCAAACCGATGCTCTCCAATGCCTTTGCACAAGGCAAGGCACCCGCCACGCTGGTGCTGACAGCGGCGGCAGTGATGGAAAAGCAGCTAAATATCACACTGCTGACCCATTGCAAAGTCAATGCGATCCATCGATTAACCAGCCAAACTCCGAGTACCAGCGCAGGCATGCTGGACTACGACCGACTGGTGCGCCGACAGGCGCTGATCCAATCCACATCCCGTACAGGCGATGCCGCCGATAAAATATTGTCGGTGAACGACCTGGCGGATTACGCGCATTTTCGCGATCAGCTGGAAGGTGCAAAAACCGTCACATCATGGGCGGCGGACTGATCGGCTGCGAGTTGGCCAATGATCTGGCTATTGCCGGTTTCAGGGTCCACGTGAGATAGACCCGGCCCCCTATCCGCTTGCCGGTCTTTTGCCTGAACAAGCGGGCAGTGCAACTTCGCAACCATCGAACCGGGCAGCGCCGTGCACAGCATCAATTCATTGGATGCGGGCTATGCGCTTACCCTCACCGACAATTCGACGTTGAATGCAGACCTTGTACTCTCGGCCATTGGCCTGCGTCCTGAGTGGCACGCGAGGAGGGCTGTTGGTTAATCGCGGCATTGTGGTCGATGATCACTTGCAAGTTCCGACTGAAGCGATCTATGTGCTAGGCGACTGCGCCGAAATTGAGGGTCGTATGCTGCCCTTTGTGTTGCCCATCATGCAGGCAGGCCGCTCGCTGGCAAAAATACGAACGGCGAAGATGCCAAAGTCGTTTTCCCGTACATGCCCGTGGTGGTCAACACCGTCATCCATTCGCGGTTGCGCGCGATGCGGCCGGAGCATGGGGAGGTGCGCCATTTTGGGTCAGGGCATCAAAATGGGGTTTTTCAACCGCCGGAACCAGATGACCGGTTTTGCGATTAGCGGTGAATTTATCGGTGAACGCAATGAACGGCCAAATCTGGCTTGTCACTATTTAACCGACTTTCCGGATCAGATCGACGCGTATCGGCATATTGAATGTAGCCCCTGCCGGTGTCATGTGCGCTGCGAATTTCAGCTTTACCTGGCTGCACAAAGCCTCGCTCAGACTATCCGACGCGTTACCTTCAGGATATTGGCGTCAATTTTGGTAAAGTCTGCAAAATGCATGGGGGTTGAAAAAAAGTTCTGGCTCGCAAGTAAAAAATGGTCCCACTGCAACCGCGCGACTGACTGCGGCAAAGGCGGCTTCGCGCACCGCCTGTTCGTCATGAAACAGTCTCAGGATTTCGTTGAATACGGGTTCTGAGATGTACGCTACCCCGTCGGTTTTCACACCCGGTGAATTTCACGCAGCCCCCGCATCCATCAGGTCAAACCGGCACATGGTGGGGCCGACTCAACATGGTCACGATGTCATATGACTGATCGGCTGCCGGAATTCCGCCCCAGCATGCCCAATTCAAAGCGCACATGACGGGGCACGCGCGGCGCAGATTCTCGGCATGCTGAACTTCGTCGACTTCCAGCGCAACGATGGACTTGACTTTTCCGCCTTCGGCCATTGCGAGCGCTTATCGGCCTTGCCGCACCCTGAGCTCCAGCACCTCTGCATCCTGAAAAGAACAACAGTTGTTCATAGACCTCGCGTTCATCGCAAATCCGATTGGTATCCGTGTTTGAAATTTCCATATTCACACCTCAAAAAAGCCAGACAATAAAAACAAAATCATCTGTAACTCAATATGATACATAACATTACCAAACAACAATACCAGCGTTGCAGGCGATGTGTTTGAAGAATGCTACCCTGAACTTTGCATAAATTTTTTCCGGTATGATTTTGGCATTTGTGGTGCCATTTTTTGATTTTCAGGCGAATCTCCCCCAACCCCCACTGGCAGGGTGTAGCGTAAGTCAGTTGTTGTGAAGGGTGGGTGGCGTCGTCTCGTGAGCCAACCGTGACCGTTCATGGAGAAGCCGGCATGGCAGGCTTCCTGCCGGCAAAAGTCCGCTGGCAGATCAGCGCCGGAGATCGACGACCGTGCAGGCGCTTGGCAGATGCAAAATTACGCGATCCTTGTACTGTTTGACGCGCACGGCAACTTTGAACAGGGAAAGAATGACTGTTTTGGGTTGTGCATTTGCCAGTGCAGTGTCGCAGCCTCGTTTTGCGCAGTTGCTGGTGCAATGTAAGCGGCTGCCGCAAAGATCACACGATTGGCCAGGAAAGTTGAAGCCGAAGCGGCTTGGATTTCAGGTCGCATTTGACTTGCTTGATCCAATTTTCAGCCTGACCTCTTGCACAATACTCCATCTGATAGAGCGCCTTTGGGCTGGCAACGTAGCGCAACGATCCTCACCGAAGCGTTCGTTATCCTTATCGAATAAGCCATTGCTTCCATACATATTCAGCTTCTTAGATGATGGCTTGATAGGCTTGTGGCCAAATCCTGGCCACAAGCCTATCGCGTCGTGCTAAAAGCTGAAGTATTGTCTGGAAGCAATGGCTTATTCGATAAGGATAACGAACGCTTCGTGGTCACTACGCTGCGCAGCCCCAGCCCAAAGGCGCTCTATCAGATGGAGTATTGTGCAAGAGGTCAGGCTGAAAATTGGATCAAGCAAGTCAAATGCGACCTGAAATCCGACCGCACTTCGGCTTCAACTTTCCTGGCCAATTTCGGTCGTCTGATCTTTGCGGCAGCCGCTTACGTATTGCACCAGCAACTGCGCGAACTGGGGCTGCAAGACACTGCACTGGCAAATGCACAACCCAAAACAGTCATTCTTTCCCTGTTCAAAGTTGCCGTGCGCGTCAAACAGTACAAGGATCGCGTAATTTTGCATCTGCCAAGCGCCTGCACGGTCAAATCAATACTGGCGCTGATCTGCCAGCGACTTTGCCCGGCCGGCAGGAGACCTGCCATGCCGGCTTCTCCATGAACGGTCACGGTTGGCTCACGAGACGACGCCACCCACCCTTCACAACAACTGACTTACGCTACACCCTGCCAGTGGGGGTTGGGGGAGATTCGCCTGAAAATCAAAAAATGGCACCACAAATGCCAAAATCATACCGGAAAAAATTTATGCAAAGTTCAGGCTACATTCTTCAAACACATCGCCTGCAACGCTTGTATTGTTGTTTGGTAATGTTATGTATCATATTGAGTTACAATAGATTTGTTTTTATTGTCTGGCTTTTTTGAGGTGTGAATATGGAAATTTCAAACACGGATACCAATCGGATTTGCGATGAACGCGAGGTCTATGAACAACTGTTGTTCTTTCAGGATGCAGAGGTGCTGGAGCTCGGGTGCGGCAAGGCCGATAAGACGCTGGCGATCGCCGAAGGCGGAAAAGTCAAGTCCATCGTTGCGCTGGAAGTGGACGAGATTCAGCATGCCGAGAATCTGCGCCGCACGGTGCCCGGTCATGTGCGCTTTGAACGGGGCGGTGCTCAGGCGATTCCGGCAGCCGATCAGTCATATGACATCGTGATGATGTTCAAGTCGCTGCACCATGTGCCGGTTGACCTGATGGATGCGGCGCTGCGTGAAATTCACCGGGTGCTCGAAAACCGACGGGGTAGCGTACATCTCAGAACCCGTATTTTCCGGGGATTTCAACGAAATCCTGAGACTGTTTCATGACGAACAGGCGGTGCGCGAAGCCGCCTTTGCCGCAGTCAGTCGCGCGGTTGCATCGGGGCGTTTTTTACTTGCGAGCCAGAACTTTTTTTCAACCCCCATGCATTTTGCAGACTTTGCCGAATTTGACGCCAATATCCTGAAGGTGACGCATACCCGGCATAGTCTGAGCGAGGCTTTGTGCAGCCAGGTAAAGCTGAAATTCGCAGCGCACATGACACCGGCAGGGGCTACATTCAATATGCCGATACGCGTCGATCTGATCCGGAAAGTCGGTTAAATAGTGACAAGCAATTTGGTCATTTCATTGCGTTCACCGATAAATTCACCGCTAATCGCAAAACCGGTCATCTGGTTCCGGCGGTTGAAAAACCCCATTTTGATGCCCTGACCCGATGACAGCACCTGCCATGCTCCGGCCGCATCGCGCGCAACCGGCGAGACTGCGACGGGGTGAGCCGGTGTTTTGACCACCACGGGCATGTACGGGAAAACGACTTTGGCATCTTCGCCGTTCAGTATTTTTGCCAGCGAGCGGCCTGCCTGCATGATGGGCAACACAAAGGGCAGCATACGACCCTCAATTTCGGCGCAGTCGCCTAGCGCATAGATCGCTTCGTCGGAACTTTGCAAGTGATCATCGACCACAATGCCGCGATTAACCAACAGCCCTGCCTCGCGTGCCAGTTGCGCGCGCGGACGCAGGCCAATGGCCGAGAGTACAAGGTCTGCGTTCAACGTCGAATTGTCGGTGAGGGTAAGCGCATAGCCCGCATCCGATGAATTGATGCTGTGCACGGCGCTGCCGAAATGCCAGGTCACGCCTATATTGCTCAATGGTTCGAGAAGTTGCCTGCCCGCTTGTTCAGGCAAAAGACCGGCAAGCGGATAGGGGGCCGGGTCTATCACGTGGACCCTGAAACCGGCAATAGCCAGATCATTGGCAAACTCGCAGCCGATCAGTCCGCCGCCCATGATGGCGACGGTTTTTGCACCTTCCAGCTGATCGCGAAAATGCGCGTAATCCGCCAGGTCGTTCACCGACAATATTTTATCGGCGGCATCGCCCTGTACGGGGATGCGGATTGGATCAGCGCCTGTTGCCAGCACCAGTCGGTCGTAGTCCAGCATGCCTGCGCTGGTATCGAGTTGGCTGGTTAATCGATGGATCGCATTGACTTTGCAATGGGTCAGCAGTGTGATATTTAGCTGCTTTTCCATCACTGCCGCCGCTGTCAGCACCAGCGTGGCGGGTGCCTTGCCTTGTGCAAAGGCATTGGAGAGCATCGGTTTGGAATAGTAGTCGCCGTTGTCCTGAGACAACATGGTAACGGGTGTCTCGCGATTGAGCTTACGCAATTCGCGCACGACGGTGTATCCGGCAAGACCGCTGCCCAGCACGATGATCGGTTTCATGAAACTCTCCTCTTCTTGCAGGGGTGTATGGTCAATGCTGATTATTAAGTAAAGCCGCCAATAGTTAAGTTTGTCATTCCAGCGCAGAGGGGTAAGCAGGCAAGCAAGCCGCGAAGCGGTTGCTCGCAAAGCCGGAATGACAATGCTGGTGGAATATTCGGGTTAAATTTCTATCATATCGAAATCGGCTTTTGCGACGCCGCAATCAGGACAGGCCCAGTTGTCGGGGATGTCGGCCCATGCCGTGCCTGCTGCGATGCCCTCTTCCGGCAAGCCCTTCACTTCGTTGTAAATAAATCCACACACTACACATTGCCATACTTTCATGTCGTTCTCCTTGAAAATCTTTTGTTTATTATATCAGCGGTTTGCCAGCACGGCGCGGTACTGGTTGGCGTGACGTTCTTCCACTTTGGCCAGTGCCGCGAATCGTTTGGCTGCTTTTTCCAGCGTGGCCTTGAACATGTCGGCGTGCTCTTTCGATTCGGCGATCTGCTCCGTGATTTCCGATGCTGCTGCGGCATTGCCCTTCCTGCCGGGCGGTCTCCAAAAAACCGGGATACATCTCGGTGTATTCGTAAGTCTCGCCTTCGATCGCCATTTCAAGGCAGCGCTTTGTGGTCATACCGGCTTTCGGATACAAGCAGGTCGAGATGGCCCAGCGCGTGCTGCACTTCCTGATTCGCTGTTTCTTCAAATACTTTTGCGGTTTCCTCGTCGCCCTCGGCGCGGGCGATTTTGGCAAAGTAGCGGTACTTGATATGTGCCATCGATTCGCCTGCAAATGCGGATTCGAGATTGGCGATGGTCTTGATTTCGGGTCGTTGCATGATGCGCTCCTTTTTTGGTTAACGGGGTGGTTCGTTGTCCACGGACGCAATGTAACGACTGAAGCGTGATAAATCCAATTGATTGTTTAAAGCTGGCTGATTTATTATCCAAATCACTGGAGATACATCATGGCTCTGTCGCAATTAGTTGTTGAATCGAAAACCCGAATGTAAAAAACCAATTCACGCGGAGACGCGGAGTACGCCGAGAAACCGAAAACCAGAATCAAAAAAATCGTAACCAATTGAATTGTTAATTTTAATTTAAATCATGAAAAACACTCCGGATTTTCTCCGCGTTCTCCGCGTCCCGCGTGATAATAATTGGTGGATTCCCGCTTTCGCGGATAACTACGACATAGCTTAAATCATGACACTCAACGAACTTCGCTTCATCGTGGCTGTGGCGCAGGAACGCAACTTCCGTCGTGCGGCGGAGAAGGTATTCATCAGCCAGCCTGCGCTGTCGCTGGCGATACAGAAGCTGGAAGTGGAGCTGGGGCTGAAGATTTTCGAGCGCGGCAAGAGCGATGTCAGCGTCACACCCATGCGGGGCGTCTATCGTGGAGCAGGCACAGCGCGTGCTGGAAGAAGCGGAACGCATCCGCGAGATAGCCGCTCAAGGAAAGAACCAACTGATCACTCCGTTGCGTCGGCATCATCCACAGCGTGAGCCCGTATTTATTCCTGCGCTCATCCCCGCATTGGCAAGGTTGCGCCGCAGATGCCATTGGAAGTGGAAGAGAACATCACCGCGAACCTAGATGTCGCCTGCGCAACGGCAAGCTGGATGTCATCATCATCGCGCTGCCGTTCGGGGGGCAGCATCCTCACCCACCCGCTGTATGACGAACCTTTTGAGGTGGTGGTGAACAACGACCATCGCTGGGCTGCACGGCGCAGCATCAAAGCGCCCGAACTGGCGGAAGAGAAAGTGTTGCTGCTGGATTCCGGCCATTGCTTCAGCAACCAGGTGGCTGAAGCCTGCCCCGACCTATCGCGCGGCGTGGTGCGAACCGCAGCAAGGCACGTCGCTGGAAACCATACGCAATATGGTCGCCTCCGGTCTGGGCATTACGGTGTTGCCTGCCTCGGCCAACGGTGAACGTTATCGCAGCACTTTGCTTACTGTCATCCCCTTTGAACAGCCGGTGCCAGCCCGCCGGATTGCGCTGGCCTGGCGCAAGAGCTTTGCGCGCACTCAGGCTGTAGACGCGCTGATTCAGGCGGTGGCGCAGGCAAGTGTGGCAGGTATCAGGCACCTGTCATAAGCTGGCAGGTTCACGCGCTGCCCAGATGATATAATCCGCGCCTCTTAAGTAAGGTGCTACCCATGTCCGTCGTATTGAATTTTAAATCCCATATTTCCGAATTGTTTGCGCAAGCGTTGCGCGAGGTTGCGCCAGAGCAGGCGATCACCATCCTGATCGAGCGTCCCAAACAGGCAGCGCACGGCGATTACGCCTGCAATCTGGCGATGCAGCTGGCCAAGCCGCTGCGTAAATCACCGCGCGACATCGCTCAGGCGCTGATCGCTGCCTTGCCGCAGTCGGCTGTCATCGAAAAAGTCGAAATCGCCGGTGCGGGTTTCATCAATCTGTTTGTCACCAAAGCCGCCAAGCAAGCAGATCGTGCATGCCGTGCTGCATGCGGGTGCGGGTTACGGTCACATTCATCTGGGTGCGGGGCGCAGCGTTCAGGTGGAATTTGTTTCCGCCAATCCGACCGGACCGCTGCATGTGGGGCATGGCCGGGGGGCGGCGGTGGGCGATTGTTTGTGCAACGTGCTGCATGCGGCGGGCTGGAACGTCACGCGCGAGTTTTATTACAACGATGCGGGTGCGCAGATTGAAAACCTGATGCGCTCGGTGCAATTGCGCTGCAAAGGCATTACCCCGGACGATCCATCCTGGCCGGAGGCGGGTTATCGTGGTGATTACATCGCGGATGTGGCGCGCGCCTATATGGCGTGCGAAACGGTGGAGGCGGACGATCAGCACACGACGGGCACGGCGGATGTGGAAGACGAAGTGGCGATACGCCATTTTGCCGTGGCTTATCTGCGTCGCGAACAGGATCTGGATTTGCGCGCCTTTCAATGTGGAATTCGATGTGTTTTCGCTGGAATCGGCGCTGTACAGCGAGGGCAAGGTTGAAGAGACGGTCAACCGTCTGATTGCCAGCGGTCACACCTATGAACAGGACGACTGCGCTGTGGCTGCGCACCACCGATTTTGGCGATGACAAAGATCGCGTGATGCGCAAAACGGATGGCGGCTACACCTATTTTGTGCCGGATGTGGCCTACCATCTGGAAAAGTGGCGGCGCGGTTTTGTGCGTGTCATCAACGAGCAGGGCGCGGATCATCACAGCACGATCACGCGTGTCAGAGCCGGTTTGCAGGCGCTGGATATCGGGATTCCCAAAGGCTGGCCGGACTACGTGCTGCACCAGATGGTGACGGTGCTCAAAAACGGCGAAGAGGTGAAAATCTCCAAACGCGCGGGCAGCTATGTCACGCTGCGCGATCTGATAGACGAAGTCGGCTGCGATGCCACGCGCTATTTCCTGGCGGCGCGTCATCCGGATTCGCAGCTGGTTTTCGATATTGATCTGGCGAAATCGAAGAGTAACGATAATCCTGTATATTACATTCAGTATGCACACGCCCGCATCAGCACGGTGCTGGAGACCTGGGGCGGTGAACGGCAGGCCTTGTTGCAGGCGGATGTCGGTTTGCTGGACAGCGAATATGAAACTGCGTTGTTGCAGCAACTTATCGATTATCCTCAGGTAATCGAAAGTGCCGCGCAGGATTTGGCGCCGCATCTGGTGGCGTTCTACTCTGAAGGAATTAGCGGCGGCGTTTCACAGCTACTATAATGCTTCGCGCTTTTCTGGTCGATGACGATGCAGTCAAGTGTGCGCGTCTTGCGCTGATTGCGGCGACCGCACAGGTGATGAGCAACGGCTTGGCGTTGCTGGGTGTGAGTGCGCCGGAGAAAATGTAGTAGAACGATGGTTGAACTGAGCAACTTAATAACTGGATAAGAACATGAGCAGAGCTACAAGCAACAAATCCGCAGCGCCGAAGAAGAGCGGCAGTCCGATGCTGCTGGGCGTTCTGCTGGGTATGATATGTCGGCGTCGCACTGGCGGCAGGACTGGCCTGGTTTATGCTTAAATCGCCCAGCCCGTTTGTCAGTAAGGAACGAGCAATCCGTACAGTAGAAATCATCAAGCCGGATGTGATTGTGGCTAAACCCAAGTCGCGCAGCCCCTGAATCCTGCGCAGCCCCTGAATCCTGCGCCGCCTCTGAATCCTGCCTCGGGTGTGGAGGAGGCAAAGCCGCGTTTCGAGTTTTACAAGGTCTTGACGGATAAGCCGGATGCGGCAGCGGCGGATCCCCTGCACCTGTCGAAAAGCCTAAAGCCGCCGTGAGCAAAGCCGTCGCCCGGACGAATTATCTGCAGGCGGGCTGCATTTTTGAATGCCGCCGATGCGGAGAATCTCAAAGCGACGCTGGCGATGAAAGGACTGGAGGCAGCGTGCAGACCGTGACGATACCGGGCAAGGGTGAGATGCATCGTGTACGGGTCGGTCCATTCCAGAATGAACAGGAAATGACCAGTGCGCGCGAAACGTTAAAGTTGAACGGTTTGGAAGCCTCTCCAATGCACTGATTTACTGTCGTCGTTATTTTAACTCAAGGAGCAATTAATGAAAGCTGGATTTAAAAGTCTGATTTTTGCCGTCGTCCTGCTGTTTTCCTGTACAGCATTTGCAGTGCCACAATTAGGTCGCGATTACACCCTGCTTAATCCGTTTCAGCCTGTGAGCACCAAAAAAATCGAAGTCATGGAGTTTTTCTTTTATGAATGCCCGCACTGCTTTCATTTGCACAATGAACTGATTAAATGGGATAAAACGATTCCTGGCGATGTTGAGATGGTGTATGTGCCGACCATCTTCCGCGATTCGACCGAGCCCCTGGCGCGTACCTTTTATGCGCTGCAATCGATGGGAAAAATCAAACAGCTGGATGATGCGATTTATCAGGCGATCCACGTGAAAAACATGGATTTGCATGATCTGGATTCGATTTCCAAATTTGTCGCCAGTCAGGGTGTGGACAAGGCGAAGTTCGCGTCGGAATATAATTCATTCACGATCAGCAGCAAGGTCGTACGCGCCAAACAGATGATACGCAGCTATGCCATCAACGGCACGCCGACGCTGGTGGTGGATGGTAAATATGTGATCACTGGTTTGCAGCCGGCTGACACCTTGCGTGTGCTGGATGAAGTCATCGCCATGGCCCGCAAGGAACACAAGCGTTAATGAGGATCGAGACCGCAAGGGTCTTCCTCGCACAACTAAGTGGACAAGCCTCAAGTTGTTGCGTGAAGGATTGAGGATCGAGGATAGCGTTAGAGGCGGGACAGATGGTTTCTCTCAATCCAAGTTCCTCACTCCTCAATCCTGTCTGCGAGTTGTCATTACCGGTGCATCGGGCGGTCTGGGACTGGCGCTTGCCCGCCATTATCTTGAGCGCGGCGCGGTGGTTGCCGCGATTGCGCGTCGAGGTGAGTTATTGCAAGCGCTGTCAGCAGAATTCCCGGGCAGGGTTTACCATTACGCGCTGGATGTGTGTGATGCCGCTGCGCTACATGGGGCGGTCAGTGATTTCGTCGCGCACGCAGGCGTGCCGGATATCGTGATTGCCAACGCCGGTGTCAGCGTGGGCACGCTGACGGAATACGCCGAGGATATTGATGCTTTCCGTCAGGTGATGGAGATTAACGTGCTGGGGATGGTGAAGACCTTTCAGCCCTTTATTGCCTCGATGCGCAATGCCGGGCACGGCACGCTGGTTGGTATTGCCAGTGTGGCGGGATTTCGCGGTTTGCCGGGCGCCAGTGCTTATTCCGCATCCAAGGCGGCTGCCATTACCTATCTGGAGTCGCTGCGCGTCGAATTGCATGGCAGCGGTGTGAAAGTCGTGACGATCTGTCCGGGCTACATCAAAACGCCGATGACAGCGGTCAATCCTTATGCAATGCCGTTTATTCTGGAAGCGCCGGAGGCGGCGCGTCGCATCGCACTCGCCATCGAACGGCAAAAAGCCTTTGCAGTGATTCCGTGGCAAATGGGGCTGGTGGGTGCGTTGCTCAAGCGCTTGCCTGACTGTTTGTATGACCGGTTGTTTGCGCATGCGCCGCATAAGCCGCGCGGCTTGCTTTAGGCTTGTATGCGGCTGTACCGTCAGTTTGCAGATGGCGTGCCGGACTATCTGGCGCACTATTACTGGTGGGCCTATCTGTGGTCGGGCGGTATCTGGCTGTTCGACCACCAGTTCATCATCAACGCCATTCTGTTCGGGCAATACGACAAGCTATTGAATAAAACGCTGGCGCACGTTGATCGCAGGCAGGGGATACGGCTGCTCCAGCTCACCTGTGTGTACGGCAAGCTCACGCCAAAACTGCTGTCGGCTTGCGATGGCGATGTTCATTTGTGTGATGTGGCTGACGGTCAGTTGCAATTGACCCGGCGCAAGACGCGCGGGCTTGCCGGGCGCTGCCCGTTGGCGCGTATGAACGCAACCTGCCTGGGTTACGCGAACGATGCCTTCGATCAGGTCGTCGTATTTTTTTTGTTACATGAGATGCCGCAGGATGCGCGTCACAGTACGTATTCTGAAATTGCCCGTGTGGTGCGCGCGGGCGGATCGGTGTTGCTGACTGAATATGCATCCACTCCGCGTCATCATGCGCTGTACCGGTTTACCCCTTTTCGCCGGCTGCTCGGCAGCCTGGAGCCGTTTCTGCCCGGGTTCTGGCTGGAAGATGTGGCGGCGGAGTTGGGTGCTGCGTTGCGCGCAAACGGCAAGACGCTGTTCGGCGAGCCGCAGATTGAATACGTTTTTGCCGGTTTTTATCGCGTCATGCGTTTTGATGTCGGCAGTATTTATTGACCGTTAAAACCGCAATTCAATCTGCCTTTGTTTTTTTCGGCGGCGAAACCGGCTTTTGGTTTGAGCTCGAACGGCGCATTGCTCTCGACGATTTTTTTGATCGGGCTTGTCTAGCCTGAACTTTGCATAAATTTTTTCCGGTATGATTTTGGCATTTGTGGTGCCATTTTTTGATTTTCAGGCGAATCTCCCCCAACCCCCACTGGCAGGGTGTAGCGTAAGTCAGTTGTTGTGAAGGGTGGGTGGCGTCGTCTCGTGAGCCAACCGTGACCGTTCATGGAGAAGCCGGCATGGCAGGTCTCCTGCTGGCCGGGCAAAGTCGCTGGCAGATCAGCGCCAGTATTGATTTGACCGTGCAGGCGCTTGGCAGATGCAAAATTACGCGATCCTTGTACTGTTTGACGCGCACGGCAACTTTGAACAGGGAAAGAATGACTGTTTTGGGTTGTGCATTTGCCAGTGCAGTGTCTTGCAGCCCCAGTTCGCGCAGTTGCTGGTGCAATACGTAAGCGGCTGCCGCAAAGATCAGACGACCGAAATTGGCCAGGAAAGTTGAAGCCGAAGTGCGGTCGGATTTCAGGTCGCATTTGACTTGCTTGATCCAATTTTCAGCCTGACCTCTTGCACAATACTCCATCTGATAGAGCGCCTTTGGGCTGGGGCTGCGCAGCGTAGTGACCACGAAGCGTTCGTTATCCTTATCGAATAAGCCATTGCTTCCAGACAATACTTCAGCTTTTAGCACGACGCGATAGGCTTGTGGCCAGGATTTGGCCGCATACTCGAATTCGCCGAACATCTGTACCGCAGAAACGACAGGCCCAAGCTTTTGTTCAGCCAAAGACCTGTGCATCTCAAGGTGTCCGCGCGCATTTTTCATCAAAGGCTCTGCCATACGCGACAAAACCGCGTTGCCGGGCAGGCCAAAGATGAAGTCCGCATTGCCAATATCCTGAATCAGTTGCATCAATTCAGGATTGGAGAAGTGACCATCGCCACGCAACAGAATGTGAGTATCCGGCCAGTGACGGCGCAGAATGCGCAACACGCGCTTCATTATTTTGGCGTTTTCAGCACCGGTCGGGCGCTTGCCCGGGCGCAGCACCGCAGTCACCAACGCACCCGTCTCTGCCTCAAATACCAGCAAGGGCAAGTAGCAATAGCTTCCATAGTGATGATTATAAAATGAAAATTCCTGATTGCCGTGTGTGTGGTCAGCGGTGTGATCAAGGTCAAGGGTAATGCTGAACGGGGCGCTACGGTAGCCTGCAACAAACTGTTCGACCAGCGCGCTGGCCATTTGATAAAGATCCCTTTTGCTCAAGGCGTTTTCAAGACGGGAATGCGTCGCGCCACAGGCCAGTTGATTACCCGTATCCAGCGGCGCTTTATTGGTCGCCAGCTTGAACATCGGGTCATTGCGTAAGGTATTGGCATCGTTCGGGTGCCCGGCCAAAAGTTTTTCGGCGCCATCCTCATAACCGGAAGCCATTTGAAAGATGCGCTGTGTCAGCAAGTCGTGCATCGTGTGCGTGATGTAGCGTGTATCGCGAGTATCCGCAATCGCCGCAGTCAGACGATTGATGATGCCGATACGAGCATCAACTGCGCCCAGCACCACGGTAGCCTCGAACAGAACGGGGTCAGGTCTTGCATTACGACATTTATCGGCAGCCCGTTCGCTTGCATTATCAATGCTGGCACTTCGCCCGGCAGTTAAGTTGATACATCCAGGATGAACATTGCTACCCCTTGCTGTTCAGCGATTACAGAGCACAGGGCAGTATTTATATATCTGCCGACTAGTTGCGAGCCCTGTTACATTAGGTCTCCGGCGCATTCTTAAAGGCATTAACTGCCCGGCTCACGGTCGCATAATGTACGCCGAAATGATGGGCTATCGCTGTCATGGTGTACCGCCCTGGTTAAAGGGGACGCTACCCTTTATTTCCTGTATCTGCCATTTTTGGCCTGCCTTGTAATTCAGGGGGGCAGGTCTAAAGTAAGCATGTGAGGTGCCTGACCCGAACACACTACGTTAATGCTACGATAGTGGCGGGCATTTGATCGGCGAGAGTCCGACCGGTAGCGTCCAATTTACCCGGGAGTACATCTACCTCGGCGATCAACCTGTGGCGGTGCTGCAATGAGTGCGCGGGCGATGAAAGGCTCGAAGGCGGGATCGGGATGTGCCTTAAACAATGGCGGAAATGACGGAAATGGCGGAGAGCGTATGCTGTGGCGCTGGCTAACGGGATTGATATTGCTGGTTATGGCAAGCACGGCGCAAGCGACGCCGAATTACAACGGCTACCATAACGTTGCGGACTGCAGTTCGATCTCGGGTTGGGCGTGGGACGCCAACAAGCGGACGCAGCCGATCAATGTGGACATCTACGACGGCAGCACGCTGATCTCGACGCTTCCTGCGGCGACGTTCGACCAGGGGCTGCTCAATTGGGGATTCGGCGACGGCAGGCATGCGTTCTCGATTGCGACACCTGCGAGCCTGCTGGACGGGAAATGGCACCTCATCACGGTGAAATATGGCGGAACCCAGACCAATCTCAACAGCACGCCTATCGCGCTGTCGTGTATCGCGCCGGGCGTGGCGACGCCGAATTACAACGGCTACCATAACGTTGCGGACTGCAGTTCGATCTCGGGTTGGGCGTGGGACGCCAACAAGCGGACGCAGCCGATCAATGTGGACATCTATGACGGCAGCACGCTGATCTCGACGCTTCCTGCAGCGACGTTCGACCAGGGGCTGCTCAATTGGGGATTCGGCGACGGCAGGCATGCGTTCTCGATTGCGACACCGGCGAGCCTGCTGGACGGGAAATGGCACCTCATCACGGTGAAATATGGCGGCACCCAGACTGCGCTCAACAACAGTCCGCGTGCGATCAATGCCTGCACGGCCGCCGCACAGGCGAAAGTTTACTATATCCACGCCGATCAGCTGGACACGCCGAGGGTGATAACGGATACTGCCGGTAACGTGGTATGGCAGTGGGATAATGTTGATCCGTTCGGCAACAACATGGCGAATGAAAATCCGTCTGGTTTGGGGGCGTTCAAGTTTGATTTGCGATTCCCCGGACAGGTCGCAGACAGAGAAACCAACACGTTCTACAACACCTATCGCGATGCGTATGACTCGGCATCAGGCCGCTATACGCAGTTCGACCCGATTGGGTTGCGCGGCGGCATCAACGGATATGTCTACGTGCTCAACAATCCTTTGCGGTACACCGACCCAACAGGATTATTAGTCCCGTTAGTAATCCCTGGTATCTGTGCCGCAGGCGGTTGCGAAGCAATAATCGTCGCGGGTGGCATCATGATGTCGACACCGGGCGGGAAGGCGATTAAGAGCATCGCGCAGAAGATCAAGGAGCTATGCACACCTGATGACAAAGACCCATGTGATGAACAACAAGAGTTGGAAGAAGCGGCTGCAGTAAATACTTTGGTCACTGGTCGTATGGTGGCTGCATAAGTCGAGCTCGCATCCGAGGCGACATGTGTCGCCGCAAACAACCTGACCCGCCGCCGCCGTGGAGTGATGCCGATATAGACGGCTGGGCTCCGCCGCCTGCACCGAAGACAAAGCGATGATGACGAGTGAAGAACACGCTGCCTTGTGTGCTGAGCTGGTCACGCTGAGAAAGCAGCGGGTTCAGTCCAGATTCGGCTCCGTGCCGGGAAGCGTTCCACGGCTAGAGCAGTTGCTGGACGCGACGGCCTCAGATGAAGATCGCGCGGTTTTGTACGCACTACTTGCGAGCGAATGTTCGAAGGCAAGGAACGATTCTTTGTACATCGACTGCCTTCGCCAATGTGCTCGTGACCTACCAACTGATCCGATGGCTCATGCGGGTCTTGCGATTACTCTATGCATAATCGATCCTTCCAGCAGCAGCGAGGCAATTGCAATCGCCGACAAGGCGCTCGATATAGCCAAGTCCCAAGATCGTTTGGTGAGATATTGCGCGACCAACTTGGCGCGCATTGGGTTGATGCTGGATGATTACGCTGTGCTTCAGCGCGCGCTGGCTGAGCTTATTGGCGACGCTGGGTGTGATCGTTCTGAAGACACTGGCTACGAATTCGACTTTGTCGACAAAATTGACGTTCATCGTGTTGATGCGGGAATGTCGGCACGATACAAAGAACTTGCAACCCGCATAAGGCGACAATAACCAACGGGCATTGCGCCTGATGCTGGTTTCGGTTTCTCTCTCTTCCTTCTTCTAAAATAAAAAGCCACCCCATCCGGTAAACCGGATGCGGTGGCTTCTTTTTAGCGGCCAGAATTCTCTAGCCCGCGTTGTTGTCGTTTGGCTGACCGTTTGCCGACCACCTTCTCCATCTGCGCCTGCTTGACCATGCCGTCGATCACCAGCACCAAAGCCTGCTGCGATGCATCCGGCAGGCTATCCACCTGCTGGTATAGATTCAATAGCTCAGAAGCGAGAATCGGGGACAGACCCTGAGCTATCCCCACAAAAAGATATTTTAATACGATAAGCTAAGTTGTGTTATATGGTCAGCAAGTGCCGATTTGCTCACAGCTACATTTCGGGAGGCTAAAATGGCTACCTATTTACTCAGTAACTTGATCGCCCGTACCGTGCCAATGCATGCAGTACGTCTTCGAGCTCTCATGGCAGCAGTTCAATCAGTTTTAAGTGCTGACGTAACAGCAACGGTCACATCAATTGGTCGGCATTTGGCAGGCCGGGTTTTTGCGAAACATAAGATCAAACGGATTGATCGGCTGTTGTCTAATTTGCATCTTCATCAAGAACGAAAAGACATTTACACGGCATTAACGCAATGTATATTGTTTGGGTTGAAAGAACCCATCATTGCAGTCGATTGGTCTCCCTTATGTGCCGATCAAACATGGCAATTACTGCGTGCGTCAATTCCGGTTGGAGGACGTTCTTTAACGTTGTACGAAGAAGTCCACCCGCAGCCCAAGCTGGGTAACCGTAAGGTTCAGCAGGATTTTTTGTTATCACTCAAGAAGATGCTACCCGTTGGTTGCATTCCGATTATCGTGGCTGATGCAGGTTTCAAAACGCCTTTTTACCGTTTTATTGAAGAAAAGCTGGCCTGGCATTGGGTTGGACGTATTCGCGGGCGTGACCTTATTTGCAGCGCCGATGAAACGGAAAAATGGTTTGGTGCAAAATCACTTTACACGAAAGCTGCCCAAGCAGCTCAATATCTGGGCGAGATCTTACGGGTAAAGAGCGCCCGGTTAAAATCTTTAATCGTAATGATTAAAGAAGAGAAAAAGTTACGTTTCAACCTGACGCTCAAAGGTAAAAAACGCCGCTCAAAAAAAGATAAAACTCATGCAAATGCAGCCAAAGAGCCTTGGTTACTAGTTTATGGACAATCACTTAAAGAACGGGCACCCGAGCAAATTGAAAACAGAACGGGGTCAGGTCTTGCATTACGACATTTATCGGCAGCCCGTTCGCTTGCATTATCAATGCTGGCACTTCGCCCGGCAGTTAAGTTGATACATCCAGGATGAACATTGCTACCCCTTGCTGTTCAGCGATTACAGAGCACAGGGCAGTATTTATATATCTGCTGACTAGTTGCGAGCCCTGTTACATTAGGTCTGTGGCGCATTCTTAAAGGCATTAACTGCCCGGCTCACGGTCGCATAATGTACGCCGAAATGATGGGCTATCGCTGTCATGGTGTACCGCCCTGGTTAAAGGGGACGCTACCTGAGCTATCCCCACGAATGTCATGCGCATAACACTGATTCCATATCACTAGGGGGTATGGGGTCAGGTCTTGTTTTTTGCCATGGCAAAAAACAAGACCTGACCCCTCACCTGGAAATGCGAAGGCGGGATCGGGATGTGCCTTAAACAATGGCGGAAATGACGGAAATGGCGGAGAGCGTATGCTGTGGCGCTGGCTAACGGGATTGATATTGCTGGTTATGGCAAGCACGGCGCAAGCGACGCCGAATTACAACGGCTACCATAACGTTGCGGACTGCAGTTCGATCTCGGGTTGGGCGTGGGACGCCAACAAGCGGACGCAGCCGATTAATGTGGACATCTATGACGGCAGCACGCTGATCTCGACGCTTCCTGCGGCGACGTTCGACCAGGGGCTGCTCAATTGGGGATTTGGCGACGGCAGGCATGCGTTCTCGATTGCGACACCTGCGAGCCTGCTGGACGGGAAATGGCACCTCATCACGGTGAAATATGGCGGCACCCAGACTGCGCTCAACAACAGTCCGCGTGCGATCAATGCCTGCACGGCCGCCGCACAGGCGAAAGTGTACTATATCCACGCCGATCAGCTGGACACGCCGAGGGTGATAACGGATACTGCCGGTAACGTGGTATGGCAGTGGGATAATGTTGATCCGTTTGGCAATAACATGGCGAACGAGAATCCGGCTGGCGCGGGCGCTTACACTTTCAACCTGCGCTTCCCCGGACAGTATTTTGATAAGGAAACAAATACCCACTACAACTACTTCAGAGATTACGATCCGGCGACGGGCAGATATGTGGAAAGCGATCTGATTGGGTTGTGGGGCGGGATTAATACCTACACCTATGTTAATGGCAACCCGCTGAGGTGGGATGATCCATTAGGATTAAGGCCGCCCTCAGTTGTTCCAACTGTAATAGGCACAAGTGCTGCGCAGCAGAATGCATTAGTTGCACAAAATATTTCGAATCCTCATCAGTTCTATGAACTTGTAAAAAATAATGGTGCGTGGGACTACAAACAGTACGGCCGTGATCTGCAAAATTTTGGTAACTACAACTTTGGCGTAGTAGCTGCGGCAACCGGGTTATTTAATCTTCAGACGATTCTCCAACAAGCTGGGAGAGCCCAGTGTACTGCTGGAACAAGCAATCCAAATTGGGGCGACCCTAAGAATGGCCCACCATATGGTGATGATCCAACAGATCAGAGTTGGATTACCGAAGGTTGGAACGATTATCAAACCGGCATGTACGGTAATCCTCGATCGCCAAGGGCGTTTGGATTAGCCCCTGCTGCTGCAAGTTTTTATTCAAACAATATTCAGACACCGCTTCTTTATTGCAGTAGCAATACGCAATGCTGGTAGGTGATTGAACGAAATGAAAATGCCGCTAATCAAAAAAATGTTAATTGGAACGTTGCTTTTAGGAATCCTACTTTTTGGTGGTGGATTTTTTGCTGTTAGATATTTTTTCAATGGCATAGAGATGATTTCATCATGCGGGGAATCTATCGAGCATGAAGTCCTATCTCCAGATAACAAATACATGGCAACGGTCTATCTAAGAAACTGCGGAGCTACTACGGACTATGTGACGCATATCAATATTAGAAATACTAATGCGGTTGATAAGCCAGACAATCAAGGTGTAATCACGGCTGGTGAGGTGTTCACAATTCCAGGAAAGCAAAACATTATGGCAACTTGGAAAGACAGTGCTAATTTGGAAATACATATACCAGAAAGTCATTCAACATTCTTAATGAGAAGTGACAAGATTTGGAATTTAGTGCATATTCAAATTAAAAATCAATAAGGTTAGGCTCTAACCCGTATAAGGCGCACAAGAACACGGGGTCAGTTCTAACATTCCAACATTATCTGTTGCCTAGATCGCCTTGAAACCCTCGCCGTTATTGGCTTGCAAGCCGATAGCAAGGCTTGCAAACCCCAGCATTTCGGTAACATCCGATACGGCTAGCTGTGCCGGGGTTCGTACCTCACCCCGGCCTACGTTTGAATCTTGTCATGGTTGGCGTTTTCGATAGAGGCTTTATGAGAACAACAGGTCAGAACATAGATCAATGGGGTCAGTGTCGATTGATCCTTGAATCGCCCTAAAACGCCCGCCACTATTGGCTTTCTTGCCGGTGGTTTCCGTCCATTCTTCTAAAAACAAAAAGCCACCCGCCTCCGGTG
>CAWASY010000013.1:0-9280 GCA_963784505.1 uncultured beta proteobacterium | reverse complement strand
GACTTCGCTCGATGACTGGTATGTGAGCTACGAGATCAATGCCTATACCAAGGAGCCTGAGAAAATGGCGCTGATCTATTCCGATCTGCACCGCAACATCATCGAACAATTCAATGATGCCGGAGTTGAAATTATGTCACCGCACTACATGGCCATGCGCGATGGCAATGCCTCGACCGTGCCCAGTGTGTTGGGTACGGCAGGCTATCGTACACCGGCATTTCAGGTGGAGGTTGCTAAATGATCATCACCCTATTAATGATCGCAGTCATACTCTACCTGGCGCTACAGTGCGAAGACAAACTCAGCATCCCCTCCCCGCTGGGTTTGATCGCACTGTCTTTTATGGCGCATTTCCTGTTTCAAAAAGTGCCGGTACTCACCGGGGATGCGGATCATTTCGCCACACTGGTCATCTTCTTACTACCGGTACTGCTGATTTCCGATTCGCTTGAAATCAAGCTATCTGATCTGAAGGAACATGGCCTGAGCCTGTTCTTTCTGGCCGTGGTGGCAGTGACACTCTCCGTTGTCATGGCGCTGGCCATCTCGGACTGGCTGTTTGCTGACTACTCGCTCTCCTTTGCAGCCGTGATCGTGCTGTTTGCAATGGTACTGGCGACCGATCCGGTATCGGTGGTCAGCATATTCTCCCGATTCGAGTTGCCGCACCGCCTGAAAATTCTGGCCGAAGGCGAAAGCCTGTTCAATGATGCGACTGCCCTGATCATCTTTGTGTTTGTCGGATTGTATGCGCTAGGTGGCGGCACACTCTCGACAGGCTATATCGTCGAAATCAGCAGCGCCGTGATCCTGGGCTCGCTGGCTGTCGGGGTGCTGGTCGGCTTTACCGGTCTGTTCATCATGAAAACCACCGACAATCGCATCGCAGAGATGATGGTGCTGATCATCACAGGCTACGGCTCCTTCGAGCTATCCGAGCATTTTTATGTACTGCTGAATCTGTTCGGCGGACATTCCCACATGCATCTGTCCGGCATTTTAGCCTGCATCTTTGCCACCATCACCGTACACCACGTGATGACACAGGCCATCGACGAAGAGAACCAGCAGATCGGTGCCGATGAGGCCGAATTGCAACTGGAAGCAAAAAGCGTCTCTACCTCCGCCAGTGCAATCACACTGGTGCTGGGCAGGATCAAGGCAACCCTCGCCGAGCGTGAGCGCCATTTGCGTACCAAGGAAGATGTCCAGCTGCTGGCACTGGTCGCCAACACCATTTTGTTCGTCGCGATGGCAGAGATGATCGACATTAGCCTGTTATGGCAATACCGGGTGGAAATTATCGCCATGTTCCTGGGCACCACGCTGATACGTGCGGTAATGATGGGCGTGTTTGCCTGGCTGACCAACAGGACAGACAAGATGGCCAATGTCAGCTTCCGCTGGTGGGGGGTGCTGACCTTTGCCGGCATCAAGGGCGGACTGTCCATCGTGATGCTGACCATGATTCCATCCACTTTCGAGTATCTTGAAATGTTCAAGGCCGTCGTGATCGGTGTGGTGATGCTGTCCACCTTCGTTTACTCCGGGGCACTCCTGGCCATTATCGGCTTCAACAAACAGATATTCATCGAGGAAAAACGGATCGAACCTACCGCGCATTAACCTGCAACAATGGGCGCTACCCAAAACAGAAAAAAATATAACCAATTAATTTTATGCGAATTCTTTACTATTTTTTAGCCTGGCATGCGCGCTTACATGAAATTGCGGGTATGCAAGCTGGCCAATCGCAGTGCCGTCTTTTCATCAAAACCGAGCCTTAACAAGCGTCCAAGTCTGCCCTCCGCCATGTCGGCCATGAGCGCCTGTACACGGGCATAACCGGCAGCAATGGCGGCGGGCGTAAACTGGCCTGCTGCCAACAGGATCAAGGCATCGAACACTTCCTCGTTGAGTCCCGAAGTGCCTGACAGCGCATCGTTTCGCGTCTCGACTGCATTCGCCAGACGGGTGCGAAAGTCAGGTTCGATTTCCAGCCTGCGCAGCAGATGCATCATGCCGAATGCGACATGACGCGCCTCGTCCCGGGAGGCCAGACGTGCGATCTGGCGCGTGACCGGATCGGGTGCATGCAAATGCAGGAAGTTGAGCAAACTAACGAACGTGCCTTCACCGAGTACGGACAGCAGGAATCCCGCGACGGAAAAATCCGTCTGGTCGAGCAGCGTCTTGAGTGAAGCCTGTCCACCCGCAGTGGACAGTGCAGGTTCCCGCCCGTGAAGACGCAAACGACGGGTGAACACCTCGATGTGGCGCGCTTCATCGGCGACCTGTATCGCCAACACCGCCTGTATTTCTCGAAAATGTGGATGCAGCTGCCCCAGAAAGCGCGCTGGAACAACCAGTGCCGCATTCTCATTTTCTATCATGTAGGTCATGACCTGCGCAACGGCATCTTCAACCTCGGCGGGCAGATCGAAGGGCGCGGCCCAATCTATAGCCTGATCCGGATCCCATTGTGCGGCCACCGCCTGCGCATAAAGATCCGCTGCACTGTCCGTCCATACTTCGTTCTTTTCTGCCAGACGAAAGGCGAACTTCGGCGACCCCGCTTCTACCGTCGCACCGCGCGCCGAAAGACCGAAACTAGCCAGCGGATGATCATGCACGGCATTCTCAAGACGGGGGTCAGCATGGCCACTTTGCAAGGCACCCCGCCAGCGCCCGGCGTGTATGTCGCTGCGTGTGATATGAGCCGCATGATCCGAGAACACGACCGGATGCCCCTGAGCACGACACCATGCAGACAATTGCGCTTGCCACCCCGGCGCACTGCCGGTCACGACAATCTCGCCACCGACCGGCACGTTATTGAGGCCATGTTTGACCAGCAGATGAGCGCCCGCATCCAGCCCCAGGGCTTCAATATCGATAATCGGCAGCAAGAATGCAC
Organism: uncultured beta proteobacterium; assembly: GCA_963784505.1. Lineage (GTDB taxonomy): Bacteria > Pseudomonadota > Gammaproteobacteria > Burkholderiales > Gallionellaceae > Gallionella. The sequence goes on along the minus strand of CAWASY010000013.1, from coordinate 6,360 downwards.
CCTTTTTCGTCATAGAATTTTTCATCATCAACTGCACGCACCAGTAAATCATATCCGCTGATGCGTCCCAAACGCCATGCTTTTAGCCCCTCCAGTTCGAGCAACGGGCGAACGTCAGGATCATCCCATTTCATACCCAGCAACAATTCGCTAAAGCGTTCAACCAATTCGATGGGTGCGCCCGGACTGTCAGTAAAATTGCAATGATCGTACGAACCGGTACGGTTCAGGATGCGTGTCGCGCCTGCGGGCAACACCCCTTCACGCGAAAAAGCGAGGTGATTGCCGTCTATCATCCAGGCTGCATCGATTTCTCCCGCCATCAACGCCTGTGCCGCCTCGCGCTCACCGCCGATATGATCGCCATGCTTACCGCTGAGCAGATCGAAACGCTTTGCACTGTAATCGCGCCCGGCCAGCAAACCCTGTGCGCGCAAATGATCACGCGGAATCAGGTTGGCCTGTGGCGAATCGATCGCGCCGAAACCGATGGTTTTGCCGCGCAAATCACTCGTATCAGCCAAACTGGAATCGCTGCGCACCACCAGCACCGAGGTCAAATCGCAATCCGTGTCGCGCATCGCCACTGCACGCACCGACTGACCGCGCGCACGCGCCAGACGATCCGCACGCACCCAGGCCAGCGGCGAATTCCAGGCGATATCCAGCGTGCCATTAAACTGTGCCTCGACCTGGCTTTCATAATTTGAATAGAGCACAAAATCGAATTCGAAATCGTGACGACGGAAATATTCCTTGAAGCCTTCCCAGATCGTCACAACTTTTGGCGCGTAAGCAACTGCACCCATTAGCAATGGACGGTTCATGTGCGCGCCCATCAACCGAACACCGGCATGCCACAAACAGCCTTGCCGATAAAATCGAACAGCACGTCGGAAGTGGGTGCCATCACGGCTGCCGCGCGGGCATCGCGGAAATAGCGTTCCACGCCGACATCCTTGCGAAAAGCAGCGCCCCCGCAAACGCGCATCGCAATATCGGTGACTTCCAAAGCAGCCTCGGCCGCTGCCGCTTTTACTTCCATGACTCGCAACATGGCATCAGGACGATTGCTAGCCAGTGCATTCACGGTGTCATCACGCAAGGTACGCGCCATGTCGGCACGGATGCGGGCGCGTCCGATATAAGCGCGTATGGTCGGCAAATCGGCCAGCGTGCTGTCCATGTGTTCAAATTTATTACCCGTGACATGGGCTACGGCGCGGTTGATGACCGCATCCATCAAACCGATGGAGTTGGACGCAATAAGTGTCGCAAATACAGGCAGCACAGTGCCTATCATAATGTCAAATCCGCCCCCGTCAGCACCCAGCATCGCGTTCGCCGGCAGGCGCATCGCTTTGCTAACCAGCGGCGCGGAACAGTTGCCGCGCAACCCCATACCGTCAAACCGTTTCGGCTCGGAAATCCCCGCATTTTTGCTGTCAACCAGCCACAGGGTGCTCGCCCCATCAGGTCCTACTGGGCGCGACGACCAGACATAGGAGTCTGCTTGCTGCGCCGAAGTCACCATGGTTTTTGAGCCATCGAGCAAGTAGTCACTCCCCGCTTTTATGGCGGAGCCGACAGGTGCCCAGAAGTGGCTGCGCGAACCTGCTTCAGACCAGGCCAGCGTAGTGAGATGACGACCGGCTGCAATCTCGCGGCGGATTGCTTCACTGCCAAATTTTTCTGTCACGGCCGTACCGCTGTAATGCATGGTCAACACCATGGCGGTGGATGAACAGGACATGGCGATGCGTTCGATGACTTGTACCGCTTCCGCCAGTCCGAGTCCCATGCCACCGACGTCAGTTGAGCAGGTTAATCCCAGCAGGCCAGCTTCGCCGAGTGCCTGTATGGCTGCGCGCGGAAATGCCGCATCGCGGTCAATGTTGATCGCTACAGGTTCGATGGTATTACGGATAATGGTGTCAAGTTTGTCGAGATACGTCATGGCTGCCCTTTTATAAATATCGAAATTGGGCGCTGCAGGACAGGCATACAGAAATGACAATACGCCGAACCGTGATTGACGGGCGGTGCAAACCCGGGCAAACAGGTTCGCCGGGCTTCGTACCTCAAAAGGATCTGCAGACCTGCGCAAGGCAGCGCGCTGATACGGTACATTCCGTCGCACCGATTCAGATCAACTACACGCGGACCGTCAGACCCGTTCAATTTTATTATGAAACGGCGTTACGGCGAGCCAACCGGAGGCACTTTGGCGAAAGCCGCCGATCTAATGATTGAAAAAGGTGCTTTGAGCGTACGTGCCATTTGTACACACGCCATTTTATCTGGTGATGCTTACGAGAAAATTGAAAACTCTAAGTTGAGCGAATTAATAGTTACCGATTCTATTCCGTTAAAGAAAGAGTCAAACAAAATAAGAGTGTTGAGCTGTGCTCCACTTTTTGCCGAAGTAATGCACACTGGGCATCACAACAATTCGATTAGCGGAAAGTTTATCATGTAATTTTTAGTCCCTAGTGATTAGTACTTAGTAGAGTAGCTATGATCTAGAGTCAAAAACTAAGGACTTAGAACTAACAGCTAAGGACTTAAAAAAAAGAGTTTAATTAATAACTATATAAATATTTTAAATGAAATCGATTACAATTAAAGGATCAGAAAGAGAAAGCGTGGGCAAAGTAGCTACTAAACATCGAGACCGGTATCGACCTGGACGCCTTGATTGCCGCGGGTCAGCAGATCAGCGCGGTGCTCGGTCGCCCGAGCGGTTCGCGCGTGGCCAAGGCTCGTAGCGCGCAGTAAGGGGGGAAGGTGTTACCGCTGTGTCCGGAATGTGGGTTTAAGCGAGTAACACGGAAACAAATTGTCTGGTTTCGCTGGAGCGAAAATCTGCCGAAAATTCTCAAGCCTATTGATTTATAAGGTTTTTTAAAAGTTGGCACGGCTTCTGCTATCTCTATGGCATAACAAGAATAAAAAGCAGCAAACCAATAAAAATAAGACGTACCGACTCTGACATAACAAAAACAACACGGCAGAGACGCAGCTAACAGATTTTTTTGGAGAAGGTGTGCTTTTCAGGGTGCTCTCAGGAGTGACCCGCAACCGGGCAGAGAACAATAAAACTACCTTCAGGTAGCTCCCGAATCGGTTGGATCGCTTAGCGAGAAAGCAGATCAGCGCTCAAAAAAATACGTTTGCTCTTGACCCCGGATGGGGGTCGCCAAAAACAGCGGTAAAGGGCCACGGTTGCCAAAAACAACAACAGACCGACCCTCAATAATAAAAAAGAGCACGCGACGACAAAATTAAAGGGGAGCCTCGGCTCCCCTTTGTGCTTTCTGTGATTCCTGTAATCACCGCAAATCCCTGTGGGAGCTGGCTTGCCAGCGATTGCGGTAGATCATTCATCATCGATGCTGGCAGACCTGACGCCATCGCTAGCAAGCCAGCTCCCACAGGGGTGGTGGTTAACGCTCGATTGTTTTCAGTTCTTCGATACTGATCTCACGCATCCTGAATTTCTGGATCTTGCCCGTCACCGTCATCGGAAACTCTTCGACGAACTTGAAGTGCCGTGGCGTCTTGAAGTGCGCGATGCGTTCCTTGCACCAGGTTTGCAGCTCCAGCTCGGTGGCGCTGTGGCCGGGGTGGAATTTGATCCAGGCGACAATCTCCTCGCCGTAACGCGAGCACGGAATGCCGATCACCTGCACATCCGCCACCGCCGGATGGGTGAAGAAAAACTCCTCCAGCTCACGCGGGTAAATATTCTCGCCGCCACGAATGATCATGTCCTTGTTACGTCCGGCGATGTTGACGTAACCCTCCTCGTTCATGCTCGCCAGGTCGCCGGTGTGCATCCAGCCGGCCTGATCGATGGCTTCAGCGGTGGCCTGCGGATTGTTCCAGTAGCCGAGCATCACGCTGTAACCGCGGGTGCAGAGTTCGCCGATGGTGCCGCGCGGCACGAGGTTGCCGGCCTCGTCGATGATCTTGCTTTCCAGTTGTGGCTGGGTGCGGCCGACGGTGGTCACGCGCAATTCCAGCTCATCGTTCGGACCGGTCTGCAGCGACACCGGACTGGTTTCGGTCATGCCGTAGGCAATCTGCACTTCGCTCATGTGCATCTCGCTGATGACCCGGCGCATCACTTCGATCGGGCACGTCGCGCCGGCCATGATCCCGGTGCGCAGGCTCGACAGATCGAATTCGGCGCGTTGTGGCTGGTCGAGCATGGCGATGAACATGGTCGGTACGCCGTAAAGGCCGGTGGCTTTTTCTTCGGCGACGGTTTGCAGGGTCAGCAAAGGATCGAAGGCATCGTTGGGGTAAATCATCGTGCTGCCGTGGGTGATGCAGCCGAGGTTGCCCATGACCATGCCGAAGCAGTGATACAGCGGCACCGGGATCACCAGGCGATCGCGCGGGGTCAGGCCGATGCTTTCGCCAACCATGTAACCGTTATTGAGGATGTTGTAGTGGCTGAGGGTCGCGCCCTTGGGGAAACCGGTGGTGCCGGAGGTGTACTGGATGTTCACCGGCTGATCGAAGTGCAGGCTGTTGCTGCGTTCGCGCAGTTGTTCGGGGGAGAGGCTGGCGGCCAGATCGGCCAGTTGCGACCACGGCAGGAAACCTGACGGTGGCTGCGCGTCGAGGCTGATCACGCCGCGCAGTTCGGGGAGGCGTTCGCTGCGCAATTGGCCGATGGGTTGCTCGGCCAGTTCCGGCACCAGGCCTTGCAGCATGCCGTGGTAGTTGGAGGACTTGAACGCCCCGGCGCAGACCAGCCATTGGCAGCCGGATTGCTTGAGCACGTATTCCAGTTCGGAGCTGCGGTAGGCCGGGTTGATGTTGACCAGGATCACGCCGATTTTTGCGGTGGCGACTTGCGTGATGCACCACTGCGCGCAGTTCGGCGCCCAGATACCGAGGCGGTCGCCGGCCTGCAAACCCAGAGCGAGCAGCGCCCTGGCGTGCAGGTCCACCGCATCGGCCAGTTGTCGCCAGGAGTAGCGCAACTGCTGATGGCGGACCACCAGCGCTTCACCGTCGGGGTATTGCGCGACGGTCTGATCGAACTTCTGCCCGATGGTCATCGCCAGCAAGGCTTTGTCCTGTGAACCACGGGTGTAGCTGCGCTGCGGGTTTGCACTGGGTTGATCCATGACGACCCCTATTGTCTTTATTTATGGGTTGCCGACGGTCACTTGTAGGAGTGAGCCTGCTCGCGATCTCGATCCATTAGTCAACACTTACGTCGACTGACACGACGCGATCGCGAGCAGGCTCACTCCTACAAAATCTAATCAGCTTTCAATCTTGAACTGCCCCTACTGTCGCTCAAGTTGACGTTAACGTAAAGGGTGATTGACAGCCATTCATCGCAGGCTTACGTTAACGTAAAGGTGAGAGCTGAATGACCGCCCTCCCCACCCTACAAAAAAGCCAAAAGGTGACCCATGAGCTATCCATCCCTGAACTTCGCCCTCGGTGAAACCATCGACATGCTGCGCGATCAGGTTCAGTCCTTTGTCGCCAAGGAGATCGCCCCGCGCGCTGCGCAGATCGACAGCGACAACCTGTTCCCCGCCGACATGTGGCGCAAATTCGGCGACATGGGCCTGCTCGGCATCACCGTGCCGGAAGAGTACGGCGGCGCAGGCCTGGGTTACCTGGCGCACGTGGTGGCGATGGAAGAAATCAGCCGCGGTTCGGCCTCGGTGGCGCTGTCCTACGGCGCGCATTCCAACCTCTGCGTCAACCAGATCAACCGCAACGGCAACCACGAACAGAAATCCAAATACCTGCCGAAGCTGATCAGCGGCGAGCACGTCGGCGCACTGGCGATGAGCGAGCCGAACGCCGGTTCCGACGTGGTCTCGATGAAACTGCGCGCCGATAAACGCGGCGACCGCTTCGTCCTCAACGGCAGCAAAACCTGGATCACCAACGGCCCTGACGCCAACACCTACGTGATCTACGCCAAGACCGACCTGGAAAAAGGCGCGCACGGCATCACCGCATTCATTGTCGAGCGCGACTGGAAAGGCTTCAGCCGCAGCAACAAGTTCGACAAGCTAGGCATGCGCGGTTCCAACACCTGCGAGCTGTTCTTCGATGACGTCGAAGTGCCGGAAGAAAACATCCTCGGCGTGCTCAACGGCGGCGTAAAAGTGTTGATGAGCGGCCTCGATTACGAGCGCGTCGTGTTGTCCGGCGGCCCGACCGGGATCATGCAGTCGTGCATGGACCTGATCGTGCCGTACATCCACGACCGCAAGCAGTTCGGCCAAAGCATCGGTGAATTCCAGCTGATTCAGGGCAAAGTCGCCGACATGTACACCCAACTCAACGCCAGCCGCGCTTATCTCTACGCAGTTG
>CAWASY010000012.1:0-8409 GCA_963784505.1 uncultured beta proteobacterium | reverse complement strand
GGATATGAAGATCGACAAGGTGGCGGGTATCGAGTCGCGCGGCTTCATCGTCGGCACGCCGGTCGCCTATGAGTTGGGGCTGGGCTTCGTGCCGATCAGAAAACGCGGCAAATTGCCAGCCGAAACGGTGGGACGAGATTATCAGCTCGAATACGGCTCTGACCGCATCGAGATTCATGTCGATGCGATCAAACCCGGTGATCGGGTGCTGCTGGTGGATGATCTGATCGCCACGGGCGGCACGGCCCAAGCGGCGGTTAAACTGATCGAGGACATGGGCGGTATCGTGGTCGAATGCTGTTTCGTGATCGACCTGCCGGATATCGGCGGCCGCGCGCGCCTGGAAGCGATGGGGCAGCAGGTGTTTGCCCTGTGCGAGTTCGAGGGTGACTAACGGAAACCTGTAAAATCTACTGCGCAGTTCGATAGCGGTGTTGCGCGGTACTCACTTCCTCGCCTACCGTGAAGGTATGTCTCGGTTGTTGTGTTCCGTGCGCCTTGCTCTCGAACCGTTCGTCACGATTTTAATCAGGTTTCGACTATTATTTATGCGGGGTAATGATGAATGTGAATGGAAAACCGCAGCGTACCATCTGGCCGTCTGCCGATGGGCTGGCAGTGGAAATAATCGACCAGACTCGGCTGCCGCACGAATTCGTCACGGTGACGCTTGCAAATATGCGCGATGCGGAATTTGCGATACGCGAGATGCAGGTGCGCGGCGCGCCCTTGATCGGTGTCACGGCCGCTTACGGCGTGGCGTTGTCCATGCGTCATCACGCGTCGGATGCGGCTTTGCAGGCGACTTGCGACATGCTGGCGAAGGCGCGGCCAACGGCGGTGAATCTGCGCTGGGCGGTGGAGCGGATGCGCGACTTCCTGTCGTCGCTGCCCGCCAGCGAGCGTGCCGAGGCAGCCTGGCGTGAGGCATCATTGATGGCCGAACAGGACGTGGAGATCAATCAAGCCATTGGCCAGTACGGGCTGGAGATCATCAAAGATATACACGCTCACAAGCACGATGCGGTCAATATCTTGACCCATTGCAATGCGGGCTGGCTGGCGACGGTGGACTGGGGTACGGCCTTGGCGCCGATTTATGCCGCATTTGAAGCCGGTATTCCCTTGCATGTGTGGGTGGATGAAACTCGTCCGCGCAATCAGGGGGCGAGTCTGACCGCATGGGAGTTGGCGCAGCATGGCGTGCCGCATACCGTGATCGTGGATAATGCAGGTGGTCATCTGATGCAGCATGGCATGGTGGATATGGTCATTGTTGGCTGCGACCGGGTGACGGCAACAGGGGATGTGTGCAATAAGATCGGTACCTATCTGAAGGCGCTGGCAGCGTTTGACAACAAGGTGCCTTTTTATGTGGCCATGCCAACCTCCACGCTGGACGGGACACTTCAGGACGGGGTGCGTGAAATCCCTATCGAGGAGCGGGCCGAGGAGGAAGTCACGCATATTTCGGGGCTATGCGACGATGGACAAATCCGCCGCATACGGCTGACACCGCAGCATACACATGCTGCCAACTACGGTTTCGATGTGACGCCTGCCCGCCTTGTCACCGGACTGATCACCGAGAAGGGGTTAATTGTGGTCAATGCGGAGTCCATACAGCGAGCGTTATTTGAGGAGGCGAAATGAACGAACTGCGCAGTGAACTGGTGCGAACCACAAAAAAACTCGATGAAATGGGGCTGAGTCATGGCACCTCTGGCAATCTGAGTGTGCGGTTTGAAAATGGTTTTTATATCACTCCCTCCGGCTTTGGCGCGGATGGACTGAGTGAAGATGACATCGTATTTGTGCATCTGTCAGGGTCGTCAGAAGGGCGCTGGCAACCGTCCAGCGAATGGCTGTTTCATCGCGATATCTATGTGAACCGGCCTGAATTCGGTGCCATCGTGCATACACACTCCACTGCGGCGACCACGCTGGCGTGTTTGCGACGCGATATGCCGCCGTTTCACTACATGCTGGCTTTGCTGGGCGGCGACAGTTTGCGATGCGCAAACTATGCGACTTTTGGCACGCAAGCCTTGTCGGATGCGGCGCTTGTTGCGATGAAAGATCGCCGTGCCTGTCTGCTTGCCAATCACGGCATGATCGCGGCGGGCAAACATCTTGCCGAGGCATTCAACAATACCGTGGAAGTGGAAAACCTGAGCGAGTTGTATCTACGCACGTTGATGATAGGCGAGCCGATGTTGCTGAGTCCTGAGGAATTTGCCGATGCTCAAAGCCGTTTTGTCGGGTACGGGAAACCGGCGAGGTGAATCCAGCCAGTTGCGATATTTTCTGTAACGTCATCGACAATTACGGCGACATTGGCGTGAGCTGGCGGCTGGCGCGGCAACTGGCGAATGAGTGTGGTATCTCTGTGCGGCTGTTTGTGGACGATTTGGCGAGCTTTGCCAAACTGTGCCCGGAAGCGAATGCGACCCTGAAAGTACAGCACTGTGGCGGGGTTGAGGTGCGATTATGGTCTGATAATTTTTGTGCCATACAACCCGCCCTGTTGGTGATTGAAGCGTTCGGCTGCAAATTGCCGCCAGGCTATGTCGAGGCGATGGCGGTTCCTCTTTCTGAGGGTGAGGGTAAGACAGTCTGGATCAATCTGGAATATTTGAGTGCAGAGGGATGGGTCGAGGGTTGTCACAAGCTGCCGTCTCCGCACCCGCACCTTGCGTTGACCAAGTATTTTTTCTTTCCGGGTTTTACGAAAAAAACCGGCGGTTTGCTGCTGGAGCGCGATCTGCTCGCGCGGCGCGATGAATTTTTAAGCGATCAGGCACTTCAGCAGGCATTCTGGCGCTCCATCGGCATGGGAATGCCTGCTGCCAATACCCTTAAAATTTCGATGTTTGCTTATGAGAATGAAGCGCTAAAGAATTTATTCGATGCCTGGGCGAATGGCGAACAGGCCGTGTTGTGTCTGGTTCCGGAAGGACGCATCCTGCCGCAGGTCAGGGAATATTTCGATGACGTAGGTCGGGATTTATCCCGACAATACGTGCGCGGCAATCTACAGGTTCATGTGCTGCCGTTCGTGGAACAGGAACGCTACGACGAGCTGCTTTGGACGTGCGATATCAACTTTGTGCGCGGCGAGGATTCCTGTGTGCGGGCGCAGTGGGCGGGCAAGCCGTTTGTGTGGCAGATTTATCCGCAGCACGATGAAGTACACTGGCAAAAGTTGCAAGCCTTTTTGGACTTGTATTGCGACACGCTTGGCGATACGGCCAGGCATGCCGTAAAAAACCTGTGGAAAATGTGGAATGGTGATGCATCGATAGCGCCTGCGCAGGCATGGACCGCATTCGATGGTGTGCGCAAGGAATTGAATCTTTGTGCCGGGGTTTGGGCGCGTGAATTGGCGAAAAACAATCTGGCGTTGAATTTGCTGGATTTTTCTGCAGAAATCGGTACAATCCGCGCCTTCAAAATTGAAGGGCAGTAAACATGAAAACAGCACAAGAATTGCGCGCCGGCAACGTGATTATGGTCGGTACAGAACCGATGGTGATCCTGAAGGCAGAATACAGCCGTTCGGGCCGTAATGGATCGGTGGTCAAGATGAAGATGAAGAATCTGTTGACCGAATCGGCCAAGGAAACGGTATTCGCCGCCGACGACAAATTCGACCAGATCCTGCTCGATCGCAAGGAAGTAACTTATTCTTATTTCGCCGAACCGATGTACGTGTTCATGGACGAGGAATACAACCAGTTTGAGATCGAAGCGGAATGTATGGGCGATGCGCTCAACTACGTCGAAGACGGCATGCCCTGTGAAGTGGTGTTCTACAACGATAAGGCGATTTCCGTCGAGTTGCCTAACACCATCGTGCGCGAAGTCATTTACACTGAGCCTGCGGTGCGCGGCGATACCTCAGGCAAGGTGATGAAGCCTGCCAAGATCAATGGCGGCTTTGAGTTGCCGGTGGCGGCTTTCGTCGAAATCGGCGACAGGATCGAAATCGACACCCGCACCAACGAGTTCAGAAAACGCGCTTAATCAGCAGTTTGCGGTATCAGATGACTGCCCGGACGAGAAATCGTCCGGGCAGTTTGCATGTTGAGCCCAGTTTTCTACGGCGATAGATGAATCCTGTATCCAGAAAAACACCATCAGTCAAAACGGAAGCGATTTTTCCTGAACAGGTTTACGCAGGCATCGACCACGGAAGCATCATAGAGGCTGTTTTTCCCCTGTTCGATTTCCGCCAGCGCAGCCTCTATGCCCAGACCCGCACGGTAGGGGCGGTGCGACGACATGGCTTCGACCACATCCGCAACGGCCATGATGCGTCCGCCAAAAGTGATTTCACCGTCTTTCAAACCCAGCGGATAGCCTGATCCATCCAGTCTTTCATGGTGTTGTTGCGCCATTTTGGCAATCGGCCAGGGGAACTTGATGCCCTTGAGGATTTCATAACTGGCCTGAACATGATTTTGCACCAGCGAATATTCAATCGCGCTCAATTTACCGGGTTTGACCAGAATTTCCGCCGGAATGGTCAACTTGCCTATGTCATGCACAATCGATGCCAGATAGACACCATGCGCTTCGTCAGGGCCGAGTCCCAATTCGTCCGCCAGCGCTTTTGCCAGACTGGCCACGCGCCTCTGATGTCCCGCCGTGTAGGGGTCGCGCATTTCGATGGTCAGTGAAATCGCGGCAAGCGCATCTTCCAGTCCTTCCCTGAGCATCTTTTCGTGGTGTTCTTCCAGCAACGCGAGCCGGTTGCGATCGCCCTTGGTACGCAACATCTCGATGCCGAAGGAAATGTCGGCGGCGGTTTCCTTCAGGTATTCGACCTGGGTGTCACCAAACTCGTTTTCACGAAACGCGGTGAGGATCAGTGCGCCAAAGGGTTTGTTATCCAGATGCAGCGGCAGGATCACAATGGAACGGTAGCCGAAATGGGCGGCCTGTTCGCCTAGTTTGGCGTGTACGGCTTCATGACGGGTATCGTTGATAACCAGTATTCTGTTTTCCCGCACGGCGGTAATGACCGGTTGGAGTCCATTGCCTGCCTGATTCCAGTCAATTTCTTCCGCATGTCCGGCGCTACTGTGATGGGCAGCAGTCTGCAAATACATGTCCTGTTCCGCACCGGAAAATCCGATCCAGACGGCACGGTAGCCGCCGACTTCGACAATTCTCCGACATATCGTGTCCAGTAGTTCCTGCTCCGTCTTGGCAAACAACAAGGCATTGTTTCCGGCTGACAGCACCTGCAAGGCACGGTTGCTCCGGTACAGTTCATCGTTGGATAATTTGAGTTGGTCGATGCCAAGTTGTAGCGCATCGGCCATTTCATCCAGCGATTGCGCCAGATGACCGAGTTCATCGCCGTTTTTCAGTTTGACTCTGGCGGTCAGGTTGCCAGCGGCAAAGTGTTTTGCCGCCTGTTCGATCGCCAATATCTTGCGCAGAAAATATTTGTCGCTCCAGTAATAGGCAAGCAGAAAGATCAGGATAAAGGAGGCAGAGCTGAGCAACAACGCTCGCGCCAGATCCCAGTAGGCGGGTTGTAGTAATACATCCTGCGGAATATCCAGAATGACGCGCATGTCGCCTGATCCGGTGCTGAACGAATGGCTCACAATAATGCTGTCAGCACCGGCAAAACCGGGGCCGTCGAAAACGGGATTTTTGCTGGCAAGAACCTGTTTATAAAAAGGCGTATCGATTATGTTTTTGTCCACCCAATCCGCCATATTCTGGTTGCCCGCGATGACCGTGCCGTTGGCATCGAGCAGCAACAGATGCGCACTCGCGGGCAAGTGTGCCTGATCGATTTCCTCCTTTACCCAGGAAAAATCCATCGCCACCAGAATCACGTTTGTTATATGGCCGTTATCGCGCATTGCGCGCGCCAGGATGGCGGAATACTGATGCGGGTTGCGGTTGTCGGCCTTGCCGATGATGCTGGCGTTAAGCTGTTGCAAGGCCAGCTTGAAGTAGCTCTGGTCGGCGACATTGCCGGCGCTCAGCCAGGGGATCGAGTTGCAGGGCACGATGCCATCCGGGGATGCGAGGGCGAATTGACCGAATTCTGGATCAATGCCTGCTTCGTCCTTGATGCCGGTGTGGCAGTATTGTTCGAGCGTGTTTTTGTGGATGTTGTTCATGACGATGAAGCTAATCTGCCGCGCCTGGGCGAGATGACGCTGCTGCTCGCTGGCGATCCATCTGCTGATCCATGCAAATTCTTGCTGTTTGTCAGCCTTGATTTGCTGGAAATTAAGCACGGCCTTGACCGTTACCTGTCCGGCAAACAGGATGAAAGCCAGGGTCAGCAGCAGAAAAACCTTGCTGCGCAGCGGTATCGAGGCGAGGCGCGAGAAGTGCATGGGGGGTACTCGACTTTGAATTTATTTTTGGATTCTAATCCCTTTAATTTTATATGGATAGCATGTCAGCGCTTGCATGGCCAATCGGGTGCGATTTCATAGGCGATGCTGTTTTTTCCGTTCTTCTTGACGCGGTACATCAGCGCGTCGGCTATGCCGATCGCCCGGTCCGTGTTCAGGGACGGGGTGTGAAAAGTGACCACGCCGATGCTGAAGCCGATGGGCCATTGATGCTGCCGGACTTCGTTCGCCAGTTGGCTTCTCAGGTTCTCAAACACGGTCTTCGCGCTGTCGATATCCGTGTTCGGCAAAAGAATGGCGAATTCATCGCCGCCCAGTCGCGCCACGATATCGGTATGTCGAACCGATTTCATCATGGTGTTGGCGATGGTTCCCAGGACGAAATCTCCTGTGGAATGACCCTTGGTGTCGTTGACCTGCTTGAAATTGTCCAGATCGATGAAGCCCAGCGAGATGGGTTGTTTAAAACGCTGGGAGAGCAACAACAGGTTGTCGCATTTTTGATGGAAGGCGAATTTATTCAGGCATCCGGTCAGTGCGTCCACGCTGGCCAGCTGGTTTAATTTTATCAGCTGAAAGTTAAGAAGGGACATCCAGTAGGCTACTAGCAGGAAAAATGCCAGTCGCACTGCGCCATTCCAGTAAAAAATGAACGCGGCAGTGTAGAGATGGCCGTTGATCTTGTCCACATAGGCCCAGATTAAAATGGATAGCAGGGCGCTGGTATACCCACATTTATTGCCGCCATACCAGCTGACCAGTGCGATAGGGATGGCGAAAAAGATGAAGGTTGATATTTCGTAGCCGGTCAGATAATCGACAATACCGATCAGGACAAGCAGCAGTAACCCTGCCAGATTGATGAACCAGGCAGGTTTGCCGGCAAGCAGGGTGTCAAGTAACTTTTTCATGATATCAACAGCTTATGCGCAAGCCCCGGGTTGGCATTTGCCGATACATGACAGATTCGTGCAAGGACGGCAATTGATGCATTGGAACATATCAGCCCGGATGCAGCAAGTCCTGCATTCGGGCATGCGCGATGGCCAGTTCGGCCAGTTCGGTGGTGTAGCGCGGCGACACGCATCCTCTGCGCATCGTCCAGTTTTTTTGGATACCTTCACCCAGCATCTTGATCGTGCCGCTACCCATGCGCCTGTTTATTTGATCCAGCGTTGCCATCAGTGCAGCTGATTTTTGCTGTTGTGTGGCATCGTCGAACAGGCTGCGCGGTCGGTCTTCAACGGCGATGATGCCCGATAACATGATGCCGGCTTTCTGATAGTCGTAACCGCTGCAAAAAATCCGCTGCAATCCGTTTAGCGCTGCGCCGCAAAGTGTGCGGGTGTCATCGGAAGGTTCACTCAGGGCAAGGGCCAGGACGGGCTGGTATTGCGGCGCGTTTGTTCGGTGCGGATTGGTACGGATGGATACCTGTACGCAAGTTGCCAATGAATGCTGGCGGCGTAATTTCTCGGCGGCACGGCTGGTGTAGCTGATTACAGCCTGTTCCAGTTCGCTCAGATGGCGTACGGATGCGCCAAACGAGCGCGAACAGATAATCTGCTGTCGTGGCGGAATCATTTCATCCAGTTCCAGGCAGCTGACACCAGCCAGTTCTGCGACTGTGCGTTCGAGGACGACGCCAAATTCGGCGCGGATGCGCTTGATCGGTGAACGTTTTAGCGCCAGAACATTGGATATGCCCATTGCACGCAGGCGACTGGCGGTCTGTCTGCCTACTCCCCAGACTTCGCCTACTTCGATGCTGCCCAGTAAGCCATCCAGTTCGCTTGTCGAAAGTTCGTTTAAATTGCATACCCCATGCAGATGAGGGTTTTTCTTTGCAACATGATTGGCCAGTTTGGCCAGCGTCTTGCTTGATGCGATACCGGCGCATACCGGAATGCCCACGTATTGCCTGACAGTCTGGCGCATGTGCTGTGCCAGATCAGTTAATGCGGTCATGCCGGTTAGTTCCAAAAAACATTCGTCGATTGAATAGACTTCCCTGTTG
>CAWASY010000011.1:0-12131 GCA_963784505.1 uncultured beta proteobacterium | reverse complement strand
ACGAACAGCGTCAAGCTCACGCCATAAGCCAGCAAACCAACCAGCATTGCGCCAGCCAGTTGCGGGAGTGCCGGTATTGAAGCACCCAACCATAAGGCCAGCGTCAGGTTGACCCCTCCAGACACCAAACCTTTTACCGAAGCGATCCATGTGGCATCGGTGAGCGATACTTTACGCGTCAGGTTGTTGTCTATTCCCCATGCCAGACATGCGCCCAGAATTGCCAGCATCGGCCATAACCCAGCTGAATGTGCGTCTCCCGACCAGCTTAACACCACCGCACCAGCCACAATAGCAAGCATGCCTAACGCGATGCGCACATCAAAATTTTCTCTGAAAACAAACCATGCCAGTAGCGCGGTAAATACACTTTCAGCATTCAGCAAGAGAGATGCGGCAGATGCTTGCATGCTGGCCAGCCCAATCATCAGTAGCACAGGCCCGACGATACCACCCGCCAGAATTGCTCCGGCAAACCAAAACAACTCATTCTGCGGAAGACGAACAGCAGATGCCCGTATCAGATGGCGATACAGCGTAAGCCCAACCCCTGAGCCAAGATATAGCAATCCCGCCAACAACCACGGGTTTACGGCATCAAGCAGCCATTTGGCCAAGGGTGTTCCCGCACCGAACAACAGGGCAGCTCCGAGTGCCGCAAGTACGCCAGGATGTCCAACTCCATTCTTCCAGTTCATTTTTTCAATTCCATATCCCAACAATCAAGCGCCATCAATCCGAACGCGCAGCAATTTGACAGAGTTCACAAACACCAGAACATCCGGCCCCAGATGCAGAATGGCGGCTTCGATAGGGCCGATCCAGCCCATCAACGCCGCTGTAATACCCAGCACATGAACCACGCCAACGCCCACAAATAAATTCTCCTGTATCGTGCGATAAGCGCGCCGGGCAATGGCACGGGCGCTGACGATCCTGGATAAATCATCTGTCATCAGCACAATATCTGCCGCTTCCAGCGCGGCCTGCGTGCCGCCGCCGCCCATCGCAATACCCACATCAGCCCGTGCCAATGCCGGCGCGTCGTTGATGCCGTCGCCAATCATGGCTACGCGATATCCCTGCTTTTGTAACTGTTCAATCGCCGTTACTTTGTCTTCCGGCATCAGGTCGGCGCGTATTTCGTCCACGCCCAATTCCGAGGCTACCGCGCGTGCGGTTGCCTCATTGTCGCCGGTCAACATCACGATGCGTTTGACGCCAGTCGCTTTCAACTGCGCCAACGCTTCACGCGCACCGGGACGCAACGAATCGGCGATAAAAATGACCCCGGCAAATTGTCCGTCAATTGCCATCAGCACCGGTATTTGTCCGCCGCTTTCGATTGCGCTGGTATCTGTTATGCCGTTTTCACGCAGCAGCGCAGCATTGCCGAGCAGTACGGCATGTCCCGAAACGGTGGCGATCACCCCCCGGCCTTGTACCTGTTCATACCGCTCCGGCTCAGGCACAACAAGCTGTTTAAGCGCCGCATAATCCACAACGGCCTTGGCCAGCGGATGCGCGGAACGGCGGTCGGCGGCGGCAGCCAAACTCAACAGTTCCATTTCGGAGAACCGCGCGTCGCGCACTTCCACTTGAACGACGACAGGCTTGTTCGCTGTCAGTGTCCCGGTCTTGTCGAAGACCATCACATCCACCTTGGCCAGCGACTCCAGATAAAGGCCGCCCTTGACTAAAATACCGTTGCGGGCGGCACGCGCGATGGCGGCGATCATCACCAATGGCGTCGCCAGCCCCAGTTCGGCAGGCGAGGTAAAGATCAGCAAGGTGACGATGGTGCGAACGTCACCTGTGACCAGATACACCGCGATAAGAAATGCAAAAACGACCGGTATCAGCCACGATGCAACTTGGTCGGCGAGTTTCTGCACGGGCGCTTGATGTGCTTCGGCGCTTTCCACCAACCCGATGATGCGGGCAAACGTGGTGTCGCCGCCGACCTTTTCCGTCTTGATATCGAGCGCGCCCGATGCGACGACCGTTCCGGCAAAAACACTGGCGCCGATGCCCTTGTCCTTGGGAATGCTTTCGCCGGTGATGGGCGCTTCGTCGATGGATGCAGCTCCGCCCACGATGCTGCCGTCCACCGGAATTTTTTCGCCGGCACGCACCAGCACAACATCGCCGCAGCGCAATTGGTCAATTGGCACGGTGCGCTCGCCGTCTGCGCCGCGCATCAGCGCGACCTGCGGCACCGAACCGATCAGGGTCTTGATGGAAGCGCGGGCGCGATCCATATTTAAATCGGCGATGAATTCCGCAATGAGAATAATTACCATCAGCACCGCACCGGCGACCGTCTCGCCGCCGAATACCGCGACCAGCGTGGCGATAGTAACGAAAATCTCGGTGCCGACTTTGCGTTCATGTATCAGGTCGATCAAGCCGGTTTTGACCAGCGGATATAAACCGATGGCGACGGCCAGCCACAGGATTTGTATCGCCACCCAATGATGCCAAAACAGCAGCGCTACCAAGCCGGTGAGAACGATACGCCCGACTTCGATCCAGCGCGAGTGCGTCATCAGCACCCGCAGGCTGGATGTGCTTGTTTGGAGCGATGCGGTTTCACTGTCTACATGCATTGCTTGCCCTTTCATTTACAAAAGCTCTTGGGTGGTGCGCAACCGCGCCAAAGCGCAGATATAAGGCAGGCACCACGATCATGTTGAGTATCGTCGAAGAGATCAGCCCGCAAAGTATGACCACAGCCATTGGAGCCTGAATCTCGGCACCCGGCTGACCGCCCGAAAGCGCCAGTGGCACGAGCGCAAGTCCCGCCGCCAGCGCGGTCATCAGTATCGGCACCAGCCGTTCGGTCGCACCGCGCACCACAGATTCCAGCGGGTTCAGCGAGGCTTCGGTTTCTCTCAGGTGGCGGATATGCGCGATCATCATCACACCATTGCGCGTGGCGATACCAAACAGGGTGATGAAGCCGATCAGTGTGGCGACCGACAGCACTCCGCCCGATAAGAACATACCCAGCACCCCGCCGATCAGCGCCAGCGGCAGGTTAACCATCACCAGCGCAGCATCGCGTGCCGAATGAAAAGCCAGATAGAGCAAAATGAAAACACCCACCAGCACCAATGCACTCAGGACGCTTAACACCCTGGTGGCTTCGGCAGCACTTTCAAACTGCCCGCCATACTCGATGTGATACCCCGTGGGCAGTTTTATGTTCGCCGCCACCTTGCTGCGGATGTCTGCCACCACGCTAGCCAGATCGCGTCCGGCAACGTTAGCCATCACCACGATCTTGCGCTGTACGGCTTCGCGGCTAACCAAATTAGGGCCACGTTCTTTCCTCACTTCGGCCAGCGCCGAGAGTGGCAGGCGCGCACCACTCACAGTCGTAATCAACGTACTGGAAATCGCCTCGATTGATTCGCGCGCGGCAGGGTCAAAGCGCACCATCAGATTGAAGCTGGCCTGACCTTCCATCACCCGCGACACTTCCAGTCCGGCAAAGGCAGTTTCGACGGCATCGGACACTTCTCGGATAGATAGTCCATGCTGTGCAATAGCATCGCGTTTGAATCTCACCAGCACAAAAGGAATGTCGGCTTGCTGTTCCAGTGCCACGTCCACTGCGCCCTCCACACTCTTTGCCTGAGTTTTCACCAGTTCACCAATACGCCGCAATTCGTAGAGGTCGGGGCCGAATATCTTGACGGCGATATTGGCGCGCGTGCCGGAAAGCATGTGGTCAATGCGATGCGAGATCGGTTGCCCGATGATCACGTTCAAGCCCGGAATACTAGATAAATCAGCACGTAATGCGGTAAGGAATTCTTCCTTGCTGCGACCTTTTGTATTCAGGCTAGCCTCAATCTCTGAAGCGTGGACTTCCTGTGCGTGCGGATCGGCAGGTGCGCGACCGGTTCGCCGCGCAGTGGCGACAACTTCGGGATGACTGAGCATAACGGTTTCCACGCGCTGTCCGAGTTGGTCGGATTCTTCCAGTGATGTGCCGGGCAAAGTGGAAATATTCACCGTCAGGCTACCTTCGTTAAAATCAGGCAGAAAGGCGCGACCGGCAAACCCCAGGCCGATGATGGCGACAGTCAGCCCCGCAACTGCAAACAGCCCGATCAATTTCCAGTGCAGCACGACACGACTCAGTGCGTTTGCATAACCCGATTTCATTGCCGAAAGCCATCTGGGTTCCTGATGCGCGATGACGCTTTTACAGCGCGGCAGGAAGATCACTGCCAATACGGGTGTCACCGTGACCGCCACCAACAGCGATGCCGCCAAAGCCACCACATAGGCAAAACCCAGCGGTGCCAAAAGTCGGCCCTCCACACCGGACAGAAAGAAGATCGGTACAAACACCAGCATGATGATGAGCGTGGCAAAAACGATGGAGCCCTGTATTTCGCGTGTTGCCGAAAATACGATCTCGCTGGCCAAACGCCGGTCGCTCTCCAGACGCTCGCTGTTCTCTTTCAATCGGCGCACGATGTTCTCGACCACAATGATGGCATCATCCACCAGCGCTCCCAGCGCGATGGCCAGTCCGCCCAGCGTCATGGTATTGAGCGTTGCACCCATCGCGTGCATGATGATGATCGCCGTCAACAACGACAGCGGCAAGGCAATCAGCGTGATGGCCGTGGCACGTGCCGAGACCAGAAAGATAAACACGATGGCAAACACCAGTATCGCGCCGTCCATCAGCACCTTCAGTAAGTTGGAGATGGCGCGCTCGATGAAATCTGCCTGACGGAAGACGTGATCTTCAATCTTCATGCCTTGCGGCAGACTGGCCTGCAAGGTGGCAAAGACCTCCTCCAGACGCGCGGTCAGCTCCAGCGTGTTCGCACCCGGTTGCTTCTGGATAGCCAGAATGACAGCCGGTTTGCCGTTATGCGCTGCCGTACCGCGTTTGATGCCCGCACCAATTGCCACTTCACCCAAATGTCGCACCAGCACCGGCTGACCTGCGCGCATCGCCACCACGGTCTCGCCAATGTCCTCGACAGTTTGAATCCTGCCTACGCCTTGGATCAGATATTCCTGCCCACCTTCTTTGTAAAATCCAGCAGGGGCATTCTGGTTGGTTGCACGCAGACTGCGCAGCACTTCGTCTACGGTTACGCGGTAGCTGGCTAGTCGTTCCGGCACCAGCGTAACTTGATACTGCTTCTCTTCACCGCCGATGGTGAGTACCTCGGCCACACCCGGAACAGCAAGGATGCGGCGACGCAATACCCAGTCAGCTGTGCTCTTCAGTTCCATCGCACCATGCTTCTCGGAGGTCAGCGCAATGAACATGATTTCGCCCATCACCGAGGCTGAGGGTGTCATCTGCGGCGGGGGCAGATCGGGTGGCAAGCTGGCGCGGGCAACCTGCAATTTCTCGGCGACGATCTGTCGCGCCTGCAAAATATCCGTCCCCCAGGCAAATTCGACCGTGATCACGGCTAATCCGACGCTGGAAATGGAACGCACGCGGCGCACACCGGGCGAACCATTCACGGCGGTTTCAATAGGAAAGGTGACGAGATTTTCAACTTCGGTCGGCGACATGCCGTGCGCCTCTGCCACGACCACGACAGAGGGGGCTGTCAGGTCGGGGAAAATATCTACCGGGATGCGCGAGGCTTGCCAGCCACCCCACAACAGCAGCAAACCTGCTGCAACCAGTACAAACAGGCGGTTTACCAGGGAATTTCGGATGATGGTAGCGATCATTTTTCAGCTCCTTAGTGTGCGTGGCCGTGGCCGAGTGCCGCTGGAGCTACTGCGGCAAGATGCACCTGATAAGCACCTATATTCACGACACGCTCTCCGAGGGCCACGCCGGAACGCAGTCCCACCCAGTCGCCATCTTTGGTGCCGATATTCACAACACGCCGCTCAAAGGACTCGCCTTCTTTCTGCACGAAGACAACCGGCGTGCCGTTGTTATCGACAATAGCGGAGGCCGGGACAGCCAATGTCTTTTCGCTGTGGCCGGTATAAATGCCGACCCGCAGATTTATCCCGGCGCGCAGGCGACCTTCAGCGTTGTCGAATTCAAAGATAGCCGATACGGTGCGGCTATCCTTGTCCACCAGACCACCGTAAGCAACCAGACGAGCGTTGCGACCCACCTCCAAGACACGCGCACTGTCTTCACCCTCCAGACGGAAGAATGCGCCGGAAGGTTGCGTGAATCTGCCCAGCTCGCTTTCGGGTATGCGCACTTCCAGCCACAGCCGACCAAGATCGGCGACATGGATCAGCGTCTGTCCGTCTGCCACTGCCGCGCCGGCCCCGGTACCCACTGCCACCACCGTACCGTTAATCGGCGACTTGAGAGGAACACCACCGCTGCCGCCTGAATAAGTGTTTGAACGGTGTTGCGCCGCTTCCAGTTCAGCAGCAGCCAGCCGTTCACGTGTACGCGCCTCCCGCAATCTTTTCTCGGGGATAGCCTCGGCCTTGAACAATTCTTCCAAGCGGGCAAGTGCATGAGCTGCTTCTTCGGCTTCGATGCGGGTGCGTTTGACTGCAAGTTCCAGCGTTGCAGCATCGGTTTCACCACCCAGTCTGGGCACGAAGTAAGCCAATACCTGACCGGCTTTGACCGTCATGCCGATCTGCGGAAATCCCGCCGATCCTGCACGCAACAATCCGGCAGCAGGCGCGGCAATGATCGCTTCACCTCCCGCACGCGGGCGCAGCGTGGCTGATGCAGTCAGAGATTCGCGCAGCTCATGTTCAGACACCGGCGTGTTTGCGAAGGGTATTTTCCACTGCTGTTCCTTGCTGAAGCTGATACCGGCCTCGCCGCCTTCCTCGTGAGACGCAGCATCCGCCGTTTTGCGATCAGGGTAGATTTCCACCTCGCCCAGATCATGCGTGACGGTGGCTTTTGCGCTGCTCAACTGAAAAACCAGATGACGCTTTCCGGTGACTTTCGGCGTCATAACGATGCGAAAAATGCCAGGCGACGCGCTCACGCCGCCTTCCGCGCGCTCTTCCGGTTGACCGCCTCCGGATAACACGACAGTCATTTTCCCTTCCGTCACAGCCTGGAAGCCTGCCGGAACAATCAGCGTGGTGTGCGCAGCGAAGGAGGTTTCTTCCCCTTTTACCAGCTTCCGAAATTCGACGAATAGTTCGGTGGTGTCGGTGTAATGGGTAATGGCCATCCCGCTGGCAGCGTGATCATGCACGGCGTGCGTGTCCGCCTTGGCCGAGTCGTGATCTGCCTTTGGCGAGCAGGCGGTGAGCGCCAATGTAGCCAGCAGCATAAAAAACAGATTGAGCTTATTCATAGGATGACACTCCTGACAGGGTTTCAAGATCAATGTGGGCGAGGCGAGCGCGCAAGGCCAGATCGAGTTCGGTGGTCGAAAAATCCAATTCGGTGCGGTAAGCGTCGAGCAGTTCAAGCAATCCGGTTTCACCTGAACGATAGGCTGCTTCCGCAATCTCGGACAAATTTTGAGTGCCGTTCAACACCTCATGGCGATAAGCCAATACCGCGTTGCGTAGTTCATCTGCCTGGCGCCATGCACCGCGCAACTGCGCTTGCGCCTTGTTCAGCGCCAAAATCTGCTCGGAGCGGACTATCTGCGCTTTGGCCAGGCTGCGTTGCTGTGCTGCCTGACTGCGATCGAACAAGGGAATGGCAAACGACACGCCAATGATCGCGCCGCTACCACGGCGAGTCGGCTCTTCCAGTGTTTTTTGTCCAATACCGACCGTCAGATCGGGAATCCAGCCGCGCTGAGCCGCCTGACGCTCCCGTTCAAAGGCTTCTGTTTGTGCAAGCTGGCTTTCCAGATCGGGACGTTCGCGCAATCTTGCTTGCATGGCATCGAGTGAGGGAGTGACATCGGGAAGCAAATTGCCGAGCAGATAAATAATTTCATCCGGTTTCTTGCCTGTCAGTTCGGCAAGCGCCTCACGACTGCGTGCCGCATCCGCCTGTGCCACGGACAGACGTGCCCGAGTGGTCTGTGCTTCGCGCTGAATGCGGCGGCGATCGTAACCGGACGCCTCTCCTGCCTTGGCAAGTTGCGCGGTCACCCGGGATGCATTTTCGATTCGTGCAAGCCATAGTCCAATTGCCGACTGTATTTGATTCCGATACAGTGCTTCGGCAAAGGTCCGGCGCACTTCTGCGATGAGGGAGAGTCGTCTGATTCGACCGTCAAGTTTTTCGGCATTCAGGCGCTGGGTGGCGGCCTCCAGTTTCAGCGAACGCCGCCCGGAGAGATCAAGGGTCTGCGAAATTTGCACAGAGCGCTCGGCAATGTCGCCACCGGCCATGCCGAGACGGTCACGACTGATTGAGAGTACCGGATTGGGCATCAGACCTGTTTCGGTCACAATGCTTTCGGCCACGGCAACTCGCCCCGTTTCGGCATCCACCCAGGCAGGGCGAGACAATGCGCCAGCAATCGCCTCGTGCTCAGTCAATGCAGGCATTTCTGTCAGGGTATTGGCCTGAACCGTCCCCAAATGTAGGGTTGATAGTGTCAACGTCACAAATGTGACGAAGCATAGGGATCGACGAACTTGGGGTGGCAATAACGCCCCGCAAGTTCGAGCGGATTCTCTCGACATGGTGTTTCCCTTTCAGCCAAATACGACACGCCGCAGGTATGACACCTGCGGATCCAAGACATGATCAGACGAAAAGGAAGTCGCGGGGAGGCTTGAAGGGGGGATCAGTTGCGGTGAAGGTAAAGACGTGGAGTAAAACCGGGAATGTAGTCGAATTTGTTTGAGGTGTAGCCAGCAAGACAATGTTGTGCATGACCGCAGGCAGGTGACTCAGTAAATGGCCAATTTGACTGTGTGCGGTATCGTCATCACCGTCGCCATCCTCGTCATGATGGTGGTGATGGTACAAATCATCCTCATGATGATGGTGATCATCATTCCCCGCTAACGATGCGATTGTCGTTTCGTTGTGGCTGTCTATCATCTGCCAGGCGAAACTTGGCGACATGAAGGTGCTGATTAGCACGACAAGCAGCAAACGCAGGATATAGGTATACAGGCTACTCATGATGTGTGAGGAGTCTAATCTAACTTTGCTGGTACTGCCATCATTTCGGTAGTTTCATTGAAAATGATAGAATGGCACTCCTCTTTTCAATCCTGGTTCGCGTGCCTGACGGCAATGTGCGAATATTTAGTGGATATAGCATTACTTCTGTTTTTGATTTTTCTTAACTACTCGCTCCCTATTTCTCCGGCCAAAGCCATCTGGATGGCGATCATGGGATTCACGCCCTTATAAGCCATGGTTTGCAGGTAACTCGTGATGCGGCAAAAGGCATGCGCATAGATCTCTGAGCGGAAGATCCGGACACTTTTTGCTTGACCTTGCTCATTCTCAAATCTCGCTCCCCGCGATTGTTGGTAAACGGTACCAACGGGTCTTTCGAGAACAGCAATACAGAGGCATCGTGTTTTTGTAGTCGCTCCAGCAAGTTATGCGCATCCGACCTGGCCATTTTGCCACGTTTTCCCTCCGGCTTGTCAAGGATGGCAGGCATCGCCCCTGGCGAGGAAGTCTATAGTTTAGGCCAAAGCTACCAAAACCACGGATTTCAGCGCGACCACCTTGAGAGAGGGCGTTCGACAATGCCTCCAAAATGACCTTGACCGCCCGTTCGGCATCGCTAATTTTGAGCTGTGGGTGTAAGTCGGCAAGGCGTTGAATCAATTCGGAGCGTGTCATTTTTATAGGTCGGCATGATTTTTCAGAATTTTACACCAGCAAAGATGCGTACAGAAAACAGCCCTACATCAACCAAATTGGCTGCCTGAAACCGGATGGACGTGAACGCCTCCTATCGAGACACGCACATCGTTCGCGAATGGCAGCTTTCTGGTGGACAATTCAGCGGGGAGAGCATCTCCAAACGCAACATAAGAGATGGTCGCGATCAAACTTAATGCGTTAACTATTCCCTTTGCGGCAATAACAATAAACAAACTGCTGATCTGTGCCAAACGGGGTGTGATGCACCTCCTTCTCGTGTGCGATCAGCAGGAAAGCATCACCAAATTCCGCGTGCAGACTTTCAGGTTGGTATCGCATCACGGGAAGACCACTGCATTTCTCCGGACCATCCTCTGCAAAAGTTGCAACGATCACATGACCGCCGGGACGAACCGAACGCATCACCCGCTCGACATAAGCTTGGCGGTCAGTAGGATCAGTCAGAAAATGAAATACCGCACGATCATGCCAAATATCGAAGCGGTGTGTGGGGAATTCAGCACAAGTAATATCGCCTTCTACCCAGTGCACAGCATCTGCAAGTTTACCCAAACGCTGCTTGGCAACGCCGAGCGCAGCCCCAGACAGATCAAGTACGGTCAAGTCGCTGAAACCTTCTGCAGCAAGATCATCAACCAGTGTAGATGCTCCGCCACCAACGTCGATAATTGCGGCGTCTTTACCCAGTCCTGTATTCGTGAATCAACCGAAGAGATTGATCGGCATGTTCCTGAAACCAGCTAACCGAATCAGATGACTTGGTCGCATAAACCTGTTCCCAATGTTGCTTGCTGTCCATGTGTAACCTCCTTAAAAGCTCAGTACTTTGTCCGAATCTACGGATCAGTGCATGCAAATCCTGCATGGTGGACATAGGGCAAATATCAGAAGCCTCTGACTGGCGTAATTTCAGGCAAGTACCACACGCCAAAATTACACCACCAATCTCAGCAAAATCTCGCATCTGACCCATGACATCAAATTTTTCAGTGCCTAACGATTCAGATTCCACACCTTTGCCCAACAAAAATACTGAAACTGCATCACCTTGTTTCAAAGAAAACACACCCAATCGGAATGCGTTCCAGACAGTTTCGGGATCATTCGAGTAGATCACAATGCCGAGTTTCATTATCCATCTCCATATCAATTAGTCCGTGGCAACAACGTTAGAGCAACTCTATCCCAAAGCGACGCAGCAACAAGCCGAATAGCCCAAAACAAATAACAGTGAATACAACACATACCGGCAAGCTCGGCCAAAATCCTATCTGGGGTAACAGCAACGGAAAAATCAGGAACATCGGCAACGTAGGCACGACATACCAAAATGTGTACCAAGCATGATTGGCGATTTTAGCTTCCGGCTGATTTTCAAGATGAAGCCAGATTAGTGCCAGCAATGTGACCATCGGAAGTGCGGCAATGAACGCGCCCAGCTTGTCACTACGCTTGGCAAATTCCGACACCAGCACAATGATGGCCGCCGTCAGGGAGTATTTGATAATTAACCAAGCCACAGCAATATTCTCGCAATCGGTAAATTGGGTGCATTATGCAACGTACACTGGTATGTGGGTATCTGCTTATTCCGTTAGCAAGGTGGAAGATCGGCCTGTTGTGTTGAATGACAGGCGCAGGCTTCGCCATGTGCTGCGGCAACCAGCTCATGGAGGATGCCGCATTCTCCCGCCGAGTGTCTTTCACCGCACCGGCCACGCAAAGCAACAAGTTGCTGTTCAAGTGCCTGCATACTCTTCAGTCGCGCCCTTACCCGATCCAGTTGCGCCTCTATTAAAAGGTCAATGCCTTCGCAGTCAGCATTCGGATGTGCGACAAAATCCAACAACCGCTTCACGTCGGCAAGTGAAATATCCAGTGCACGGCAGATGCGTATTCTGGTGAAAACCGCCACCTATAATGCTCGCAAACCCGCCACCTGAAATGCTTCAAATACTCCACCCATAATGCCCGCAATTCCGCCACCGAAAATGGTGTAATAGCGCCACCTGCTGTTTAGATATTTTTGAACGTCTGATTAGATAGCAGAAGTTATTTCGATGTTGTGTGAATGTGGGTAGCCTGCTTATCTTGCTTGGTTTCTATCTGTTGTGGCGCATCTGAATGAGTCCGTCAGCCTGAGGTTCGTGGCCGCTGCTTTAGGCAATTAGTGACAACCCTTTTTATTTGCAACCTCAAGACTACCAACCTCGCATTCTTCCAAATAATTGATAAAGGCCAGTTTGAGACGATCTACCCAGTCTCCGCCGAGCTCGGAACCGATATAGCTTAGCTTGTCTGCGATCTGCTCAGTGGTAACCTGTATCAAGTCATACTGTATTTCTATCTTGTTTGCCTCAATGCG
>CAWASY010000010.1:0-8109 GCA_963784505.1 uncultured beta proteobacterium | reverse complement strand
GCATCGTCTTACCCACTTCGTTGGGCATACGCTGGATGTCTTGCATAGCCCGCACGTCGTACCAGGTGAGGCCGTCCAGCTCGACGGGGTAGCCTTCGCTTTCAATGTCGGCAATGACCGCCCGGGCAGCAATGCGCTGGCCTTGCTTGTTCAGCGCTGCACAGTTGGCCGGGTCAACGCCCAGCACGAAGGGGTGGCAGGGCAGGTCGGGGGTGGTGAAGGTTGGCATGACAGCGCTCCATGTGGGCCGACTTGGTTTTGCCAAGCCGGCGCGATCGATCGATCAGAGTTGCCCAAAGAGCACGGGGACGGTCGGGTAGCCTTCTCCGGCGTCCAGTTGGTCATGCAGCTGCTGAATGAGCGCCCGTGCGGCGGCTTCGTGCACGCGGTCGGGGCGGATGAGTTCAAACCAGAACACAACCTTGCCTTCGCGGGCGCGGTAGCGCAGGCGGGCGTCCACGCTCCAGCGCTCGCCGCCCCAGAACACCGGACGCCGATCTCGAACCGGTCGAACAGCTGCATGCGTGTGACGGTGGCGGCGTCGTCGTCGCTGACGTATTCGAGTTGAATTCCGCCATTCATCAGCCGGGCGTGACTTTTGAGCCGCTGGTCTTCGCGGGCTTCAAACTCAAGCGCCATCTTGAGCATGTCTGCACCGCTGGGCGTGCCTTCAGGCGCAGTGATGTCGGACAGGTTGTCTTCGATGAAGGTGGCGAACTCAACCTGGGCCATGGGCTTGGCGTTGGCGCCATTCCATCGCCGCCACTCGACCGACAGCGACGGCAGAACGTGACGCTGTGCTCGCGCCAACGATGCCCCTGATGTCATCCAGCTCGGCGCGCAGGTCAGTGCGTTGGTTTCGGGGTTGAGTTGCAAGCCCCCCCCTTATGAACAGCTACTGTATTACTTGTCGCCGCTCTTTGAATTACTTGCCTTGATAAACAGGAAAACCATTGCTGCAATTACCGCAGCAAAAGCACCTGCTGTAGCGATCATCAAAGCCCAATATACGTAGTCATGTGACATTTCGATTTCCCTTTCTAAAATCTGCACAGTGATTAGCTGTGCAGATAAATGGACATTTACTTGGCAGCCGGTGCTGCTTCAACTGCAGAAGCAGCGTCAGCAGCTGGTGCGGCTGCTGCTGCAGGAGCAGCTTCTTCCTTCTGACCGCCACCGAACTTGTACACATAAACTGCCAGTTTCTTGATAGCAGTTTCATCGAGCTTACCGATGTTATGACCCTTGTCATCCAGCTTCAGCCATTGTGGCATGATCGCAACACGTGTTTCAGGATCACCCGAGTTCACACCATAAGTGATGGTCTGCTTGATGCCTTCGATGGAACCGTCAAAGCGCCAGATCTTGTCTGTCAGATTTGCCGAACCCATTGCAGTCATACCTTTAGCATCCGCACCGTGGCAAGCAGTACAATCGCTTTCGGCAAATACTTTCTTGCCTGCTGCAACTGCTGTATCTGCATCAGCCTTGTCTTTGCCTTCATCGCTCATCGCCTTAACGTAGTGAGCCACGTCGTCGATTTGCTGCGCAGACAAGCTGTCCTTATGTGCAACCATCATGCCCTGACGACCACCTGCAATCGTGGTGTGAATGTCGTCAATCTTACCGCCATACAACCAGTCATCGTCAAGCAGGATCGGCGCCATCAGACCACGTTCGCGTGCAGCAAACTTGGCACTAGCCTGGTTTGTACCCACACCGTTCTGACCATGACAGGCAGCGCAGTTATCCGCAAACAGCACTTTACCTGAACGTGTTACATATTCGGACAGATCTGCATCGGCCAGAATGGCAGCCGGTGTCATCACCTTGATCTTGTCTTCGTATGGTTGACGAACGGCATCAAGTACCGCCTGATCCTGCTTCAATTCCTTGATAGCAGTCCACTTGTTGTCGTCAGCCGCGTCAGTTCCTGGCATATGCACGCTCAGTCCTGGCAAACCGAAGCCGTGGAAGTATTTACCACTAATTGCGACAGGAATAGCCGGATACATCGTCCAGTAAACCACCACCCAAATTGCACTGGCAGTCAGACCAAGCATCCACCACTTTGGCGGCTGATTGGTGTAGTCCGCCAAATCATCATCCCATAAATGTCCCGTGGTAGGTACACCACCAGCGGAGTTGTGATCATCACTCATTTTTTCTCTCCTGAATTGTTGTTTTCGCCTTCTTCCCGCAGAGCCATATCGCTCTGCGAGTCGAATGCAGCCTTGTTCCTGGGATTGAACACCATCACATAGACCACTATCATTGCCACGAAAGCACCGACGGTAAATAGAACGCCTTGCCAATCGTTACTGCTCATCGCAGCCCAGTCTGTGTGGAGGTAGTTCATCAGTTTAGTCACGGTAGTTGACACCTTCCTCAAACTTTACCTGATTACCCAGAGACTGCAAGAATGCGATCACTGCGTCCATTTCCGTCTTGCCCTTAACTTCATCTGCAGCACCAGCGATGACCTTATCTGTGTAGATGGTCTTGGGTACAGGGTTAAATGGCATTTTGGTCATGACTTCCATGGTCTTGGTCAACTTAACTGTATCAATCGGATTTTTATCCAGGAAGAAGAAGTTAGGCATAACCGACTCAGGAACCACATCGCGTGGATACTTCAAATGCTTGCGATGCCATTCATCGGAGTACTTACCACCTACACGGGCCAGATCAGGACCGGTACGCTTGGAACCCCACTGATAGGTATGGTCGTACATGGACTCTTCAGCGATTGAATAGTGACCATAACGATCTTTTTCATCGCGGAACGGACGGATCATCTGCGAATGGCACAAAAAGCAGCCTTCGCGAATGTAAACATAACGCCCAGCCAATTCCAGCGGCTTGTATGGACGCACGCCATCACCAGGAACCCACTCATCGAGCGTTTTATGCTCTGAAGTAGCAGGATTCCAGATGATCTTGTCCATAGGAATGACGTTACCCTGAAGATCCTTGTGCTGCGTACCGTTACAGGTAGGATCGTTCTGGCACATCGCCGTGTTTGGCAGGTAGAACAAAGGCACAATTTCAACAATACCACCAATCGCAACTGCGATTGCGGTCAGGACAAACAACAGAATCGTGCTGCGTTCGATTTTGTCCTGAAACTTGGTTGAATAAATTTTATCGTGATCTGACATGTTTTTCTCCCCTTATGCTTTAGCTGCGACAGCGTTTACGCCACGAACAGCGCCAGCCTGACGAATAGTCATAACCACGTTGAACAGCATGATCCACGCACCCAGATTGAAGATCGCGCCGCCTACAGCACGCATCACGTAGTACGGATGCATAGCAGACACAGATTCCACAAAGGTATAGGTCAATGTACCGTACTCATCATAATCACGCCACATCAGACCCTGCATGATACCGGACACCCACATCGCAACGATGTAAGTAACCGCACCGATCAAGGCAACCCAGAAGTGAACGTTAACCAGACTGTCAGAATACATTTCGGTATTCCACAATTTCTTAACCATGTGGTACAGCGCACCGAAGGAGATCATCGCCATCCAGCCCAACGCACCCGCATGCACGTGACCAACTGTCCAGTCGGTGTAGTGAGACAATGCGTTTACAGACTTGATCGCCATAACCGGGCCGTCGAAGGTAGACATCGCGTAGAAAGCCATCGCTGTCACCAGGAAGCGCAGAATGTAGTCGGTACGCAGCTTGTCCCATGCACCGGACAGCGTCATCATACCGTTCATCGCACCACCCCATGAAGGGATAATCATCGCCAGAGAAATCGCAGCACCCAATGAACCAGTCCAATCAGGCAATGCGGTGTATTGCAGATGGTGAGCACCCAGCCATACGTAGCCGAAAGTCAATGTCCAGAAGTGCAGAACAGACAGACGATACGAGAACACGGGACGACCGGATTGCTTTGGAATGAAGTAGTACATGATGCCAAGGAAGCCACCTGTCAGGTAGAAACCAACCGCATTATGACCCCACCACCATTGAATCATCGCATCCTGAACGCCGGTGAAGATTGAGTACGAAGTTGCCCAATCCACTGGAATTGCCAAGCTGTTTACCACATGCAGATAAGTGATCATGACGATCATACCCAGTGTAAACCAGTTGGATACATAGATATGCGATGTCTTGCGGATGCTGATGGTCATGATGTAGTTCAGACCATAGGACAGCCAGACTACCGCAATCATGATATCAACCCACCATGGCAACTCTGCGTATTCCTTACCTTGAGACAAACCCAATGGCAGGGTAATCACAGCGCAGATAATGATCAGATTCCAACCCCAGAAGGTAAACCATGCCATGGTATTGCTCCACAACTTGGTTGCACCCGTACGTTGTACGATGTAAAAACCGGTTGCCATCAATACACAGCCACCAAACGCAAAAATCACCGCATTGGTATGCAGTGGACGCAGACGCCCGAAAGTAATTTCAGGAATGTCAAAGTTCAAAAACGGGAACGCCAATTCCGATGCAACATACACACCGATAAACGTACCTACTACCGCATAAATAATTGCCGCGATGGTGAACCATCTGACAACATCCATGTCGTATTTCACTGGTGTCGCTTGAGTAGCTTCCACAGTATCTCCTCCCAAGAGCAAATTTAAAAATGGTGCGTTATTTTCTTCGCCACTGCCGAGTAAATAACCCACCTCTTCGTACAGCTTAAAAAAGCTGCGCAATGATGGCACAAGCACACGGTTCAAGTAAAGGGAAAATGCGACAAAACGTCGCACATTCCCGTCTATTCTAATCGGACTTTACCCTCAATCGCACCGCCGCATCATATCCTAGCCATTACGGATGCGCTTGATTTATGTCAAAACTAGCGAACTATTGTTACAAAACGCGGTCTGAGAAAATCTTTCGCGCAAATCGATTGCCTATTTTTCAGCATTACGTGCTGACCTGTTTATTTATCATCTCGATGCACATAAAGTACCACACCCCATACAATTGTCATTCCAGATGAATTCTTGAATGTCCACACACTTCGATTGCCTGGTCGAACCCGAGAGTTATCATCGTATTCTTTTGCCAAACGCAAAGGCACCCATTGGGGTGCCCTTTTGTGTTGGCGGAGAGGGAGGGATTGTTCTGGCATCGCATTGCATCTGCGATACCCTCATCCTTCGCTACGCTCGAACCGCACTGCGTGCGGCCTGCGGCATCCTCCCATTGGTCGAATGCCTGGTCGAACCCAGGAGGTTTCGTCCACACTCCACTTCATCAAATAAAAAAGAGCACCCTGAAGGGTACTCTTTTTTATTTGGCGGAGAGGGAGGGATTCGAACCCTCGGTACTGGAGTACAGTACGCCTGATTTCGAGTCAGGTACATTCGACCACTCTGCCACCTCTCCGGGATGCGAATTCTACCAGCAACGGGCAATTTAGTGCAGAATGTTGTCATGTTAAGACACGATATCCTGATCAAGCTACTTCAAGGCGGCATATTCGTGGCGCTGTTGATGTTCGGCTATTCGAATCTGAACAGACCCATCTCTTCTTGGCGCGATGACGAGCTGATCGTGGTCATTTCGGAGAATACCACACTGGCAGATATTGAATTTTCAAAACAGCTTGCCGAGAAATTTTCCAACTATCTCTATGTTCCGATTAGAATAATTGTCGCACCGGCCGACCAAATTGAAGGCATATTGCGTAGCCACAAAGCGCATTTATCGGCTTCGGGTTTCAGGCTGGATCAAAAAAACAGCGGCCTGTTATTGGGGCCTGCCTACCTGACGGTACACGAGCAAGTCGCCTTCAATCAGAACAAACCGACACCGCATAAATTAAGTGATCTCGTCGGAAAACGTATTGCTGTGACGGCAGGCTCCAACCATGAAAGAACGCTGATTGAACTGCGTCAAACTCTACCGGGACTGACATGGGAATCACGGGCCAATCAAACAGTTGAAGAACTGCTCAAGGAAGTAGCACAGGACAAACTTGACTACACCATTGCCAATCATGAACAGATCGAACAGATCAACAATTTTTATCTTAATCTGGCCGTTGCATTCGATATTGGTAAACCCTCGAAACTTGCCTGGGCATTCCCGTCCGATGCCGACAATGACCTGATCGCATCAGCTGAACAGTTCTTTGCAGGCATAGAGAAAAATGGCGAATTGAACAAATTGCTGGATCGCTACTATGGCCATAATGACCGACTGGCGCCGCTTGATGCTGCCGGATTCATCAAGGAAGCAAGCCAGACCCTGCCGAAGTTCCGCACCCTCTTCGAGCAGGCAGGCAGGGCAGTAAACGAGGACTGGCGGCTAATCGCCGCCATCGCCTATCAGGAATCACGCTGGGATCCACTGGCAACCTCATTCACCAATGTGCGTGGCATGATGATGTTAACTGAAGCGACCGCTGATCGCATGGGCGTATCAAACAGACTGGATGCGCGCGAAAGCATCATGGCTGGCGCCAAATATCTGGAACTCATGAAAAACACACTGCCCGATCGTATCGAAGAACCCGAGCGAACCTGGCTTGCACTGTCAGCCTACAATCAAGGACAGGGGCATCTGGAGGATGCCCGTGTTCTGACTCAGCGCAAGGGCGGCAACCCCGACACATGGATTGCGGTCAAAAAATGGATGCCATTTTTGAAAGATCCCGCCTATTTCCAGAGTCTTAGATACGGCTATGCGCGCGGCGGGGAAGCGGTAATTTTTGTCGAGAACATACGCGCCTACTACGACATGCTTTCAAGACTTTCAGCAGAAAACCCCACACCATCCTCAGTGGAATATCAGCTATCGGGAAAAACAAAAAAGATGGACTTTTTACTGCATGCACCTGGCAAATCAAAACAGCAAAACGGACAGGACTGGGTCACCTCAATCTATTCCCTGTCACATTGATGCTGTCAGTGTTTTAGCGCGAAGCCTGTATTCGCCTTTTGTGTTGCTGAAACCATCAGAAAGCAGATAGTTTTGTCAAACCGCCCATGTAAGGGCGTAGCACTTCCGGTATATTGATACTTCCATCTTCAAGTTGATTATTCTCCAGGACGGCGACCAGGGTACGGCCTACAGCCAGGCCGGAACCGTTCAGCGTGTGCAGCAATTCCGGTTTACCTGTACCTACCTTGAAACGCGCCTGCAATCGACGCGCCTGGAATGCCTCGAAGTTGCTGCACGAAGAAATCTCGCGGTAGGTATTTTGTGCTGGCAACCATACTTCGATGTCGTAAGTCATCGCGGCGGAGAAGCCGATATCACCTGTGCACAGTTTGACCACGCGATAGTGCAAGCCCAACTTCTGCAGTATCGTCTCGGCATGTCCCAGCAGCTGTTCCAGCGCATTATAAGATTCGTCAGGATGCACGATCTGCACCAACTCCACCTTGTCGAACTGATGCTGGCGTATCAGACCGCGCGTATCGCGTCCGGCAGAACCTGCCTCCGAGCGAAAACACGGCGTATGTGCCACGTATTTAAGCGGCAACTGTTCAACCGCTATAATTTCGTCCCTCACCATATTGGTCACCGGCACTTCAGCGGTCGGGATCAAATAGAAATTCTGCTCGCCCGATTCGCCCATCTGACGCGGCACACGGAACAAATCTTCCTCAAACTTGGGCAGCTGTCCCGTGCCACGCATCGAATCTGCGTTGACCAGATAGGGCACATAGACCTCGGCGTAGCCGTGATGATCCGTGTGCGTATCGAGCATAAATTGCGCCAGCGCCCGGTGCAACCTTGCCAACCCGCCCTTCAATACCGAAAATCGCGCACCGGCGATCTTGGCAGCGGTCTCGAAATCTAGTCCTTTGATCCCTTCGCCTAGTTCGACATGATCCTTCACTGCAAAATCAAACACCGGCATCGCGCCAACACGACGCACTTCGAGATTGTCCGCCTCCGATTTTCCGACCGGCAAACTGTCATGCGGCAGATTCGGTAACCCTTCCAGCAGTTGCTGCAACGCACATTGCAACTCAATTAGCTGAACTTCCAGCTGTTTGAGTTCTTCACCCACCAGCGCAACTTCCGCCATGATGACCGTGGTATCTTCGCCACGCGCTTTGGCCTGTCCGATCAGTTTGGATGAGCTGTTGCGCTTGG
>CAWASY010000009.1:0-46387 GCA_963784505.1 uncultured beta proteobacterium | reverse complement strand
CTTGCCTGGACGATCCCGACATTGAAGCGGTCATCATCGCATTGCCGCTTTGGTTACAT
Organism: uncultured beta proteobacterium; assembly: GCA_963784505.1. GTDB lineage: Bacteria > Pseudomonadota > Gammaproteobacteria > Burkholderiales > Gallionellaceae > Gallionella. The sequence continues at coordinate 46,328 of CAWASY010000009.1, read as the reverse complement.
GCTCCCGTTGCGGCCCACGCCATGAAACGCGGTCTTCACGTGTTGACCGAAAAACTGATGGCTCACGACATCGCTCAGTGTAAGGTGATGTCACGGATGGCTGACGAGTTCCAAGATCCGGCTGGGAACCCGCTGCATTTGGCGACCGGCCATCAACGCCACTACAACGTCAAGTATGACGACGCGATCAACTTGATTCGCTGGGGTTGCTCGGACAGCTGCATCACATTCGCGAGTGGCATCGTAGCAACCTGCCTGGCGGCGATTCATGGAAAATGCCGATTCCGGGCGGGGCCGATGGACAGATCGTCGCTGACATCAACAATCGAAAAGGAAAACTCAAGTCAGCTACCAATCCCAACGAGATTGTAAAGCTTAAGCCGAACTCGCACAGTTGCTCGCATGGGAACACCGATAAGGAAGTTGATCCGAAACAATTTGGCTACGAAGATTTTACCAGTGGCGACAGAATCTTTTCCGCCATGGAAGAGCTGCATCGCTGGCGATTGTTCAATCGCACCGGTGCCGGCTTGATGGCTGAACTGGGCAGCCACCGATTGGACGCCGTCAGCATCTTTCTCAGTTCGCTTCGCGATGACAAAAAGAAAGTTCATCCGCTCAGCGTGCATGCGGTGGGTGGACGACACATCATGCCCTTGGACCGTGATGCTGAAGATCACGTCTACTGCATGTTCGAATTCCCCGGACCTGAGTATTCCAAAACATTTGACGTCGGGTACTACGATCCGGCCGAAACTATCCCGCCAGTGTCAAAAAGGGGCCACTTGGCAGCGGACCGGCCCGGTTCCTGGATACGAGGCCGATCCGAACAAGAAGGTCGTGGTCACCTACTCGTCCATCAACGGCAACGGCTTTGGCGGTTGGGGTGAAGTCGTGCTGGGAAGCAAGGGTACGCTGATCCTGGATAAAGAGACCGACGTACTGCTGTATCGCGATAGTGACACCAGTAGCAAAGTGGGCGTTGCGAAACAGGAAGGCGGCTACGTGTTGGATACCAGCGCCAGTGGTGATTTCTCTGCCGGTTGCCAAGGCTGCCGATTCCGGACCGGTAAGCCGCGGTTATCGCGAAGAGATCGAGCACTGGGCGTACTGCATTCGCAACCCGAGCAATGAGAATCGTCCGCGATGCTATCCCGAAGTCGCGATGGGTGACGCGGTGATTGCGCTTGGCACGAATGTCGCCTTGAAGAATGCGGCTGAAGGCAAAGGCGGATACCTGGAGTTCAAAGAAGAGTGGTTCGATATCGCCAGTGATGCAACACCAGACGGTAGCAGCATTGAAATGGCGACGGAGTTCATGAAGAAGCCTGTCGCTTGACCGAGCGACTGTTTGGTAAACACGACGCACGCTCTATTGGGCGTGCGTTTTTTGTGGGCCCGACACGCCGTGGCGGGGATTGTTCTGGCAACCTGCCACGGCGTGTCGCCCACAAAAATGCGAGCATGACCGAAATAACCGGCAGCTTCGCTACCGATGGGCGCCAACCTGGTCGGCAAAAGGGGGTCGCCGTGCAGCCCGGCGAGGCAACTGGCCGATTCCAGCCTTGATGGTTCCGAGTTCCGTCCCACCACTGGCTGTGTGAAGTTTCATGAATGTTCGCCGCTTGTTCTTGACTGCCGGTTTCGACCACTTTGCTCTCGGGCGGAGTTTTTTGCGGTACATCCGCCTTCGCACAAGACCTGTTTCCAGTCGATGACGAATCGAATGATCTCGTCCATCTGTTTGATTCGCTGCCAGAGCCTGCTACGGCAGATCGCAAACCGGAAGTCAGCACGCCGGTAATCAGGAAATCAGATGTGCGCAAGATCGCAAATGTCGGTCGCCGAGCTTCGCCAAGCCCGTGCGTATTCGTCGTTCCAACCAACGAGTCGCTCGGCTGGAGTACAACCTTGGATGGGACACGAACCACTGCGTCCAAATTGGAACTCCATTCCAATGATGAGCAGCCGGTACACGCCGCGTCGAATTTACGTTCCTGTCTACGTTCGCCCTCAATAGCGGCACGCAGAGTGGCCATCACGCTCCGCCGTGATGATAGCCCCGACAATCTGGATTCTCTTCCGTAAAGATCCATGTCGTAGAGTTGACATAGCTACGTGTTCGCTACGATCAGCTTCAATCGAAGTGGATGATCGCCCGGTCGGGCTCTCATCACGGCGGAGCGTGATGGCTACTATTAATTCATGGACTCTCCGCGAAGTGCGCTCGGCAAACTCCGCCGCACCGGCTTCAATTCGCTAGAATACGCCCGTGTCGGTCGGATATTAGGCGTGGTTGGGAGAGAATCCGGTGAAGCTGTCGATTTGTATTGGCGTTGCGGTGGTCTGTTTGTCCGCTGGTCAGGTTCAAGCTCAGGACGAGATCGATGTGTTGTCGGATGTCGTCTATGGCAAAGGCGGCGACGTTGACCTCCATTTGGATCTTGCTCGCCCAAAGAATCTGACGGCTCCCGCCTGTATCGTTGTCATCCACGGTGGTGCCTGGCGACAAGGGGACAAAAGTATGCACGCGAACGAAATCCGGTTATTCGCCAAACAAGGATTCGTTTCCGCAACGATTCAATATCGATTTTGTCCCCGGTACCGTTTCCCCGCGCAAGTCGAAGACGTCAAATGTGCTGTTCGTTACCTGCGGGCTCATGCTGACAAGTACGGGATTGATCCACATCGAATCGGCACAATCGGATTCTCGGCCGGAGCACATCTGTCGATGATGCTCGGTGCGATGGATCCTGGTGATGGACTCGAAGGCGAAGGCGGCTGGCCAGACCAGCCAAGCAAGATCCAGGCGGTGGTTTCTTTTTTTTTTGGACCGACCGAACTCGCCGCCGATGACATCCCCGAGCCAAGTATTCCGCTGGTAAACGCCCTGATCGGAGGGCCAAAGGAAGAGAACCTGCAAGCGTTTCGCGATGCCTCTCCGCTGACTTACATCAGGTCAAGGAGATGCCCCGATGCTGCTATTCCAAGGCACCGAGGATGTGTCGGTTCCCTATTCGCAGGCGATCAAAATGGTCACGGCAATGACCGAGGCGGACGTGCCGGGGCGGGTCGAGTTTCTGATTGACGCCGGTCACGGATGGGGTGGTGCCGATCGTGAATTGACGGTTGAAGCAGCCAGTAAATTCTTTCAGCGATATCTCAGGCTTGGTGACAAATAGCTCCGGCGAAGTTAGCTTCCTTCCCGACTGATCTTGCGTTCTCGTCGAAGAAACCCTGCATGGACTTCTTGCTCTATCTGGCGATCATCCCCGCACTGGGCCTCGCAGCGCAATGGATTGCCTGGCGGACCGATCTTCCCGGGGATCCTGTTGCTGCTGCTGTTCGGCGTTGTGTTGGGGCAGTTTGTTAAGCCGGATAGCCTGATTGCGGAGTTGACCGGTGGCGATGAATCGGCCGGCCCACGACTTCTTTTTCCGCTCGTCTCGCTTTCCGTCGCCGTGATCATGTTCGAGGGCGGCTTGTCGCTGAAATTGGGTGAGCTTCGCGAAGCGGGAAGCACTGCACTGCGGCTATGCACGATTGGCGGTATTTGATCACTTTCCTGGGGGCGACGATTGCAACGCACTTTACACTTGGCTTCCAGTGGCGGCTGAGTTGTTTGCTGGGCGCGATTCTTCGTCGTTACCGGTCCGACAGTGATTGGACCGTTGCTCCGACAGGTCCGCCCCAGCCGTCGAGTCGCGACGACGCTGAAGTGGGAAGGCATCGTCATTGACCCGATCGGTGTACCACCTGTATTCGGGCCAAGATCACCATCCTGCAGGCGTTTGTGATCCTGGCTGGTCGCCAGTGGCAAGACATTTTTGCCATCCACCATCACAATGAAACTCGCCTCCTCACCGGTCAAAAATTCTTCGATAACTACCCGCGCACCGGCATCACCCAATTTATTATCCGAAAGCATCATGTCAATCGCGTCATGCGCCTCGTTGAGCGACATCGCGACCACCACGCCCTTGCCCGCAGCCAGACCATCCGCCTTGATGACAATCGGCGCACCATGCTTGTTCACGTAGGCGTGCGCCGCTGCGACATCGCTGAAGGTTTCATAAAAAGCGGTCGGAATGGCATGCCGCACCATGAACGCCTTGGCAAAATCCTTGGAAGATTCCAGTTGCGCCGCAGCACGGGTGGGGCCGAATATCTTCAGGCCTGCACGGCGAAAGGTATCCACGACACCTTTGGCCAGTGGCGCTTCAGGCCCTACCACGGTCAGATAGATGTTTTCCTGTTGCGCAAAGGCCAACAATTCGGCGATATCGCTGATCGCAACGTTCTGTACGCCGTTTTCCAGCGCTGTACCCGCATTGCCAGGCGCGACATAGACTTTTTGTACCCTGGGCGCTTGCGCCAGACGCCACGCCAGCGCATGCTCACGACCACCGGAACCGATTACCAGAATTTTCATTGCTATCTTTCTTCAAGATCGAGAAGGGGGAAGAGGGATGGGATAAGGGTGAAAACCGTGAGCCTTACGGCCTCAGCCCTTTCCCCTTCTCCCTTGCCAAATGTTAGTGACGGAAATGCCTGAATCCGGTGAACACCATCGCGATGCCATGTTCGTCCGCCGCCGCGATCACTTCGTCGTCGCGCATCGAGCCGCCCGGCTGAATAACCGCCTTTGCACCTGCTTCGGCCAGCACATCGATACCATCGCGGAACGGGAAGAAGGCGTCCGATGACACCACAGAATTGGCAAGACTCAGTCCAGCGTTTTGCGCCTTGATACTGGCGATGCGCGTGCTATCTACACGGCTCATCTGCCCCGCACCGACGCCCAATGTCTGACCGTTTTTGCAGAATACGATCGCATTGGATTTTACATACTTCGCGACACGCCAGGCGAACAGCAAATCCTGCAACTGTTCGGCAGAAGGCTGCGTCCTGGAGACAACGCGAAGCTGACTTTCCTGTACATTCAGGATGTCCGGCGTTTGAACCAGCAGCCCGCCACCGACGCGCTTGATGTCGTACTGGTTGTGTGCATTGGACATGGGGACAGTCAACACGCGCACGTTCTGTTTTGCAGCCGTCACCGCCAGCGCCGCCTCAGTAGCGCTCGGGACGATGATGACTTCGACGAACTGGTTGGCGGTGATCTGGGTTGCGGTTGCCGCATCCAGTTCACGGTTGAAAGCGATGATGCCGCCGAAAGCTGAGGTAGTGTCGGTCGCATAAGCCAGTTTGTAGGCGCTCAGCGCCGTATCGGCAATTGCCACACCGCAAGGGTTGGCATGTTTGACGATGACGCAGGCTGGTTGGTCGAAGGTTTTGACAAGTTCCCAGGCCGCATCCGCATCACCGATGTTGTTGTAGGACAACTCCTTGCCCTGTACCTGGGTGTAGTTGGCAATGGTACCCGCCACCGTTTCCAGTTCGCGGTAAAAAGCGCCATTCTGATGCGGGTTCTCGCCGTAGCGCATGTCCTGCACCTTGGCGAAATTGAAATTGATCTGCGCGGGAAATTCATCGCGCGTACCATTGCTATTCACGGTGGTCAGGTAATTGCTGATCGCCGAGTCATAGGCTGCCGTATGGGAAAACGCCTTTTTCGCCAGATCAAAACGAGTCGCGTCACTTACCGCGCCGTCGTTGGTTTGCATTTCGGCCAGAACTGAACTGTAATCCGATGGGTCGGTGACGATAGCCACGTGGCCGTGATTCTTGGCCGCTGCACGCACCATGGTCGGCCCGCCGATATCGATGTTTTCGATCGCATCTTCCAGCGAACAATCTGGTTTGGCGATGGTCGCAGCAAACGGATACAGATTCACCACCACCAGATCAATGGTCGGAATGCCGTGTTGCGCCAAAGTTGCGACGTGTTCGGGCAGATCACGGCGTGCCAGGATACCGGCATGAACCTTGGGCTGCAAGGTTTTGACGCGACCATCGAGCATTTCTGGAAATCCAGTGTAATCAGCTACTTCAGTTACCGGTATGCCATTATCTGCAAACAATTTTGCCGTGCCGCCGGTGGAGAGAATTTTTACGCCAAGCTGATCCAAGCCGCGTGCAAATTCAAGTACGCCGGATTTGTCCGAAACGCTAATGAGTGCCTGTTTAATCATTGCCATGATATTTCCCAAAAATAAAAGTTGTTAGTCGCTACAAGCGGGTAAAGTTATTCCACGCCGTGCTGCATCATTTTCTTGCGCAGGGTATTGCGATTGATACCCAGCATTGCGGCTGCGCGCGATTGATTGCCGCCAACTTGCGCCAGTACAATCTCGACCAGCGGTTTTTCAACGCAATTGATCACCATGTCGTACAGGCCACCGCACGGTTCCTCACCATCGAGATCGCTGAAATATTCCGTGAGTGCCAGACGCACATAGCGCGCCATTTCGTTTTCATCCATCACGCAATCGTTCATGCTGCCAACCCCTCAAGATAATGCAGTTGTAATCCACGCTGCGCCTGTTCGGCAAAGAATTCATCGACCGCAGCTAATTGTGCCTGGGGACTTTCCAGTTGATTCATTTGATGGCGAAAATGCGCCGAGCCAACCAGCCCCTTGGTGTACCATGAAATATGCTTGCGGGCGATGCGCAAGCCAGTATATTCGCCATAAAAACCATACAAGTCATCTACATGCGCCAACAACACCCGATGAATTTCGGCAACCTCGGGCGGCGGCAAATGAACACCTTTCTGTAAAAAATGTTCGATTTCGCGAAAAATCCAGGGACGCCCCTGCGCTGCGCGGCCAATCATGACCGCATCCGCACCTGAATACTGCAACACATAGCGCGCCTTTTCCGGCGTGGTGATATCGCCATTGGCGATGATGGGAATATTCACACTGGCCTTTACGGCAGCTATGGTGTCATATTCGGCATCGCCTGTATAGGCGCAGGCGCGCGTTCGACCATGGATTGCCAATGCCTGAATACCGGCGGATTCGGCAATTTTTGCAATCGTCACTGCATTGCGATTATGCGTATCCCAACCGGTGCGAATTTTCAGCGTCACCGGCACAGTCACTGCGCCAACCACTGCTTCGAGCAGACGTCCGACCAGCGGTTCGTTTTGTAACAGAGCGGAACCTGCCATGACATTACAGATTTTTTTTGCCGGGCAACCCATATTGATATCGATGATTTGTGCGCCGTGATCGACATTGTGTTTTGCCGCATCGGCGAGCATTTTTGCATCGGCACCCACGATTTGTACCGAGATCGGGTCGACCTCTCCTTCATGATTGGCGCGGCGCAGCGTTTTTTCCGAGCCATACAGCAGCGAATTGGACGCCACCATCTCGCTGACAGCCATACCCGCACCCATGCGTTTGCAAAGCATACGAAAAGGCCGGTCGGTCACCCCTGCCATTGGGGCTACGATAAGGTTGTTTTTGAGCTGATAGGGTCCGATACGCATTGCTGTCTTTCCAATTGGGTTGCAGATTATAAAGCATGCGGACAGGCATGGAAAATATCGCTATGATTAGCACCATGAAAAATGCAAATAAATACGACGTGGTGATTATAGGCGCAGGCCTGGTCGGCGCCAGTTTGGCTGCCGCATTGAAGGGCAGCGGCCTGTCGATAGCCTTGGTGGAAGCAGGTGCGCCCCCCTCCATTCCCGATGGTTCGTCTGACTGGGATAGTCGAATTTATGCCATCAGTCCGGGCAGCCGTCATTTTCTTGAAGAAACCGGCGCGTGGACTTTGCTCGATCAAAAGCGTATTGCACCCGTAGCGGAAATGCGCGTTTTCGGCGATAAAAATTCAAAAATTGAATTTTCCGCTTATCAAATGGGCGTGAGTGAATTGGCGTGCATACTGGAAAATCGTGCGCTGCAATTTGCGCTCTGGCAGGTCGTGCAGCACCTGGACAATCTGGATTTGTATAATCCTGCACGCTGCGCGCAGCTCACCTTCAGCGAAGCGAATGCCCAACTTGCGCTTGAGGATGGCCGGATTCTGAATGCCAGTCTGATTGTCGGCGCTGACGGGCGCAACTCCTGGGTGCGCAATCAGGCGGGTATCTTCGCTGCACCGGTGGACTATCAGCAGCACGGCGTGGTCGCCAATTTCACCTGCGAACGTCCGCATCGCGGCATCGCACACCAATGGTTTGATGAGGAAAACATCCTCGCCCTGCTGCCTTTGCCGGGATCGCGTGTATCCATGGTGTGGTCAGTCAGTCCTGAAAAGTCGGCAGCACTGCTGGCACTGTCGCCTGATGAACTCTGCGAACAGGTAGCACAGGCGTCACACCGGACACTGGGCAAACTGAAAATTATCACGCCGGCGGCGGCCTTCCCCCTGCGGCTGCTGACATTGCCGCAAATCAGCGCACATCGTGTGGCACTGATAGGCGATGCCGCGCACAATATGCACCCACTGGCCGGTCAGGGCGTGAATACCGGATTTCGGGATGCGCGCCAATTGGCCGGTTTGTTGCAGGATCGTGGCGCATGCAACGACTGCGGCGATGCACATCTTTTGCGTCAGTATGACCGCAAGCGCAGCGAAGATATCCGCAGCATGCAGGCCACTACTTATGGCCTGAAGAATTTATTCTGTAATGACGATCCGCTTTTGCGCAGATTACGCAATCTGGGTTTGAATGCCACTAATCACCTTGTTCCGTTAAAAAAATGGCTCATGCAGCATGCACTTAATTAATCAACCCTGAAACTGTCCAATATGAAAAAATTCATCGCGCTTTTTTTGCTCTTCGCAATTTTCACGGCTCATGCGGGCGAAGTTGAAATCCGCCAGTCGCTGCAAAGTAAATTTCCCGGCATTGGCAAGCTGGAACATATTGTCAAGACCCCCTACGCAGGGCTCTACGAGGTCACGTTGGACTACAAGGTGATGTACACCGACGAGCAGGGGCAGTACCTGTTTAACGGCAATATCATAGACACCAGCAGTCACACAGACCTGACAGAGCAGCGCGTGATGCAATTGATAAAAGTGGATAAATTGCCGCTGGAACTGGCGATCAAAAAAGTTAAGGGTAACGGTCAGCGCAAGCTGGCCTATTTTACCGACCCTAACTGCGGCTATTGCAAGAAGCTGGAGAAGGAATTGAGTAAAATCAATAATGTCACCCTGTATTTGTTCCTATATCCGATTTTCCAGGGATCGGATGAAATCGTGCAAAATATACGTTGTGCCAAAAATCCGGTAAAAGCATGGGATGACCTGATGCTCAAAGGTATTGTGCCTGCCAGCGCATCCTGCAAAACACCCACTGACAAGGTTATGGTGCTGGGTAGAAAATTGCAGGTTAATGGCACACCCAACCTGATTTTTGCCGATGGCACACAAAATCCAGGCTATTTGCCAGCAGAAGAAATTGAAAAACAACTGAATCAGGCCGACAAAAAATAAGGGGGGGGATGGAGATCCCGCTGAAAATTTCTCGCGAATTGCTGTCCCTTGCCATCGAACAGTCGCACGATGGCATTACCATCTCTGATGCGCAACAGCCTGACTGGCCGTTGCTCTATGTCAACGCTGGATTTGAACGGTTGACCGGTTACAGCGCAGATGAGTTGTTGGGTAACAGCCTTAAAATCTTGCAGGGTAGCGACACGGAGCAACCCGAGATTCCCACCCTGCGCGACGCACTCCAGTCAGGCAAAAATTGCCTGGTCACGCTGCGTAATTACCGTCGTGATGGTTCGATGTTCTGGAATGAACTGAGCCTGTCTCCGGTACATGACGACAAGGGCGTTCTCACTCACTATATTGGCATTCAGAATGATGTCACTACCCGTGTGATGCTAGAGCAGCATCTGCATCAGTCAAATCATGATTTGCACAGTCTTAATTTGCAACTCTACAAACTGGCTCATACCGACTCGCTGGTGGGTATCAGTAACCGACGCCACTTCGACGATCAGCTTGACAGCATGTTGCAAACGGCTCAACGCACACACAGCCTGCTATCGGTGCTGATGCTGAATCTGGATCAGTTCAAGCGATTCAATGAGCGCTATGGTCGTGCGGCAGGGGATGCCTGTTTGCGCATGGTGGGCGAACGCATCACCCAGTCTTTTTCACGCAGCACGGATTGTGTCGCACGCTACGAAGGCGATCAGTTTGCGGTTGTTTCCATGGGAGACAGTCCTAAGGGGCTGGAACAGCATTTACGCAAGCTTCGCGATCAGGTTCGCGCGCTGAACATCCCGCACCACGACTCGCCGCAAGGTGTGGTGACGATTTGCGCCGGCTGTGTCAGCCTGATTCCACAGCGCGGCATGAGTTCGCAAGCCATGCTCGAACAGGCTAATGCCGCATTGGATAAAACCAAGCGCGACGGCCAGGATTGTCAGACTATCGTTAATTGAAAGTCGCGCAGCGCCTCGTTCACGCAAAACTTGGCAGCTTCACTCAGGGGCTTATGAACTTGTTCATGTAGTCCCGTGGGACTGCCCTTGCGGTTGTGCTGCCGTAGTGAGGCGGGGAATCAATGGAGTCTTGTCGTATGTATTGTTGCGATTAGACGAATTGAGGTTTTTCTTCAGCCCCTTCATTCAGCAACTTTGGGCTTTAGCACATTAGTTGCGAGGGAAGCACCTGGCGGGTTTGCGATCTTTGCACTTGCCCCCTCGCAGAGTGGGGAGAGCGAAGCGAGGGGGCAAGTGGAAAAGGGGGGCGGACATGCAGTTTTGCGAGTTATTACCTGAAGGCAATGTCCCTGCGAGAATCGTTTCATCATGCGAGCTTTTCCCTTTCGGAAAAATGTCTGCTTACCACACTTCAGGGGTGGCTTTACTTTCCATGAACGTTAATTAAGGGCAGGTTCAGCACCCTTGGGAAAAAATACCCACATCTGCCCGATCTGTTTCATGCGACCGGCAAAGGCGCCGGCCTGATCGCCAAAACCCCAAAAAAAGTCTGCGCGTACCGCTCCCCGGATTGCGCCCCCGGTATCCTGTGCCAGCATCAAACGGTTGAGCGGGGAGGCGCTATTCGGATAGGTTGTCGCCAGGAACACCGGCGCGCCCAGCGGGATGGTGCGCGGATCAATCGCGATGCTGTACTGGTCAGTCAGCGGTACGCCCAGCGCACCCAATGGCGCAGACAAATTCTCGGGCAGTTCGCGGAAAAACACGTAACTAGGATTTTGTTCCAATAGCGCAACCAGCTTGCCGGGATTTTGCTCGGCCCAGTGCTTGATCCCTTGCATCGAGGCTTGATCTGCAGTCAACTCACCCATTTCGATCAGTTTCTTACCGATCGAGGCATAGGGATGTCCATTCTGATCGGCATAGCCGACCTTGATCAGCGATCCATCTGCCAACTCGATTCGTCCCGAGCCCTGAATCTGCAAAAAAAACAGATCAACCGGATTGTCGACCCAGAACAGCGCATGCAGCGCACCTTTTCCTTCGTCTATCTGTGCACGACTATAGTAAGGTATGATCTGTCGGCCTTCAATCCGTCCGCGCAGCCGCAGGTTCTTGAGTTGAGGATAAACCTCGCCCAGATTGATGGTCAGCAAATCGTCCGGCGCAGCATACAACGGATACTTGAACTTCGCTGTCCGGATACGACTGCCAAACAGGCGAGGTTCGTAATAGCCAGTAATCAGTCCGTTCGCCGAACCATCGGCATTGAACACTTGATAGGGCGTGAACGCCTCCTCAAAGAAGTTTCGTAACGCGGTATTGTCAGGTTCCGACAAGGCTTGTGCATCCGCACAGACCGACTGCCAGTCAGGTTTATGCTTGAGTGCATGGCAGCCTTCCAGAAAAGCCGCCCAGCTTTTGTGCAGATCCAGCGTTTGCCAGTCCGGCAGCATTTCCCACTTGGCGACTGCAAACGGCGCGGCAGGGGGAAGTGTTAGGGGAGCCGTTTGTGGGGCAATAACGGCTGGAGGAATGCTGACTGGTGTGGTGGGCGTAACGGTACAGGCCGCCAAAAACGCCAGCAACGAAAGCGCAAGTGTGCGCATGATTGAAAACTCAGTGTAATACACGCGGCACGCTCAATACGAATTCGGGAATCTCGACATCGAAATCCAGGCCATCATCGCTACGCATCTGATAGCTACCGCGCATCGTTCCAACCTGGGTGGCCAGAACAGTACCGCTGGTATATTCAAAACTCTGCCGGGGCTGCAACATCGGCTGCTCGCCGACCACGCCTTGACCGCGCACTTCCTGGACATGGCTGTACGCATCGGTAATTACCCAGTGCCGGCTAATCAATTGGGCTGCCACCTCACCCAGATTGGTGATACTGATGGTGTAGGAGAACACGAAACGTTCCGCCTTTTCATCGGATTGGTCGGGCAGATATTTCACCTGAGTTTGAATGATGATGCCATGCTGTTTATCCATGCGTGGCATTTGAACCGATTTTACCCAGCGTCGCAAGCGATAAACCCAAAAAAATCCTCCTTTTGTAGATTAAATGGATTAGTACTGATAAAACAACAAGCTAACGCTATGTTGTCCGTGGCGAAAAATTGCTGCAAGAAATCCATGTTGATTCTTCAAATACGTGAAAATCTGGGTAATCTGCGGATAAAATTGCCGTTTTTAGCATCAAGTTATGCTAATCTGCGCATCTGAAAGGTTGGTAAATATGAATGGTTATTTAAAACGTATCCTCAATGCGCGTGTCTACGACGTGGCAATTGAGTCGCCGCTGGAATTCGCACCCAATTTGTCGGCGCGCATCGGCAACACGCTCCTGCTCAAGCGCGAAGACATGCAGCCGGTGTTTTCCTTCAAGCTGCGTGGCGCATACAACAAAATGGCACAGTTAACGCCTGAACAGCTCAAACTCGGCGTCATCGCCGCCTCGGCGGGTAATCATGCGCAAGGAGTTGCCCTGTCAGCAAAAAAGTTGGGCTGCCGTGCCATCATCGTGATGCCCACCACTACGCCGCAGATCAAGATCCAGGCGGTCACAGGCCGCGGTGCAAAAGTGATCCTGTTTGGCGATTCGTATTCCGATGCCTATCAACATGCGCTGGAACTGGAAAAGCAGAACGGCATGACCTTTGTTCATCCTTATGACGATCCTGATGTCATTGCCGGTCAGGGTACGATCGCTATGGAAATACTACGTCAGCATAATCAGCCGATACACGCCATTTTTTGTGCGATCGGCGGTGGCGGTCTGATCTCAGGTGTGGCGGCCTATGTCAAGGCGTTGCGACCGGATATAAAAGTGATCGGTGTGCAGCCGGTTGATTCCGATGCCATGTATCGTTCTATCAAGGCAAAACGACGTGTTACGCTCGATCATGTCGGTTTGTTTGCTGATGGTGTGGCAGTCAAACAGGTGGGAAAAGAAACATTCCGCTTGTGCCGAGAACTGGTCGACGAGATCATTCTGGTGGACACTGACGAGACATGCGCAGCATTGAAAGACGTCTTTGAAGATACCCGTTCGATTCTGGAACCGGCAGGTGCGTTGGCCATTGCGGGTGCCAAGCTTTATGCTGCAAGAGAACAAATCAAGGGCGAAACGCTGGTTGCAGTCGCTTGTGGTGCGAACATGAATTTCGACCGCCTGCGCTTTGTCGCTGAACGTGCGGACATGGGTGAAAAGAAGGAATCCATCCTCGCGGTGACCATACCCGAGACACCGGGCAGTTTCCGCAAATTCTGCGCACAGTTGGGCAAACGCAACATCACCGAGTTCAACTATCGCTTTGCAGATCCGAAAGCGGCCCGTGTCTTTGTCGGCATTCAGGTTAAGAATGAGGCGGAAACTGACGAACTGGTTGAGAAATTGCGTGCACACAAGCTGTCCACGCTGGACCTGTCAGATAATGAAATGGCCAAGTTACACCTGCGCCATCTGGTTGGCGGTCATGCGCCTGATGCTCGTGACGAAATTCTGTTCCGCTTCGAATTCCCGGAACGCCCCGGCGCCTTGATGCAGTTTCTTGGCAGCATGAACCACAACTGGAATATCAGTCTGTTTCACTATCGCAATCACGGCGCGGATTACGGGCGCGTGCTAGTCGGTATGCAGGTGCCGGATCATGACAAGCAGGCGTTCAGTGAATTCCTCAATACGCTAGGTTATCGCTACTGGGATGAAAGCGACAACCCTGCCTATCACCTTTTTCTTGGCTGATGAATTTCGTCCTTGAAAAGCAGCGCATCCGCAAAGGCATGCTTGCAAAACGCGAACAGTTGCCCGAGCAGGTGCGGGCTGCCTATAATGAAACAATCACGCAGCGTTTGCTGCAACTACCGGCATACCAGCATGCCGATACGGTGTTGGGTTACATGAATTTTGGCAGTGAATTTGCCAGCGAGAATTGGGTCGCACTCGCCCTTTCCCAAGGAAAACGGCTGGTTCTGCCACGCGTCAATTGCCACACCAACGCGCTTGAATTGTATCGTGTTGATGACCCTGAAAATCAGCTTGAAGCGGGTTTGTGGGGGATACGCGAACCTGTTGTCGAGCGCTGTGAGCAGTTGAAAGCCATAAATGAGGTAGAATTCATACTGTTGCCCGGAATTGCGTTTGACCAAACTGGCGCGCGATTGGGTTACGGTGGTGGGTTTTACGATAAATTACTGGCGCATATACATGATGCTTCCATTCGCCCGGCTTTGGCTGCTGCCGCATTCGGGCTGCAAATCGTGGAGCGAATCCCGCAGGAAAAGACGGATGTCAGCGTCGAATGGATCGTCACCGAAACGGAAACAATAAATTGCCTGGCAAACGTTCAGAATAACTTTTAGTGAGAGAGTGGATGATGTTGAATAACTTACCCGATTACGACCCGCAAGAAACCCAGGAGTGGATGGATGCGCTTGAATCCGTACTGAAAAATGAAGGCGCGGAGCGCGCCCATTTTCTACTTGGACAATTAATCGATAAGGCGCGCAGTTCTGGTGCAGGCGTGCCGTTCAGCGCCACCACGCCGTATTGCAACAGCATCGCGTTAGGTGATGAAGAGCGCTCGACTGGTAACCGCGACATGGAGCACCGCATCCGTGCATTGATGCGCTGGAATGCGATGGCACTGGTATTGAACGCCAATCGCGATTCCTCGGAGCTGGGTGGGCATATCGCCAGTTTTGCTTCTGCTGCAACCCTGTACGACGTGGCATTCAATCATTTTTTCCACGGCAAGACCGACACGCATGGTGGCGATCTGGTGTATTTTCAGGGGCACTCATCTCCGGGTGTCTATGCGCGCGCCTACCTCGAAGGACGCATCAGTGAAGAGCAGATGTACAAATTCCGCCAGGAAGCGGCAGGGGACGGGTTATCCTCCTATCCTCACCCCTGGCTGATGCCCGATTTCTGGCAATTTCCAACTGTTTCCATGGGCCTGGGCCCGCTAATGGCGATTTACCAGGCGCGTTTCATGCGTTATTTGCAACATCGCGGTCTGGTGCAGACCGATGGTCGCAAGGTGTGGGCCTATCTGGGCGACGGCGAAACGGATGAACCGGAATCCCTCGGCGCCGTTTCGATGGCCGGGCGCGAAAAGCTCGACAATCTGATCTTTGTCATCAACTGCAATTTGCAGCGCCTGGATGGTCCGGTGCGTGGCAACGGCAAGATCATTCAGGAACTCGAAGGTGTGTTTCGCGGCGCCGGCTGGAACGTGATCAAGATCATCTGGGGTGGTCAGTGGGATCGATTGTTCGCCAAGGACAAGAATGGTTTGCTGCAAAAGCGTATGCAGGAAGTCGTTGACGGGGAATATCAGACCTATAAATCCAGGAGCGGCGCTTATGTTCGCGAACATTTTTTCGGAAAATATCCGGAACTGCTGGAAATGGTTGCAGATATGTCGGATGACGAAATTTGGCGCCTGAATCGCGGCGGTCACGATCCGCACAAGGTATTCGCAGCCTATGCCGCAGCGTCCAAGCACGTTGGTCAGCCCACCGTCATTCTGGCCAAAACCGTCAAGGGCTACGGCATGGGTGAAGCGGGTGAAGCACAGAATATTACCCATCAGCAGAAGAAGATGGCAGGTCAGGTATTGCTCAACTTCCGCGACCGATTCAACATTCCACTGAACGATGCGGAAGTGGCCAGCCTGAATTTTTATCGTCCCCCTGAAGACAGTCTGGAAATGAAATACCTCAAGGAGCGCACTGCCCTGATGGGTTCGGTTCCCTCACGCAATCCTGCAACCGAGCCTTTGAAAATTCCAGGTATTGAGGCCTTTGATTCACTGCTGAAGAGTACCGATGGCCGGGAAATTTCGACTACCATGGCCTTCGTGCGTATGCTGGGAATTTTGGTCAAGGACAAGAATATTGGCCGACAGGTCGTGCCGATTGTGCCGGACGAATCGCGCACCTTTGGCATGGAAGGCATGTTCCGCCAGCTGGGTATTTTCTCTCAGGTCGGCCAGCTCTACACGCCGCAGGACGCTGATCAACTGATGTTCTACAAGGAAGACAAGACCGGACAGATCCTTCAGGAAGGCATCAACGAGGCCGGTGCAATGTCTTCGTGGATTGCGGCGGCCACGGCTTATGCCAATCACGGCAAGGCCATGTTGCCGTTCTATATATACTATTCGATGTTCGGTTTTCAGCGCATTGGCGATCTGGCCTGGGCGGCGGGTGACATGCGCGCACGGGGCTTTATGCTGGGCGGCACCGCCGGTCGAACTACACTCAACGGCGAAGGTCTGCAGCACGAGGATGGTCACAGCCACCTGATGTCAGCAACCATTCCGAACTGCATTTCCTACGATCCCACTTTCGCCTATGAACTGGCGGTCATCATTCACGACGGCATGCGCCGCATGTATGTTGAACAGGAGGACGTGTTCTACTACCTGACCTTGATGAATGAGAATTACGCACATCCGGCGATGCCCGAAGGTGCGGAGGAAGGCATACTCAGAGGTATGTACCTGCTTAAAGAAAGTGTCAGCGAGGCAGAAGACAAGCCCAAAGTGCAACTGATGGGTAGCGGGACTATCCTGCGTGAAGCAATTGCAGCAGCGCAATTGCTTCACGATGATTTTGGCGTCACCTCAGATATCTGGAGCGTTACCAGCTTTACCGAATTGCGTCGCGACGGCATCGACTGCGAACGCTGGAACATGCTGCATCCTGAAGCGCAGCCTCGTTTTTCCTACGTCGAACAATGCATGGCAGATCGTGATGGCCCGGTCATCGCAGCAACTGACTATATGCGCTCCTTCGCCGACCAGATTCGCGCTTTCCTGCCAAATAGTTTCACGGTATTGGGCACGGATGGTTTTGGCCGTTCGGACACTCGCAAGAATTTGCGCCAATTCTTTGAAGTCGATCGTTTTTACATCGCCGTTGCTGCTTTGAAAGCATTGGCTGATGAAGGTACGATAGAGGCATCCGAAGTCAGTCGGGCGATCGCGCTATACAATATCAATCCGGACAAACCCAATCCAGTAACGGTTTGACGATTAGGAGAGACTCGTGGCAGAAATGAAACAGGTATTGGTGCCGGACATCGGCGACTACAAGGGTGTCAGCGTCATCGAGGTAATGGTGAAGGTTGGCGACACGATAAACGAAGAAGACACGCTGTTGACGCTGGAAACAGACAAGGCGGCGATGGATGTTCCTTCGCCGTATGCGGGTACTGTTCGCGAATTGCATGTGGAAATTGGCGATAAAATCTCGCAAGGTTCTTTAATTCTGGTGCTGGAAAGCGCAGAAGCCGCTGCGCCTGCCGTAGCAGTTGATAAACTATCTGTAACAGCTGCAGTTGCTGCGCCAGCGGCTTTTGTCCTCACAAACGCACCCGCAGCACAGGCTTTGCAGCCAGCGACTTCTGCACCGACCGCCAGCGGACAGGCACACGCCAGCCCGGCGATACGTCGCTTCGCACGCGAACTGGGTGTGGACATCGCAACGGTCAAGGGCAGCGGCGAAAAAGGTCGTGTAACAAAAGACGACGTGCAGAATTTCGTCAAGACGGCTCTGGCACAACCGCGTAGCGCAGCGGGTGGTAATGGCCTGCAGGTATTGGATATGCCAATATTCGATTTTGCCAAATTTGGTGTAATCGAGAGCAAACCCCTGTCGCGTATCCAGAAAATATCCGGTGCCAATCTGCATCGCAACTGGGTGACCATTCCGCACGTCACGCAATTCGACGAGGCCGACATCACGGATATGGAAGCCTTCCGCAAACAGCTGGGCAACGAATACGCAAAACAAGCCATCAAAATCACCCCGCTGGCGTTCATGCTCAAGGCGGTGGTCGCCGCCTTGCAGAAGTTTCCAACCTTCAATGCATCCCTGGATGCAGGTGGGGAGAATCTGGTATTCAAGCAATACTTCAATATCGGTGTGGCAGTTGATACGCCGGATGGTCTGATGGTTCCGGTGCTGCGCAATGTAGACAAGAAGGGCATCGTGCAACTGGCCGTCGAACTGGCTGAAATCAGCGCAAAGGCAAGGGAGAAGAAAATCACCGCAGCCGACATGCAAGGCGGCTGTTTCACCATTTCCAGCCTGGGCGGCATCGGCGGCACTGCGTTCACGCCTATCATCAACGCGCCTGAAGTCGCTATTCTGGGGGTTTCGCGCTCCAGCATGAAGCCTGTATATCAGGGCGGTGAATTCGTTCCCCGTCTGATGTTGCCGCTGTCTGTTTCTTACGACCACCGCGTGATCGATGGCGCCGCAGCAGCACGTTTCACCAGTTATCTGGCACAGGTTTTGTCCGATATTCGAAGATTGGCGCTGTAACGTTGAAGCCTATCGGTATCCTCGGCGGCACATTTGACCCTATACACTACGGTCATTTGCGTCTGGCCGAGGAGATGCGCGAATTGGCGGGGCTAGAGCAGATTCGTTTTATTCCGACCGGTAATCCGCCGCATCGGGATACGCCGCAAGTTACTGCAACGCACCGCAGTGCGATGGTGCGACTGGCGATAGCGGATCAGCCCGCTTTTTTGTTGGATGAATGCGAGGTCAATCGCAGCGCCAAGTCTTTCACGGTTCACACCCTGCGGGAATTGCGCCGCGAACTGGGTAAAGAACAGCCGCTATGTCTGTTGATGGGTGGGGATGCATTTTTGCAATTGCACACCTGGCATGAATGGGAATGTCTGCTGGACCTTGCTCATATCGTGGTCGGTTATCGGCCTGGTTTTGCGCTGGAGGATCGTATCCATAGCGCATCGCCACAATTGCGCGCGCATTACCTGGAAAATCTGTGTACAGTTGAATACTTATCGCAACATTCCGCTGGCGGTATAGCGGAGCTTGCTATACCGAAACTGGAAATATCCGCTACACTGATTCGTAACCGAGTAGCAGAAAATCGCTCTATCCGCTACTTATTGCCGTCAACTGTATCAAACTACATTTATCAACATCATTTATATACCCAATGTTAACTACCGAAGAAAAAACCAAAGCCGTCATCGCAGCACTCGAAGACATCAAGGCTGTCGACATCAGCGTCATCGATACCAGCAAGCTTAGCTCGCTGTTTGACCGCATGATCATCGCCAGTGCGAACTCCAACCGCCAGGCCAAGGCGCTGGCGGACAACGTCTCGGTCAAGCTCAAGGAGCTGGGCGAGGATGTTCGTGGCCGCGAGGGCGAAGAATCAGGCGAATGGGTGCTTGTCGATCTGGGTGAAGTGCTGGTTCATATCATGCAGCCCGCCACTCGCGCCTATTACAATCTTGAGGAGCTGTGGAGTCGCGCTCAGGCCGCGCGTCCAAAGCTCGCGGCGACGCCTGAATAGTGAGGCTGCTAATCGTAACAGTCGGGCACAAGATGCCTGGCTGGATCACGACGGGCTTTAACGAATATACCAAGCGCATGCCCAGAGAAGCGAAAATTGAGCTGATCGAGATCAAGCCCGAGCCCCGTACAACGGGCAAAAGCACGATGCAAATCATGGAAGCTGAAGCGCAGCGCATTCTTCAGGCACTGCCGTTATCCTGCCGCCGCATCGCACTCGATGAGCACGGCGCTCAGCCCACCACCAAGCAACTCGCTGTGCAGATGAAAGACTGGATGAGTGGAGGGCGTGATATTGCTTTCATCATCGGCGGAGCAGATGGACTGCACGATACGATCAAGCACTCAGCAGGGCAGCTCATGGCGCTATCCGCTTGCACCCTGCCGCATGCCTTTGTTCGTGTCCTGCTCGCCGAACAGTTGTATCGCGCACATAGTCTGTTGCACAATCATCCGTATCATCGTGAATGAGTGTAATCTGCAAATTGACAGATGATAATAGAAATGCTCAAGCTCGACAAAAACAACTATCTGACGTCAAAATGATCGCAAGTGTCTTTATTCAACTGGAAAATATGAATTATATTCTGCAAAGGCGGAGGCGTTCATGAGTGTCAGCCAGCCACGTATATACCTCGCCTCGCAGAGTCCCAGGCGGCGCGAACTGCTCAAACAGATCAACATCCGTTTTGATCTGTTATTGTTGCGCGCCGAGTCGGGTCGCCCGATTGACGTTGATGAAACGCCGCATGGCGGCGAATCACCACAGACCTACGTTCAGCGACTCAGTCAGGAAAAGGCTGAGTTCGGCTTTGCTGCGTTACATAGACGCAATTTACCTCCGCACCCAGTGCTGGCAGCCGATACGACTGTTACGCTGGACGGCATTATTTTGGGTAAACCGAAAAATGCAGATGATGCCGCAGACATGTTGCGCATGCTTTCCGGTCGTGAACACCAAGTGCTCACAGCTGTCGCAATGGCGCAGGCTGGGCATACTGAAGTGTTGCTTTCGAGTTCGATTGTGCGATTCACCGAGCTGACGGAAGCGCGCATCCGTTGCTATTTGCAAACGCACGAGTATGCGGACAAGGCCGGAAGTTATGCGATCCAGGGGCTGGCTGGCGCATTCATCGAACAACTGACAGGTAGTTATTCAGGTGTAATGGGGTTACCGTTGTTTGAAACTGTTGAGTTGCTGCAACGCTTTGGTTACCCTGCTACGTGAATTCGCCGATTATGACACTTTTTAGATAACGATATGAGCGAAGAAATACTGATCAACGTCACCCCGCAGGAAACGCGCGTCGCGGTGATGCAACTGGGCGTCGTGCAGGAATTGCATATCGAGCGCGGCAGTAATCGCGGCATCGCCGGTAATGTTTATCTGGGCCGTATCAAGCGCGTATTGCCTGGCATGCAGTCCGCGTTTATCGATATTGGACTGGAGCGATCGGCTTTTTTACATGTCGCCGATATCTGGGAAAACAGCAATAGCCCTGACACTGCAAAGCCCATCGAACGCATTTTGTTTGAAGGTCAGAATTTACTAGTACAAGTTATCAAAGAACCGATGGGTAGCAAGGGAGCGCGCCTGACTACGCAACTGAGTTTCGCTGGGCGTCTGTTGGTATACCTGCCCCAAGAAGTTCGTATCGGCGTATCACAGCGCATCGAAGGGGTAGAGCAGCGTGATGCCTTGCGCGCAAAACTGCAAGCCATCCTGCCGTCCGATCATCGTGGTGGCTACATCATCCGCACCGTGGCGGAAACTGAAGATGATGAACTTTTTGCTATCGACATCGCCTATCTGGACAAACTCTGGCAAAAATTGCAGCTGCTTGCTGTAACGGCCAGCGCGCCCCAACTGCTATATCAGGAATTAGACATCAGCCTGCGTGTGCTACGCGATTTCGTCAGTGAGAACACCGTCAAAATCCTGGTAGATTCGCGCACAACCCGCAACAAGATGCTCGAATTCGCACAAAACTATAATGCGGCAGCCGCGCAACTGCTTGAGCCTTACACCGGTGCTCGTCCGTTGTTTGACATGTACAACATCGAGGAAGAAATTGAGCGCGCGCTATCCAAGCGCGTGGATCTGAAATCCGGTGGATACCTGATCATCGATCAAACTGAAGCATTGACCACTGTTGATGTCAATACGGGTGGTTTTGTCGGTCTGCGAAATTTCGATGACACTATTTTTAAGACCAATCTTGAAGCGACTCAAGTCATTGCGCGGCAGCTACGTTTGCGCAATTTGGGCGGTATTATCATCTGCGACTTTATCGATATGGATAATTTTCAGCATCGCGATACCGTGCTGGAAGAATTCAAGAAGGCCTTGGCACGCGACCATACTCGCATCAGCGTGAATAATTTCTCTTCGCTGGGCTTGGTGGAAATGACACGTAAACGTACCCGTGAAAGTCTGGCGCATGTGCTTTGCGAGCCCTGTCCGACCTGCCAAGGCCGTGGTGAAGTCAAAACCGCACAGACTGTATGCTATGAAATACTGCGTGAAATCGTTCGGGAGGCCAAGCAATTCGACGCACGTGAATATCGCATTCTGGGCTCGCAACAGGTGATCGATTTGTTTCTGGAAGAGGAATCACAGGCGCTGGCCGGACTTTCTGATTTTATCGGCAAACCCATCTCAATGCTGGTTGAGACACAATACAATCAGGAACAATACGATGTCATCTTGATGTAATCCCCTAGTAAAATAAATGTTGTTCTGATAGGATTTCCCTGCGTGCAAACAGACACGCGATAATGATAATAACACTCGGGGAAATTACATGTTTAAAAAGCAATTCTTGATCGCCCTTGCGGCAACCGTTCTATCCACAGCAGCCTTTGCCGAGGAACATACACATGGGGCCCCACACTGGGCCTATGATGGTGCCGAAGGCCCCTCTCACTGGGGTGATCTGGAAGCCAAATTCAGCACCTGTTCTGCTGGTAAAAACCAGTCCCCAATTAATCTGACCAATTTCGTTAAAGCCGAACTCGCTCCGATCAAGTTCGATTACAAGGCTGAAGGTCATGAGGTCTTTAATAACGGCCATACTATCCAGGTTAACTATGCACCTGGTAGTACCATGACTTTAAATGGCCAGACGTTTGAACTGAAACAATTCCACGCCCATTCTCCAAGTGAAAACCAGATCAATGGTAAGTCCTTCCCAATGGAGGCGCATTTTGTACACGCGGATAATAACGGCAATTTGGCAGTCGTAGCCGTGATGTTCGAAGAGGGCAAGTCAAATGTCGAACTGGAAAAAGCCTGGAAGGCCATGCCGCATGAAGCAGGCGAAAAGGTGGAGCTCAAGGAAAACGTACTGGGCACATCCATCATGCCTGATAATAAGGCTTACTACCGTTTCAACGGTTCTTTGACCACTCCTCCTTGCACTGAGGGCGTGACATGGCTCGTGCTCAAAACACCAGTTACCGCATCAAAGGAACAAATTGAACAGTTTGCGCATACCATGCACCATGGTAATAATCGTCCGGTACAACCCATTAATGCGCGCACCATTCTTGAATAATTGTTGCTGCTTTGAATAAAAACCGGTGCAAGCCGGTTTTTATTTGACGGGTAATAAACTATCCGGTATTACCTCACTTGCCGTAATGGCTACCACTTTGTGACGCGACTGCCCTCCGTGCTTGAGTTCAACCTGACGCTGCGGCACATTGAACAGTTCGCTTATATATTTAAGCAGTGCATCGTTGGCACGTCCATCAATGGGCGGTGCGGCCAGGCGTATCTTGAGTGCTGTTCCGTGCAGGCCCATGATTTCGCTTCGTTTCGCGCCAGGCTGAACATGTAGTGTCAGCGTTACGATCTCACCTGTGCGGCGATACCATTGATCCATTATAAGAACCTTATCGCAATACCATCCAGCATGCCTATCGGCATAATTATCGCCAACTGGCAGAGTATAAGCAGCAACATCGGTGATAAATCAATATTGCCGATCATCGGCACGATACGGCGCAAGGGGTGCAAAAAACGGTGCGTAATCACATTAAGTACCGATGAAGCCGGATTATGCGGATTGACCCACGATAATATGGCCTGCGCAAATACGGCACCCATCAATAAATACAGACTGATTTTCAATAGTTTGACTGCTGCCAAAAAACATAAGCCCGGCAAAGGAAATGAATGATTGACGTAGCCTTCAATCCACATCACGCCGGTCAGGTAGAGGGTCTCCATGAGCCATGCAAGCAACAGTGTCGCGCTATCGAACCCCCATGCAGACGGGATATAACGGCGCGCACGTAACACCAAAAAATCGGTAAATACCATGACAAATTCGCCGATGGGATTGCGTAACGGCACGCGCATCCATTGCAAATGAAAGCGCAGCAACAGGATCGCCGCAAAGGATTGCACCACGACATCCAGCAGGAACAACAGCGCTTCATTTAACATGATGACTGCCCCAATTCATCACCCATTTCACGCGAACGGTTGCAAGCGGCGCGCGCTGCCTGCACCAGATGATCCGCTACCCGATTGTCGGCAAGACTCAACAGGGCGCGCTCGGTCGTGCCATTTTTAGACGTCACCCGCGCACGCAGCACGCTGATCTCCTCGCAGCTGGCATTGGCCAACTGGCTGCCCCCCAGAAAAGTCGCTACACTTAATCGCCGGGCATCTTCGGCATTAAAGCCCAGCTCGACGGCAGCCTGTTGCAAGGCCTCAATCATGTAAAAAACATAAGCAGGTCCGCTACCGGAAATTGCCGTCACGGCATCCACCATGGCCTCATCCTGCAACCACATGGTTTGTCCCACAGCAGCGAGAATATTTTCTGCACACTCGCGCTGCTCACTACTTACTCCCGGTAGCGCATAGAGACCCGTCATGCCGCTTTGGATCAAAGCCGGCGTATTGGGCATGGCGCGCACCACGGTCTCGCAACTGAGCCAACGTGCCAGATCGGTCGCCCGTATGCCTGCCGCGATGGAAATCAACAACTGCCCGCTCAGCAAGGGAGCAAGCTGGCAGGACACAGCGTGCAATTGTTGCGGCTTGACGGCCAGCACGACGATCTGGGCACTGATAAGACCTTCGGCCAGATTTTCCACCGCCCTTACGCTAAATTCCTGTTGCAGTTTCGTGCGATTATCCGCGTTGATTTCAACCACGCTGATCTGCCCAGCCGTATAACCCTGGCCCAACAAACCACCGATCAAGGCTATTGCCATATTTCCGCCGCCAATAAAGCAAATATTCATTTTTATTCCTGATTGTAAATTCGATTGCCAAATATGGCTGATCCTACCCGTATCAAGGTTGCGCCCTCCAGTATGGCCGCAACAAAATCATGAGACATACCCATAGACAGGGTGTCCAACTGCAATCCCTGACGATTCAGTTCATCGCGCAATACTCGCAGCGTGGCAAAGCTGGTACGTTGTGCCAGCAACTCCCCGCTGGGCGCGGGCACAGTCATCAGCCCCCGCAATCGCAGCCTGGGCAACGCCGCAATGGCCTGTGCAAGCCCTGCTGCCTCCTCTGGCGATACACCGCTTTTGCTGGCCTCCTGGCTGGTGTTGATTTGTATGCACACATTCAGTGGGGGCAGATGCAAAGGGCGCTGCGCGGATAAACGCTCGGCAATTTTCAGTCGATCCACGCCATGCACCCAAGCAAAGTTCTTTGCAATTTCACGGGTCTTGTTGCTTTGTATTGGCCCGATGAAATGCCACTCAATTGGCAAATCCTGTAACGCTGCAATTTTCCCCAGCGCTTCTTGTACGTAGCTTTCAGCAAAAATGGTTTGTCCCGCCTCAAAGGCGCAGCGCAGCGCCGATACAGGGAAGGTTTTGCTGACCGCCAGCAATTTAATTTCACTGACCGTTCGTCCTGCAGATACTGCCGCAACGCCCATTGCTGCATGCACCGCTTGCAAGTTTTCGGATATTGTTGCCATAATTACCCATCCTCTTATTCATCTGGCCTGCCGCATGCCATCCTTTACACCGGGAACATTATAATGGATATCACTGAACTGCTTGCCTTTGGCGTTAAGAACAAGGCTTCCGACCTGCATCTTTCCTCAGGTCTGCCACCGATGATACGGGTGCATGGCGATATGCGTCGCATCAATCTGCCCGCGATGGAGCACAAGGAAGTCCACGCGATGATTTATGACATCATGAACGACGGGCAGCGCAAGTTCTACGAAGAGAACAAGGAAGTCGATTTTTCCTTTGAGGTTCCCAATCTGGCGCGCTTCCGCGTTAATGCATTCATACAACAGCGCGGTGCAGCGGCAGTTATGCGTACCATTCCTTCCAAGGTATATACACTGGAAGACCTGAAGGCACCAAAAATATTTACCGATATCGCCAGCTTCCCGCGCGGTTTGGTACTGGTGACCGGCCCTACCGGTTCGGGTAAGTCTACTACACTGGCAGCCATGATCAACTATGTCAATGAAAAAGAAATGGGACATATACTGACTGTGGAAGATCCGATTGAATTTGTACACGAATCAAAAAAATGCCTGATCAACCAGCGCGAAGTCGGGCGAGATACACTTTCCTTCAACAATGCGCTACGCTCGGCGTTGCGCGAAGATCCCGATGTCATTTTGGTCGGCGAAATGCGCGATCTTGAAACCATACGACTGGCAATGACTGCCGCAGAAACTGGCCATCTGGTGTTCGGAACGCTGCATACCAGTTCAGCAGCCAAGACCATCGACCGTATCATTGATGTGTTTCCCGCCGACGAAAAGGAAATGGTACGGGCGATGTTGTCCGAATCGCTGCGCGCTGTTATTTCACAGGCGCTGATCAAGACCAAGGATGGTGCGGGTCGGGTAGCAGCACATGAAATAATGATGTGCACCCCGGCGATTCGCAATCTGATACGCGAAGCAAAAGTACCGCAAATGTATTCGGCCATCCAGACTGGTCAGGGCCTGGGCATGCAGACGCTGGATCAGTGCCTGACTAATCTGGTAAAAAACAACGTGATCGCTTCATCTGAAGCACGCAGTAAGGCGATGAACAAGGATCTGTTCCCGGGCTAGGGGGCTGGGAAGCGGGTAATAGTCAGTTGAAAAATCACCAGGAGTATTAGCATGGAAAGAGATCAGGCTACAGAACTGATACACAACTTGCTGCGCGGCATGGCCAGCAAGAAGGCATCCGACTTGTTCATCACTGCAGGCTTTCCGCCTGCTTTCAAGGTGGACGGCAATATGACGCCTGTTTCCAGCCAGCCTCTGACGCATCAACACACCCGCGAATTGGCACGCAGCATCATGAACGACCGTCAGACAGCCGAGTTCGAAGCGAGCCATGAGTGCAACTTTGCCATCAACCCTCATGGCATAGGCCGGTTTCGAGTAAACGTATTCATGCAGCAGCAGCATGTCGGCATGGTCATGCGAACCATTACCACAGAAATCCCTAACCTCGACAAGATGAATATGCCACCCATACTCAAGGACATTGTCATGTCCAAGCGCGGTCTGGTGATTTTGGTGGGGGCGACCGGCTCGGGAAAATCGACCACACTGGCAGGTATGTTGGGTCACCGCAACCAGCACAGTTACGGTCACATCATTACCATCGAGGATCCGGTCGAATTTGTGCATGAACATGGACATTGCATCGTTACGCATCGTGAAGTCGGCGTGGACACCGAGTCATGGGAAGCCGCCCTGAAAAACACATTGCGTCAGGCGCCCGACGTAATCCTGATCGGCGAAATTCGCGACCGCGAAACGATGGAGTACGCAGTGGCCTTTGCCGAAACAGGCCATCTGTGCCTGGCCACGTTGCATGCCAACAGCGCCAATCAGGCGCTCGATCGTATCATCAACTTCTTCCCGGAAGATCGTCGCGAACAATTGCTGATGGATTTGTCGCTTAACACTCGCGCCATCATTTCGCAAAGACTGATACCGAAAAAGGATAGCAAGGGGCGCGTCGCTGCGATGGAGATACTGCTCAATTCACCGCTGATCTCAGACCTGATATTCAAGGGGGAGGTGCTCGCTATCAAGGGTGTTATGGCCAATTCACGTGAACTAGGCATGCAGACATTCGATCTGGCCCTGTTCGATCTGTTTGAAGAGGGCGCTATCAGCTATGAAGAGGCGCTTAAAAATGCAGATTCGGTAAACGATCTACGCCTGAAAATAAAACTGGAGAGTCGCCACACGGCTGATCGCGATATGTTGAAAGGCACGCATCAATTACAGATGACCTAACCGTTTTCGGCAACTTTCCATCCGCCATCACTTTGTCACAGTCGTCTGACGATCATGTTAAGCGACTCTAGCCACTAGGCGTTTCGGCTTGGCTGCATAGGGGGTTGACTATGCCAATTGCTTTAGCAGTTTGTCATGTATGCCGCCAAAGCCGCCGTTGCTCATCACCAGGATTTGATCGCCGGGCATGGCTGTTGCCGCAATGGCCTTTACTAGCGCATCGAGATTCTCTTCAACGATGGCTTTATCAGCAAGTGGTGATAGTGCGTCCTTTGCATCCCAGCCCAGATTACCTGCATAGCAGAACACCAGATCGGCATCCACCAGGCTGTCGGGAAGGGCCGCTTTCATTACTCCCAGTTTCATGGTGTTGGAACGCGGTTCGAGTACGGCCAGAATGCGCGCGCTGCCGACCTTTTTGCGCAACCCTGCGACAGTGGTGGCAATCGCAGTGGGGTGATGGGCAAAATCATCGTAGACGGTGATGCGATTCACTACGCCTTTGATTTCCATGCGGCGCTTCACATTTTTGAACAAGCCTAGCGCTTCCAGCCCCAGCGAGACGGGCACACCGACATGGCGAGCGGCAGCCAATACGGCGAGTGCATTCATGCGATTGTGTTCGCCTAGCAAGTCCCAGTTCAGTATGCCTTGTGCTTTGTTATTTAACGTCACGCAATTGTCGTCATCGATGTTCCATCCGCCCTTATTGCCAAATTTTTCAACTGGCGTCCAGCAACCTCGATTGATTACGCGAACTAGTGATTCCTCGCGGCCATTGGATACGATTAGCCCATTGCCAGGCACGGTGCGCACCAGATGGTGAAATTGTGTCTCGATGGCAGCAAGATCAGCGAAGATGTCTGCATGATCGAATTCAAGGTTATTGAGAATCGCGGTGCGTGGATGATAATGAACAAATTTGGAGCGTTTGTCGAAAAATGCCGTGTCGTATTCGTCTGCTTCGATGACAAAGAAGGCAGAATCGGTAATTCTCGCTGAAATATCAAAATTTTGCGGCACACCGCCGATCAGGAATCCAGGATTCAATCCGGCGTGATCCAGTATCCACGCCAGCATCGATGCCGTGGTGGTCTTGCCGTGCGTGCCAGCCACACCCAGCACCCAGCGATCCCGCAGCAAGGTGTCGGATAGCCATTGCGGCCCAGATACGTAAGGCAAATTGCGATTAAGGATTTCTTCCATCAAGGCATTGCCGCGCGTGACCACGTTACCGATTACATAAATGTCCGCACCCAGCGAGAGCTGTTCGATACCGAATCCTGTGATGAGTTCGATACCCTGAGCTTCGAGTTGCGCGCTCATCGGCGGATAGACATTTGCGTCGCATCCGGTGACGCGATAGCCCGATTGTTTGGCGATGGCGGCGATGCCGCCCATGAAGGTTCCGCAGATGCCGAGAATGTGAATGTGTGCTGGTTTGCTCATGTTTTTATAATAGGTTGCATCTGAAAATTAGCGCTCAAGGTGAAATTCAACATGGGCTTGTCGAGGCGTAACTGTAACGTATATACTTGCCAGGCACAAATTCGCCGGATATCCAACCATGACCAAAAAAACTGTTCTTCCCGTGCAGCTGGAGCTCGAATTGGGTGGTGCGACTCATCGACCCGCCTCGCAGATAGTCCGTGAGTTGATGCGCAAGTTAACTGCGTATCAATGCGAAGAGCGTGAATATAACGAATTCCTGCGCAACAAGGTCTATGCGTCACTGGCGTCGAAACAAACAGACCGTAAACGCTTCAACGAGGAAATCGGGGCTATATTCGATGCCCGGCGAGCGGGCTTGCTGTAGCCGTATTTATCCCCTGAAAATAAAGTACACCGTGCCCATCATGCGCAATGCGATGCACCAGCTGACCAGCGCTGTGTTTACTAGGGTGATGCCGCCCTATCTTTCAGGCATCCCACTCAAGCACGGTCATGAACAGATTGGAAAGCCAACCTCAGTGCCGTGCCAGCAATTGCTGCGAAACCGGCCCTATCAGGCCTCTTCTGGTACCATTTTGATCGCGCCGCACGGACATTCAGTCACGCACAGGCCGCAACCCTTGCAGTAATCGTAGTTGAACTGAAAGCCTTTCCCCGGCCCCAGCTTGATTACTGCATTGTCGGGACAGACGCCATAACAATTGTCACATTCGAAACAGTTGCCGCAGGACAGACAGCGCCGCGCCTCGAACAGCGCATTGCTCTCGTTCAGTCCGCCCTGTACCTCATCGAAACTGGTCTGGCGGCGGATAACGTCCAGCATCGGGCGCACCGTCTTGTCGGCATCCGAGTAATACCAGGGGTTCAGCTTGTCAAATGTTGCGATTTCAGGTTTGGGGGCGGGTTCGTAGGTTTTTTCGTTCAGCCAGGCATTGATGTGACGCGCAGCCTTTTTGCCGTGACCCACCGCAACGGTGACAGTTCGTTCGGAAGGAACCATATCACCCCCTGCGAAAATACCCGGATGACCGGTCATCATGTTAGCAGCTACCTGTACGGTGCCATTCACGATTTCTAGTCCATCTACGCCATCCAAAAGTGACAGATCGACATCCTGCCCCAGCGCGAGTACAAGTGAGTCGGCCTCCATGGTTTCGAATTCGCCGGTTGGCTGGGGTACGCCATGTTCGTCCAGTTCCATCTTTTCGACGGTGAGGCTACCTTCGTCGGCCTGTTTGATGGTGGATAGCCATTTGATCATCACGCCTTCCTGCAAGGCTTCTTCCACCTCGAAATCATGGGCTGGCATTTTTTCGCGGGTACGTCGATAGACGATAATGGCCTCGACTGCACCGAGTCGCTTGGCGGTACGCGCTACATCAATGGCGGTATTGCCGCCGCCATACACCACGACGCGGCGACCTAGCATTGGTTTTTCCTCACCTTCCATCGAACGCAGCACGGATATCGCATCGACGATATGTGCTGCATCCCCTGAGGGGATAAAGGCGCGTTTGGCGATATGCGCACCCACGGCAAGAAAGGCTGCGTCAAAGCTGCCCTGTTTCATACTGTCCTCAATGTTTTCGATCTTGGTGTTTAGGGTCAGTTTGACGCCCATATCGAGTATGCGCTGCACCTCGGCATCCAGCGTTGCGCGAGGCAGACGATACTTCGGGATGCCGAAACGCATCATGCCACCCGCCAGTGGGCCAGCTTCCCGAATCTCGACCTGATGGCCCAGACGCGCCAGATGATAGGCAGCAGACAGCCCCGAGGGGCCAGCGCCAACGACCAGCACTTTTTTACCGCTGGTGTGAGCAGGCTCGTCGAATTTCCAGCCTTGCTTGATCGCCTCGTCGCCCAGAAAGCGTTCGACCGAATTGATGCCAACTGAACTGTCTAATTGACCACGATTGCAAGCCCCTTCGCAGGGGTGATAGCACACGCGCCCCATGACTGCAGGCAGGGGGTTGTCCTGTACCAGCACCCGCCAGGCCTGTTCGTAATCGCCGGATTCGGCGTGGAACAGCCAGCCCTGAATATTTTCTCCGGCTGGGCAGGCGTTGTTGCAGGGTGGCAGGCGGTTGATATAAACGGGGCGTGCGGTACGCCATGTGCCGGTCAGATTGGCCAGCGATGTGCCGGGTTTGAGTGTAATGGCAAAAGGTTTGTTAGGCATCCTGATATCCTTCCTCATCCAGCAATCCGTATTTTCTTATGTTGCGGTCGGCGATGGCCTGAATGCGTGCCACCATGTCGGGGCGCGGGTGCTTGCCGAACAGATGCGCAAAACGTTTCTGCGGCATCATATAGTCTTCAACTTTTACCTTGTGGCGTATTTTCAGCACGCCAGTGACTTCGCCGTGCTCGGCTTCAAATACCGGAAACATGCCGGACTCCTTGGCAAGCCTTGCCATGCGGATGGTGTCGTGGGATGCGGTACCCCAGCCCAGCGGACAGGGTACAAATAAATGGATATAACGTGCGCCACGCATGCCCATGGCCTTGCGTACCTTGTATTCGAGATCGCGCAGATCGGCTACCGTCGCGGTGGCGACATAGGGAATGCCGTGCGCCATGGCGATTTCCGGCAGATTTTTGCCCTGCCCGAATACATTGCCGGGTTCGGGGCCGACCGGCATCGTGGTCGCCGTGCGCGCAGCAGGTGGGGTTGCACTGGAGCGCTGTACGCCGGTATTCATGTAGGCCTCGTTGTCGTAGCAGATATACAACACATCGTCATTGCGCTCGAACATGCCGGACAGACAGCCGAAACCGATGTCAGTGGTACTGCCGTCACCGCCTTGCGCGACAACACGCACATCGGTTTTCCCCTTCACCTTCATCGCAGCCGCGACCCCGGTGGCAACCGCTGGGGCGTTGCCGAACAGCGAATGTATCCACGGCACCTGCCAGGAGGATTCGGGGTACGGCGTGGAAAATACCTCCAGACAGCCGGTGGCGTTGACGGCGATCAACTGATTGTTGCTTTCTGCCATCGCCGCATCAATGGCATATCGTGCACCCAGCGCTTCTCCGCAGCCCTGGCAGGCCCTGTGTCCTGAATTGATCGAGTTGCTGCGAGTCAGGTCTGCCTGAACGCTGCGCTCATTCGGGTTGAGCAATCGATTTCCGACGGTATAGGTGCCGGTTTGATAAAACTTTATGGGTTGAAATGGCATGATCGCTCCCTAACCGAATATGGCTGAAACAATGCCCTTGTCGTGCAGCATGTTTTCAGCGACAGGACCCGAGCGTCGGGTGAGCCGTTCTCGTTCCAGTTGTTTGCCCACCGCATCCCAGTCCAGATCAAGGAACGTAACCGGTGGCAGGATTTCGGCTTCCAGTTCGCGGAACAATTTGTGCAAGGATGATTTCAGTATCGGTCGACCACCCAGGCCTGCTATTGCGGTAAAGCCTTTCAGTCCGGTTCCGGTCACCGCCATGCGAACGTCGGTGGCGACGATGCCGCCCATCCCCACCGCCAGACTTTTTTCCAGTACCAGAAAGCGTTTGCAGTTGATGAGGGCGGCTTTCACCTGTTCAAGCGGGAAGGGGCGGTAGCTGATGATGCCCAGTATGCCGATTTTATGGCCCGCATCGCGCATTTCGTCCACGGTATCCTTAATGGTGCCGAGTATGGAGCCCATCGCGATGATGATGGTTTCGGCGTCTTCACTGCGATAGGTTCGCACCAAGCCGCCGCTGTCGCGCCCGAACAGCTGTTTGAACTCTGCGGCCAGTTGTGGAATGCGTTCTATTGCCTGCATTTGTTTGGCATGCGCGAGATAGCGCACTTCCATGAAGGCTTCCGGTCCTACCATGGCGCCGATGGACACGGGTTCTGCCGGATCGAGCACCTGACGCGGATCGAATGGCGGCAGGTAGGCGTCGACCTGTTGCTGCGATGGAATATCCACACGTTCGAACGCATGGGTGAGGATGAAGCCATCCATGCACACCATGATGGGCATGGACAATTCCTCGGCCAGCTTGAATGCCTGTATGTGCAGATCGACCGCTTCCTGATTGGTCTCGGCGAACAATTGCATCCAGCCCGAATCGCGCTGTGAGAGCGAGTCTGAATGGTCATTCCAGATGTTGATCGGCGCACCGATAGCGCGGTTCGCAACCGTCATCACGATCGGCAGGCCCAGACCCGATGCATTGTAAACGGCTTCTGCCATGAACAGCAGGCCCTGTGAGGCAGTCGCGGTGTAGGCGCGCGCACCGGCCGCCGATGCGCCGATTGCCACTGACATCGCGGCGAACTCGCTTTCAACGTTGATGAATTCGCAGGGGGTTAATTCGCCCGACTTGACATACTCGCCGAGCGCTTCGACGATGTGTGTCTGTGGCGAGATGGGATAGGCACAAATCACTTCGGGGCGGCATAGCGCGATAGCCTCGGCGACGGCCTTGGAACCTTCGGTTTGCTTAAGCATTAACATGCTCCTTCATCATCTGTTTGACCAGATGGTAGGCTTCGGTTGCGGCGGAGATATTGCCCAGCGCTACCTTGCCTGAAAATTTCTCGTTGATCGCGAGGATCACCGATTCCAGTTTGATAATGTCGGAAAGCGCGGCAAATCCGGCTATCAGCGGGACATTGGGAATGGGACGACCAACATGTTTGAGGCCAAGCTCGGTCGCAGGCAGCGTGCAGAAACGTTCTGGTTGGCGATCCTTTATCAGATCGGTCAGGCCGAGTTTTTCGAAGCTGTGGTGTGAGTTTAACAACACGTATCCACCGGGTTTAAGTCCGGCGAATACGTCGATCTGGTGTAGCAGGGTGGTGTCCTGAATGATGATTGCATCGGGCGCCATGATCGGTTCACGCGAACGTATCTCCCTGTCGGAGATGCGGCAAAAAGCCACCACCGGGGCGCCGGTGCGCTCCGAACCGAAACTGGGGAAAGCCTGCGCATGACGTCCTTCCTCGAACGCCGCAACCGATAACATTTCTGCGGCGGTGACGACGCCCTGACCGCCCCGACCGTGAACACGAATCTCGAACATCTGCCCCCCCTTGTGAGAATGCGGGGTGCGCACCACCCCAAATTTTGGCTAGTTTACGCCTAATAGCTCCACATCGAACACCAGTGTGGCATTTGGCGGGATCACGCCACCCGCACCGCGTGAGCCGTAGCCCATGGTTGACGGGATAATCAGGGTGCGTTGACCGCCGATTTTCATGCCCTCCACGCCAACATCCCAGCCTTTGATGACGTGCCCAGCACCGAGCGGAAATTCGAAAGGCTGACCGCGATCGCGCGAGCTGTCGAATTTTTTGCCTTTGTGTTCGGGGGCGGCTTCGTCATACAGCCAGCCGGTGTAATGCACCGATACATTTTGTCCTGCACTAGCGACGGCACCGTTGCCCAGTTTTACGTCTGTCTTGATCAAATCACTCATGTTGCTTTTCTCCATGGTTGGTTGTGGTGCTGCGGCTTGTTCAGAGCACGCGGTGGTTGAAAAAAGTGTGGCCGATAAAAGTACGGCTAGGGGTAACAGGGTGAGACGGTTCATTATTATGGCCTTGTTGAGATATTTGAGTTGGCGGTAAGTTGGGTATTATCTTGGGTGTAATGGTAGCAAACGCAAGCGTGTACGATTTGGATCAATTGTGAGCAAAGCACCAGCCTCATGCGGTAGCCAGCATTACCTCGCGCTCTTCTGCGCGCCATGCGGCGTAGCGCAACGCTTGCATAATGTCTTCACGTTCAAGATAGGGATAGTCGGTAAGAATTCCATCAAAACTATGCCCAGCGTCGACTTGACCTACGCCCATGCTAACCGTGACGCACATTCCACGTATGCACGCCTTGCCACCCATTACATCCGATTGCTGGGTGATACGATTTAGTTGCCCCATTTTTTGCTCCTCAATTCAGAGAGTTTCGGATGTTCAGTTTTGCTTCTTCCCAGTCAATAAACACGGCGCGGCTTGCCGCCACGGATTTCTCACGTTGCATAGTACATGCACATGCAACGTCGAAACTGGCATTTTGTCAGGTTTGGCGAGCGTATCCAATTTTTCGAATGTGTTCATAGTTTTTCTTGCAAAGATTCAGTTGCCTTATTTGGTTCTAAATTCCGGAAAATCGGCATACATTTCAGCGTGTCCGCTCGGCGTATGCTGGCTCTTCAAAAGATAGCCTCTGGGATCTATATAGCTGTAAACATTTTTCTTTGGTTTTTCATGCCAACTTATATTGAACGCGCAAATGTCCGAAAAAAATTGGAGTTCGCTATAAGGAAGATGATCGTGAATCCAGTACGCTAAAGCCCGCCAATCCGCCCCCTTTTCATACCGATCCTGAAACCACGGCAAAACGATGCAGGCAGTTGCACCCATTAGCCCATCGCTATCGCGCTTATCCCATATGTGGCCCGCATAGTTGACTTCATTTTTCGCGCAACTGCCGCCATTTTCATTGCAATATTGGTTTACTGCACAAGAACGATATGAGGAACGAATTCCAACCCTGCCAAAAGTTGAATTGAGAGGCTCAAGCAATTCTTCGCATAACTTTCTCCCTACTACAAGCGCCTGCTCTGGATTATCCGGGATATTTTGAACCTTGTCCCCGTGAATGCTGGCGGTTTCGCTATACAAAAACTCCCTCATATAAAAAGACTTGGACAGCCTTTCCAGACCGAATTTTTCCAAGGATTTTACAGATTCTGGTTTTTTCATTGCGTAGCCCGTTAGTAGCTCAATACCGGCGCCAGCCAGCGTTCTGCTGTCTCAATATCCCAGCCCTTGCGTGCGGCATAGTTTGCCACCTGGTCGCGGTCTATTTTGCCGGTGGCGAAATATTTTGCATCAGGATGCGAGAAATAAAATCCGCTCACAGCGGCCGTTGGCATCATGGCAAAGCTGTCAGTGATGGTGATGCCTGCCCTGTTCGGCGCATCCAGCATTTTGAACAACGGACCTTTCTCGCTGTGTTCGGGACAGGCGGGGTAACCGGGCGCCGGACGGATGCCGCGATATTGCTCGGCTATCAGCGCGTCGTTATCCAGCCCTTCGTCGGCTGCATAGCCCCAGAATTCGCGGCGCACCCGCGCATGCAGCATTTCCGCAAAAGCCTCTGCCAGACGATCAGCCAATGATTTCAAAAGGATCGCGCTGTAGTCGTCGTTGTGCTTCTCGAATTCCGCTACGCGCGCATCTATGCCGATACCCGTTGTGACCGCAAAGCCGCCGATGTAATCCGCAACGCCGCTGGCCTGGGGTGCAACATAATCTGCCAGGCAGTAGTTCGGGATGGACTCGGGCTTCTTGGTCTGCTGGCGCAGGTTATGCCAGGTCATCGCAACTTGAGAGCGTGACTCATCCGTGTAAATCTCAATATCATCGCTGTTTACGGTATTGGCCGGGAACAGGCCGAACACGGCATTGGCGGTGAGCCAGCGTTCGGCAATAATTTGTTTCAACATCGCTTGTGCATCGACAAACAGCTTACTCGCCTCCTCACCCACCACTTCGTCCTGCAGGATCTTGGGGTAACGTCCGGCCAGTTCCCACGCCTGGAAAAAAGGGGTCCAGTCTATGTATTCGGCGATTTCTGCAAGTGAATAATCGCGCAGTTCACGTACCCCGATGAACGCGGGTTTGGGCGGTGTGTAACTGCTCCAGTCTGTCTTTAGTCCGTGTTGACGGGCTTGTTCCAGCGAAACGTACACGGCGCGTGTCTGGCGAGCTTCGTGTTGTGCGCGGGCATCCTGATAGTCGGACTTGATGCCGGCGACATAGTCATCCTTAAGTGTGTCGGAGAGCAGGTTGCTACACACGCCAACGGCACGCGAAGCATCGATGACATACACGGTCGGACCGTTCTGATAGTTTGGTTCGATCTTCACTGCCGTGTGTACGCGCGAGGTGGTCGCGCCACCTATCAGTAGCGGTATGGTGAAGCCCTGACGCTGCATCTCCTTGGCGACATGTGCCATTTCCTCCAGTGAAGGGGTGATCAGGCCGGACAGGCCGATGATATCCACGTTGTGTTCGCGCGCGGTATCGAGGATATTCTGGCAGGGCACCATGACGCCCATGTTCACCACTTCGAAATTATTGCACTGCAATACCACGGTGACGATATTTTTGCCGATGTCGTGTACATCGCCTTTCACCGTTGCCATGAGGATTTTGCCCTTGGTGCTGGTATCGCCCGAGCGCAGTTTTTCGGCTTCAATATAGGGGATTAGGTGGGCTACAGCCTGCTTCATCACCCGGGCGGATTTAACCACCTGCGGCAAGAACATCTTGCCTGCACCGAACAGGTCGCCGACCACGTTCATGCCCGTCATCAGCGGGCCTTCGATCACCTCGACCGGGAATTTGGCTTCAAGGCGTGCTTCTTCGGTATCCTCGACAATGAAGGTTGTGATGCCGCGCACCAGCGCGTGGGTCAGTCGTTCCTGCACCGTGCCACGGCGCCATTCCAGATCCTCGATTATTTCGCGACCGCCGCCCTTGACCGTTTCGGCAATTTTGACGAGCTTCTCGCCTGCATCGGGGTTGCGGTTTAGTACCACGTCCTCAACCGCATCGCGCAGTTCCTTTGGGATTTCGTTATAAACGCCTAATTGACCTGCGTTCACAATGCCCATGTTCAGGCCGGCCTGAATGGCGTGATACAGGAACACGGTGTGGATCGCTTCCCTGACCGGTTCATTGCCACGGAACGAGAAGGAGACATTGGAGACGCCGCCGGAAATTTTGGCGTAGGGCAAATTTTTGCGTATCCATTCGCATGCTTCGATGAAGTCCACTGCGTAGTTGTTGTGCTCCTCGATGCCGGTCGCGATCGCGAAGATGTTCGGGTCGAAGATGATGTCTTCGGGCGGGAAACCGACCTCATTTACCAGAATATCGTAGCTGCGTTTGCAAATTTCGGTCTTGCGCTGGTAGGTATCGGCCTGACCCTGCTCGTCGAAGGCCATGATCACTGCAGCCGCACCATAGCGGCGCACCAGTTTTGCATGCTTTATAAATGCAGTTTCACCTTCCTTGAGGGAAATCGAATTGACGATAGATTTGCCCTGCACACATTTGAGCCCTGCTTCAATAATGCTCCATTTGGAAGAATCGATCATCAGCGGAACCTTGGAAATATCGGGTTCGGATGCGATCAGGTTTAAAAACTTGACCATCGCGGCTTCGCCGTCCAGCATCGCCTCGTCCATGTTGATGTCAATCACCTGCGCGCCGGTTTCCACCTGCTGTTTGGCGACTTCCAGCGCCTCGTCATAGTGCCCTTCCAGAATCAGGCGCTTGAATTTGGCTGAGCCTGTGACATTGGCGCGTTCACCGACGTTGACGAACAGCGTGTCGTCGCCGATGTTGAAGGGTTCCAGTCCCGACAGACGGCAGCGGTGTTCGAGTTCGGGCAGTTTGCGCGGTGGGACGTCGCGCAGCGCTTCTGCGATGGCCTTGATATGGGCAGGGGATGTGCCGCAGCAGCCGCCTGCAATATTGAGGAAGCCGCTGGTGGCGAATTCCTTGACCAGTCTTGCGGTGGTCTCCGGCACTTCGTCATAACCGGTATCCGACAAGGGATTGGGCAGGCCGGCATTGGGGTGCGCACTGACAAAACAGGACGCCACGCGCGACAGCTCTTCCACATAGGGGCGCATCAAATCTGCACCCAGTGCGCAGTTCAGGCCGATGGACAGGGGGCGGGAATGCGCAAGCGAATTGTAAAATGCCTCGGTGGTCTGGCCTGAAAGCGTTCTGCCGGATGCGTCGGTGATGGTGCCGGAAATCATGATGGGCACACGCACCTGGTGTGCTTCGAAATACTGATCGATCGCGAACAGCGCAGCCTTGGCGTTTAGCGTGTCGAAAATAGTTTCGACCATCAGGATGTCGGCACCGCCGTCGAGCAGGCCGCGTATCGATTCAGTGTAGCTGACGACTAACTCGTCAAAAGTCACATTGCGCGCGGCAGGGTCGTTCACGTCAGGTGAAATCGACGCGGTGCGGCCAGTGGGGCCCAATACGCCTGCGACGAAGCGAGGTTTTTCAGCTGTTGAGAACTCGTCGCATAGATCGCGCGCAAGGCGAGCGCCCGCCACGTTCAGCTCGTACACCAGCTCCACCATGTTGTAGTCGTGCATGGATACAGAGTTGGAGTTGAAAGTGCAGGTCTCCAGAATGTCCGCACCGGCTTCCAGATATTCACGGTGTATGCCGCCGATCACCTGCGGCTGGGTGAGCAACAGCAGGTCGTTGTTGCCTTTGACATCGATGGGGTGGTCGGCGAAGCTGCGTCGTTTACCCGAATAGTCACCGTACAGAACCGTGCCGCGATAGTGTTCCTCGGTCAGCTTGTGGCGCTGGATCATCGTACCCATTGCGCCATCCAGTATCAGGATGCGTTGCGCAAGGAGTGTTTCAATCAGGTGTGGCGTATGAGTCATAATGTCAGCTTTTCGATGGTGGTCGTTGATTTTACCACGGTCGAGCGCTATTTTTCGACTTCTACCATTGATTCATGTGCTTGCTGTGGATAGCTGGCCGGTTTGTACGCGACGCCGATCACCAGCAAGGCTGCAAGCAGTAATCCATAGTGGCGTGAGTTGACGAGTGCGCCCATGCTATCCGGACTGGTAATAAGCTGGACTGGCTGTACGATCATTTTACGCACCATCGAGATGAGCGCCATATCGACGAATTGGCAGCCGTTGCACAATTTCTCCAGACTGCGTAGTATTCATTCAAGGTGTCGGCAGCGAGGAATGATTATTCATCATCGCCTGAAATGGTTGTTCCGCTGACACGGGGTTTGGCTTGAATTTGCGCTGGATTTCCTGCTTTTCGGGGGCTGGCAGATTTGCTTGGGACCAGAAAGGATGGGCTTTATATGAGGTTAATGGGGTATTTTAAGCCGAACGCCGATGCCTTCAAACGCATTATTCTGGGTCTGTTTGCGCTTGCGCTGCTCATCATGCTTTCTACCTTTTCGCTCAGCACGTGGCTGGTTCAGCAGCGCAATCTGGACAGGAGCCTGGACACCACGCGACATGCACTGGATACTTCCTACCATAATGCCATCAAGGGTCAAGCTGACATGCTGGCGGCAACACTCATTGCCATTTCAGCCGACCCGCGTTACGTAGAACCGTTTTTGTCTCAGGATCGTGCCGCTTTGCTCAAGCTGGCGCAGCCGTTGTATCAGCAATTGCGGCAGGGTCAGGACATCACCCACCTTTACTTTATCCGCACCGATCGCACCGTCTTTCTGCGCGGGCATCTGCCGAATAATTACGATGATCTGGTCAATCGCTACACCCTCCGCCAGGCCGAGCAAAACGGTGTCGTTGCCAGAGGCATCGAGCTGGGCAAGACAGGCACTTTTACGTTGCGCGTGGTGATGCCATGGAAGCACAATGGCAAGCTGATCGGCTACATCGAACTAGGCAAGGAACTGGAGTCAGTGGTCGAACAGGTGGCAGGCCAGTTGGGTTCGGATCTTGCCGTCTTTATCGACAAATCCCGTTTGAAACGTACCGACTGGGAAGAAGGCATGCGATTGCTCAATCGGAATCCTGATTGGGGACAGTTTCCGAACGACGTGCTGGTGGGCAGTAATCTGAAAGTCTTGCCAGACGAAATCGCAGGCCATCTTCCCGATTGGCGGCAGACTAATCCGGAGGCGCTGGAGGCCATTCCAACAACGGATGGTAAACGACTCATGCTGACCTTTTTGCCGCTACGGGATGCGGGTGGCGATGTGGTAGGCGCCATTTTCACGATTCTGGATTCGAGCCGTCAGTTCAATGACATTGTACGGACACTCGCACTGGTTTGTGGCATCGGACTGTTCGTCGGCCTGTTACTGGTGTGGATATTTTATCTCATCCTGAGCCGCGTTGAACGCCGCCTGGCCGAGGCAGAGGCCGAACGTGAACGCTCACGTCAGTATCATGACAGGCTGCTTAGCGTCACGTCCATTATCGACAGTATGGGCGATGGGCTGCTGGTCACAGACGGTCAAGGCAGAATTACACAGAGCAATCCGGCATTACTGCACTTGTTCGCCATTCAGAATGCGCCCCCTGGGCAGCTCTGCGGCACGATATTCGGTAGTGAAGTGGGGCGATTTGTCTCTGAAGCGCTGGATCAAAGCCGCTTGGCAAGCACACTGAGCGGTGAAGTCGAACTGCCCGGAAAACATGTCGCACGCGTGATGGCTACCCTGCTGGGCGAAGTCTACCCCAATATCGGACAGGCGCAGCAAGGCGCAGTCTTCACATTCCGCGACACCACGAGGGAAGTCGAGATATCACGAATGAAGACCGATTTCATCGCTAATGTCTCACACGAACTTCGTACCCCGCTCACCTCTGTACTGGGTTTTGCAAAACTGATTCGCAAACAGTTCAGCCAGATAGTGATACCTGCGCTAGGTGAAATGGAAGCAAAGCTGGCTCGCACTGTTGGCAAGATCGAATACCATCTGGATATCATCGTCTCGGAAGGCGAGCGCCTGACCCACCTGATCAACGATGTACTGGATCTGACCAAGATCGAGGCAGGCAAGCTGGAATGGCGCGAGGAAGCTGTCAATATCAGGGCGCTGGTCGAACGTGCAGAGGCGTCTACTGCTGCACTGTTTCAGCAGAAGGGATTAACGCAGACGCTGGCGGTAGCAGACGATTTGCCTGAAATTACAGCTGATCCGGATCGTCTGCTGCAAGTGCTCATCAACCTGCTCTCCAATGCCGTTAAATTCACTGAACAAGGCGGCGTGCACTGCGCCGCTGCCAGACAGAATGACGAGATTGTCGTATCGATCACCGATACCGGATGCGGTATCAGCCCCGCCGACCAGGCGCGTTTATTTGAGCGATTCAGGCAAGTCGGCGACACGCTGACAGAAAAGCCATCCGGAACTGGGCTGGGCCTTGCGATCTGCAAACAGATCGTCGAACATTATCAGGGACGTATCTGGGTTGAAAGTCAGGCCGGGATTGGCAGCACCTTCTCCTTCAGTATGCCGCTTACCGTCGCAGATCAACCGGCGCTGACGGCCCCTCCCCAGCGCACGGAAGTGGAAGCTGCAGTTGGCGTTGCTCCATCAAG
Source organism: uncultured beta proteobacterium (assembly GCA_963784505.1). Classification (GTDB taxonomy): domain Bacteria; phylum Pseudomonadota; class Gammaproteobacteria; order Burkholderiales; family Gallionellaceae; genus Gallionella. Next base: position 3,832 of record CAWASY010000009.1, on the reverse strand, counting down.
CCGCTCAGTGCTGGTGGTCGATGACGAGGCACATATCCGCGAACTGTTGCGTCAGGAACTGGAAGCTGCAGGTTACGTCGTTCGTGAAGCCGCCGATGGCATGGAAGCGATCCGTATGGCCAAGAGCGAGCCGCCTGACCTTGTTCTGTTAGACATCATGATGCCTGGTATGAACGGCTTCGAGGTTGCCGCTGTATTGCGTTCGGCACCGGAAACCAGCGCGATCCCCATCATCATTCTGTCCATTATCGAAGACAAGGCACGCGGACGCGCGGTCGGGGTGGATCGCTATCTGACCAAACCCGTTGATGTCGATAATCTGCTGGGTGAAATCGATAACCTGCTGCATCAGCACGAAACCCGAAAGCATGTGCTGGTGGTTGATGAAAACGATGCAACGGCAACATCGCTGCGGGATGTGTTGCTCGCCAAGGGGTATCACGTTGAAGTTGTTGAGCGCGGCGAACAGAATATGCAGCGCATGCAGGATTTGTTGCCTGAACTGATCGTTGTGGCCGGATCTGCCGAACGGTCTGCTCAGGTGGTTGCCTCCATGCAGATGGCGCGCAATCAGGAGCATGCTGTACTCATCGTGACGGAAAAATCATCCGGGGGTGATACGCATGATTGACCGTACCACCCGGCGTTCACTGTGCCACGCGGGCGTCGTGCAGGGGATGGATCGCATCGCGGCAGCACTCGGCACAGTTTGGGCCATCGTCGATGAGCGTGGCAACCTGATTGCAGGGGATAGCTCGGCCAGTCACGCGCCCAGTTTGTCTATCGAACAGGCGAAGGGCGCATCGCTCACGGCACACGAGCATTTGGCCGTGTTACATGCTGCGCTGAGTGGTCTGCTCGATATGGAGCATGAGAGGCGCGTACTTGCCACGGAAGCGCTGGATATGTACCGCGAAGTCAATTTGCTGTTTCATATCCACGAAGTAATCGGCTCGACCCTGGATTACCCGCAGATTGTACGACAGCTTGTCGAGGAGTCGGAGCGACTGGTGTCAGGCACACAGGGTCTGCTACTGCTTAAATCAGAATCTGGAGAAGAACTGGTCGTTGTTGCAGGTCACAGTGAGCGTCACCGCGAACGTCTACATTTGAACGAGGGGATTGCCGGCAGTGCCTTTACAAACAGGCAGGCTGATATCATCGAGCGTACAGTCGCGTCGCCGTATTTTGCCGGTGAGACCGACTTTGCCAGCATGATGGTGGCGCCCGTGCGAATTGCGGGCATGGATATGGGGGTGCTGGTGCTGTGCAGCGACAGGCCGTCAGCCTTTACCGCCAACGATTTAAAGCTGTTGAGCACGCTGGCCTCGCACGGCGCAATCGTGCTTGAGAACGTCAGACTCTATGAGGAGTTGCGCGAACTGTTTCACTCGACCGTCTATACGCTTGCCGAAACCATAGAAAAGCGTGATCCCTATACCCGTGGTCACACACAACGTGTAATGGAATACTCGCTGATGATTGCGGAGGCACTGGATATGCCCCGCAAAGAATTCGAGGAATTGCGTCTGTCGGCAGTGCTGCACGATGTGGGCAAGATTGCCGTGCGTGATATTGTGCTATTGAAACAGTCGCGACTTGATAGCGAAGAGTTCGAACTGATGAAACGGCACACTGAGCATGGTGCAGATATACTTAACCATAGTCGGCAACTGGCAGGTATCGTCGATGGGGTGCGTTTTCACCATGAACGTTATGACGGCAAGGGATATAACCACGGCCTCAGTGGCGAGGGAATTCCGTTGATGGCGCGCATCATTTCAGTTGCCGATGCGTTCGACGCGATGACGACAGACCGGCCTTATCACAAGGGCATGACTTTTTCGATCGCTGCAGAAGAAATGCGCAAAGGAAGCGGTACGCAGTTTGATCCTGCCCTGCTCGATATCTTTTTGGCGCGTCTTAAAATACGCTACCCGGACAGGTTAACTTCAGACTAAGTAAAAGAAAGCATACTATGGAAAACACCATCCTGATTGTTGATGACGAAGCGCATATCCGCATTCTGCTCGAAGAAAGTCTTGCCGATCTGGGGGATGAAGGTGTGCAACTTTTAACTGCGAGCAACGGACGTGAAGCGCTCGATAGCATACGTGCGCATCGTCCGAAGTTGGTATTGCTAGATGTCATGATGCCAGAACTGAACGGCTTTGATGTCTGTACGGCGGTTCGTGAAGACCCCGCACTTTCCGATACCTACATTATCATTTTGACGGCAAAAGGGCAGGAGAGCGATCGCTTGCGCGGTCTTGCCGCAGGGGCCAATGAATTCGTGACCAAGCCTTTCGATCCAGATGATATTCTGGCGCGTGCCCGTGCCATACTCGGAATGGATCGCTGATAGTCATCGTGTATGGCAACAGGTTTTGCCAGAGATCGTAGATAGGCCCAGTTGTGCGTAAAATCGGCTTTAATCCAACGTCCCAGACTGCCATCATGCAGGCGACCGTGAGCGCCAGCAGGACATGAATTGATAGATTGAATCCTTCCCTGCCTTGAATCAGCTACTTATCAATCAGCTTTGTCCTCTCAGGTTGACTTGTCCATCCTGCGATACTGTACTGCTTCCGCAATATGTGAAGTTAAAATTACTTCGCTGCCAGCCAGATCGGCTATGGTACGCGCCATTTTCAGTATTCTATGATAAGCACGTGCAGAAAGATCCAAGCGTGTGATGGCCAGTCTTAGCAGCGCTTCGCCAGGTTGATCCGGCTTGCAAAATATATCAATCTCGGTGACCGAAAGTTGTGCATTGGCTTTGCCCTGTCTGAGCAACTGGTGCTGGTGTGCTGCCTCAACCCGAGCCTGTATCAGGGCGCTGGGTTCACTATCGGCCTGTCCCAACAAATCCTGTTGTGGGACGGCGGGAACTTCTATTTGAATGTCGATGCGATCGAGCAACGGTCCCGATATTTTTCCGCGATAGTGCGCAATCTGATCCGGTGTGCAGCGACATTTGCCGTTGAAGTGACCAAAATATCCACAGGGGCAGGGATTCATCGCGGCGATCAGCTGGAATTGTGCGGGAAATTCGGCACGTCTGGCGGCACGGGAAATGGTGATGTATCCCGATTCCAGCGGCTCACGCAAGACTTCCAGCACGCTTCGATCGAACTCGGGTAATTCATCGAGAAACAACACGCCATGCAAGGCCATGGAAATTTCTCCCGGGCGTGGATTGCTGCCGCTGTGACTTTTCAAAATAAATGCGACAATGTCAACCAAGAAACAAGAGGTTGCGTTAAGTATTCTGAAAATAGCTGCGACGATAATCATCAAATTAGATGCGACGGAGTCCTAATTGAATAGAAATAGCTGCGACAAGATTATGCCGCACCACCAGATGCGTAAGATTAAACCTACTCGGCGCAGTGTGTCAGGTTTTTATCCATTTCGAGGTGAAATAGCCATTCAATATGAGTCCTCATTGGAGCGGGACTTTCTAATTCGTACGGAATTTTCTTTGAGTGCGCTGGACGTAATATCTCAGCCAGCGCAAATTCCCTTCGTATCTGCTGTTAACGGTCAGACATACGTCTATACGCCAGATTTTCTTGTTTACCACCGGCTGGGCAATACGCCATATGGCGACTATCCAAAGCCGGTTTTGGTAGAGGTTAAACCCGAAGCAGAGTGGCGTAAGCATTGGCGCGAATGGCTGCCTAAGTGGAAGGCCGCATGGCGGTATGCCCAAGAACAAGGTTGGGAATTCCACATATACGATGAATCACGCATTCGCGACAAAGCTCTGGCAAACATACGTTTTCTGGAACGCTATAAGCGTATGCAATTTCCGGTAGAAGAAAGCCGC
>CAWASY010000008.1:0-4660 GCA_963784505.1 uncultured beta proteobacterium | reverse complement strand
ACCGAAGGCGGATCAGTATCAGGTTACGCTATTTCAGCGTCAGCGATGAAAAACATCTTGTTTGGTAACGACTATTTCGAAGCCGAGTACGATCACACTAGCGGCTCAACAAATTATGTTGCTGGTGCTATAAATGGCAGCACGCCTTATGGTCCTATTGTCGGACAATCTGGTGCCACATTGGTAAATTACAGCGCTCGATATCCCCCGGTGTCAGACTAGTTGTCGCCTCAAAAAATTAACTTTGAGGTGTGGAGGCAACAGTGGGAATACGATATTCAGAAGCATTTATTGAGCAGGCGTTATTCAAGGTATATTCGCGTGGTAAGCGGTCGGTGAAGTCGGTCGCGGAGGAGCTAAACGTCAATTGTCATACGGTAACTTATTGGATGAAAAGAAAAGCAGTGGGTACGGTGGGTCTGCCGGCGAATAAAGAACGTCGCCCGAAAGATTGGACGCCTGAGCAGCAGTTGATCGCGTTGCATCAAACGCATGGCCTGTCGGGTGAAGCCTCGCAGACCTGGTGTCGAGAAAACGGGTTGTTTGCCCATCATCTGACCAGCTGGAAAACGGCTTTTTGTGCAGGTGCCAAGGTTGGTATCGGTTACGCGTTCTAACGGGCATTGCAGCTGCAGGGGCGCTTACAAAAAAGGAACGTTTTTTTGACTCACATACGAAACCAATTAAAAACGATGATATCGCTTTGTATCTCGTTGATTTAATGTAACTCCAGCTTATCTGGGGTTTGGGCGTAGACCCCTAGGTTCGAATTCTCGCTGTCAGTGCGGTTGGGCTTTAATGCTGCCGTTTTGTAACGAAAAAATAACGAGAAATGGTGGCGGACTGTGCATAACAAAGTTCTTGTAACGGGATTGGGTTGCATCAATGCATTCGGACTCGGTGTTGAGCGGTTTTGGAGTGCTATGCAAGATACTCGCTCAGCTATAGGCCAGATTCGGCGCTTTAGTACTGCAGGCTACCGTACAAAAATAGGTGGCGAGATCATTGATGATGATCTTTCCGCGCTCCTCGGATTCGGTGTTGGCAATTTGTCGCGGAATGCCAAGTTCGCAGTAGCTGCCGCTCATGAAGCGTTGCTAGACAGCCAATTGCTCGACGATAAGAGCAGCACATCAAGCGTTGGCATCTGTCTGGGAAGCGGACTGGGAGGTATCTATTTCAGCGAGGAAGCCATGGCATCCTTGCTGAAAGTTGGTCCGCGCGGCATCAGCCCGATGGCGGTGCCATTCGTTGATCCCAACTCAATCGTGAGTCAGGTCGCTATGAAGTGGGGATTGACGGGGCGTCAATTCACTGTTTCCACCGCCTGTTCATCAAGTGTTGCCGGCTGTGTAAATCCGCGTCTATCCGGCGCGGCGTGAATGTTTTGACGGCAGGCAGCACAAAGGGCACGAATGTGCCCTTTGCCTTGTGCCGCAATGGAATACGCCGAGCGATCAGAACGGCGGATCCGTATCGCTGATATTCACAGAATTTGATTCATCCTGCGCACCTCGCTGTTCACGTAGCAAATCCTGCATCGGCACTTGGTAGCGTTGCCAAATCGCCTCACGCAGATCATCGAGCAACTCAATCACCGCCAACGCCTGATCGGGCGACCAATCTTCCTGAATGAGGAAGGGAATCCCGCGCTGTAATCCGGATGGGAGTAATCGGGGTTTCATGATTTCCCCTTGCGCGGTTTGCGGGTGCGCTGCTCGGCGCGTTCCTTTGCCTCTTTCAGGCGGTAGGACTCGCCCTCGATCGCAACCACTTCCGAGTGGTGCACCAACCGATCGATCAGCGACACGACACAGGAAGCATTGGGAAACACTTCCGACCAGGCCGAGAACGCCTTATTGGTGGTCACCAGCGTACTTTTTGACTCATAGCGACGGCTCACCAGCTCGAACAGTAAATCGGCATGGCGGTTCGAGTACGAGAGATAGCCGATTTCGTCGATGACCAATAAATCGGGAGACGCATAGTGACGTAAGCGGCGGCGCAAGGCCGCATCGCTATCCAGTGCAGCCAGATCGCCCAGCAATTCGCCGGCAGTGGTAAATCGCACCGTGTGCCCGCGTATCAGCGCCTGATGCGCCACATTTTTAGCCAGCGTGGATTTGCCCACACCGTTGGGGCCGACCATCACCACATTGGCGGCCTCCGCGATGAACTCCAACTCCATCAACCCCTCGATAGCGCCACGATCACAACGTGTCGGCCACGCCCAGTCGAAATCCGCCAGCGACTTGAATCGGCCGATGCGAGCCTCTTTCAGGCGCCGTTCCAGACTGCGACGGGTACGTTCATCTTCCTCCCACGCCACCAGCTTTGGCAGCCATTCGCTCGTTACCACCTCCGGCCAATGTGCCAACACGCCGTTCAGATGCAGTGCGGTGGCGCGTTCACGTAACTGTTCAGGATTCATCTTTATCTCCTTTCGTCGGGTTCATTTCAGTATTCGTCAATTGATCGTAACTATCCAGCCGGTGCGTCTTCACCACCGTATCCAGAATGGCGGCCTGCTCAGACAGGCACACCGCCACCGGCGGCGGTTGATTTCGGGCTTCACGTTGTGTTTCCAGCGCCAGACGCACCGCATTTGGATGCGGTACACCGCGCGCCAGCGCCGTCAGCACAGCGGCTTGTACTTCGTCCTGCCCATAACGATCGACCAGTCGCAACAGCGATGAAGTGATTGATCCGATGATTTCTCCACGCTCAGCGGCACGTTCAAGTAACTGGATGCTCGCAGGCACCGCCTGCGTCAACCGGCTCATCCCGCGTTGTGCGTGCGCCTGTGCCTTGCGTTCGATCAGCTCGGAAATATGGGCTGGTTCCTCAATTTGTTTCGCCTTGTCATAACTGCGTGGATGCGTGGCGACCACCTTCTGTCCGTTGAGTATCCTGACTTGCACCTGATCAGCCACTACCGTGAGCGTTTGTCGCACCTGCGTGTGTGGCACCGTGTAGTCGTTCAGATCAAAGCGTACATAAGGCGTTTTGCCCACCGTCACCGCCACGCGTTCATCCAGCGGATAAGGGTTATCGGGCAAGGCCAGCAGACGGGGTTGTTCCTGGGCAAAGGCTTCCCTGACGGTGAGCGCCTTGTCTTGCGGACAGAGCCGGTCGTCTGCAATCCCCGAGCACCAGGCATCGGCCTGGCGATTGAGATCATCCAGATCAGTAAAGTTGCGGGCTGGCCAGAAGTTGTCGCGGATGTAGCGGATGGCGCGCTCGACCCGCCCCTTCTCATTGCCGCGTGCGACCGCCACCGGACGGGGTTCATAGCGGTAGCGCCCGGCAAATTCCAGCAAGGTTGGATGGAAGCGAATGGCATCGCCCTGACGCTCAAGCACCGCGCTCTTGAGGTTGTCGTACAGCAGTACTCTCGGCAATCCGCCCCATGCTTCGAATGCGCCGACATGGCCGCGTAAAAAATTCTCCATCCTGGCATCCAGAAAGAAACGCAGAAAGATGCGCCGCGACCAGGACAGCACCATCACGAAGGCCATCAGCGGACGACGCGCTTTGCCGATATTGAGATGGCCGAAATGACCCCAATCCACTTGTGCCTGCTCACCGGGCAAGGTGATCAATCGCAAGTACGCTTCGGTCTGCGGCCTGGGACGGTGATGGCTGATCAGATGCCGGAAGTGATCCGGACTGCCCGTGTAACCACGCTCCGTGACCATGACATGCAGCCGAGTAGAAGTCAGCTTGGGGAATTTCTCAAGCGTCTGGCGAATAAACGGAAGATAGGGATCAATGCCGGAAGGCCGAACCGGGCCGATGCGCGGCAGTCCCGCTTGTCGCAGAACACGCTCCACACTGCTGTGATGAACGTGCAGTTGCCGTGCAATGGTGCCGTTGAGCCATTTCTCAACGTGGTAATAGCGAAGAATTTTAGCTTCGATGTCAGGTGGCAGGGTCATGGTGCGATTCTTTCCGGTCAGAAATGCGTAAAGGACGACGTATCCGACGGCGCAGGAAATCAGGACGCACAAATTGGCTCTGTAACTGACCGCAAAAATGGCAATGCCAGGGCTGTGGTGTCGCTTTTACAGGCGACATCGGACTGGTTGGCAGTAGAACATCCGGGACGAGAGGTGGGGAACCGTGATGCGTCACTTTTGTTTGTCGATCGCGATAACGGTGTTGCCGGGCAGCATGATTGAGGCGGCCAGATCGGCTCGTTTGATAGCGAAGACCTGCGTCTTGCAGGGATTGAGTGCGCGCCAGTTTGGCACAGCCACTGGCGCAGTAACGTTGTCCACGGTCACAATGACTGCAGATCAATACTGCTGTGCGGCAGCGGGCGCAAAGATAGTGTCTGGCGGATGGTTCCATCGGCAATAAAATGCCAACGGAGGCTCGACAGAATCAGGTGAATCTGAAATACTTCGATTGCAACCTCTCCCGTCTGGGCGAGCGGAGCGCGACATCGGAGATAACTTGCAGGTTTGTGCCGGTGTCGCGCTTGCATCTTGCCGAAGGCAGGCACTCTTTTTACCGTATCTTCCCCATCCTTGCCAGCACATCATTGCGCGGCACGATCTGACATACCAACACAATCCAAAAAGACTTGACCGGCAGACGCCTAATCAAAATTCGACTTTGCGGCCATATTTACGCGGATCTCAATAGCCGTTCACAT
>CAWASY010000007.1:0-4464 GCA_963784505.1 uncultured beta proteobacterium | reverse complement strand
AAGCAAAAATAATATAGACTGGCGCGGGTCACATTTGAGATGTGACCCCGTACCAATGCGATGGTTAATCAATCATTAACTATGTAGTAAAACATCAAAAAATGGAGGATGTCATGTCTGAATTGATTGCCAGTAAGATACAAAGCAATCCAAAGTACCTTCAATTGGTCAGCAAGCGAGATACACTTTCTTGGACGCTGTCAGCAATTGTATGTGTGATGTATTTTGGTTTTACTTTGATGATTGCGTTTACCCCAGGAGTCCTCACACAACCCATTGCTGCCGATAGTGTAATTCCGGTTGGCATGCTCGTTGGTGTTGGCGTGATATTGGTATCCTGTCTCTTAACCGGTGTTTATGTTTATAAGGCAAACACTGAGTTTGATCCTATCGTCAACGAAATTGTTCGCGAGGCCTCCAAATGAAAATATTTAAAAAAGTTACTTTGGCAGCCATGGCACTCCTTTCGCTAATGGCTGCAAATCTGTCCAGTGCTGCGGATGCTGTCGTATCAGCTGTCGCACCGACGACTACAGCAGTAACAGCATCTGGTGTTGCGGCTACAACTGTGGTTGCACCAGCCGAAGTGCCGCTTAATTGGCACGCTATCGTGATGTTCCTTCTCTTTGTCGCTGTTACGCTGGTCATCACCTATTGGGCCGCTACACGAACCAAGACAGCGTCAGACTTTTATGCCGCTGGACGTGGTATCACCGGTTTGCAAAACGGTATGGCCATTGCAGGTGACTACATGTCGGCAGCCTCGTTCTTGGGTATCGCCGCATTGGTCTACATGAACGGCTTCTATGGTCTGATATTTTCGGTGGGTTGGCTGGTCGGCTGGCCGATCATTCTGTTCCTGATCGCAGAACGGCTGCGTAACCTTGGCGAATACACTTACGGTGACGTCGTTTCGTTCCGCCTCAGCCAAGGTCCGGTCCGTACCATGGCCGCAATCAGTTCACTCATCGTCGTCATCTGGTATCTGATCGGACAGGCTGTAGGTGCCGGACAGTTACTGCATACGTTGGTACCACAGATGTCCTACCAGTTATCCATCATCATCGTCGGCGGGCTAATCATCACCTACGTCACCTTCGGAGGTATGAAGGCCACAACTTGGGTGCAGATTATCAAGGCCGGCCTGTTGCTGGGTGGTGCCACGCTGATGGCGATTGGCGTGATGTCCCACGAAGGTTTCAGCTTTGCAAAACTGTTTAACGACGCGGTTGCCGCTCATCCAAAACACATGGAGATCATGCAATCCGTAGTACCTATCGGCGCGAAGGCCAATCCTATCGAGTCCATTTCGCTGGGACTGACCCTGATGCTGGGTACCGCCGGACTGCCACACATCTTGATGCGTTTCTTTACCGTCACAGATTCCAAGGCTGCTCGCAAATCAGTACTCTATGGAACTTGTTTCATCGGGTTCTTCTACATCCTGACATTTATTATTGGTTTTGGCGCCATTGTTCTGGTAGCAAACAATCCTGCATATGTGGCTGACATCAGCAAGAGTGTCCTCGCTCTTAAAGGTGGCGGTAGTATGCCGGCAGTTTATCTGTCGCACGCGGTGGGTGGTGATCTATTCCTTGGCTTCATTGCTGCAGTCGCCTTTGCTACCATCCTTGCGGTAGTATCTGGTTTGACTCTGGCTGGTGCCTCCGCTTTATCACACGATATCTATGCGCGAGTGATCATGAAGGGCACAGCAACCGAGAAGCAGGAAGTATGGGTATCGAAGATGAGTGTGATTGGCTTAGGTGTCCTAGCCATCTTCCTCGGTATTGCGTTTGAGAAACAGAACGTCGCATATATTGTGGCACTTACTTTCTCGATTGCAGCTTGTACCAACTTCCCAATCTTGGTCCTGTCTATTTTCTGGCGTGGTTTGACAACACGTGGTGCCGTACTCGGTGGTTATACGGGTATATTCGGTTCTATCGGACTGCTGATTATCGGCCCGACGGTATGGACCAAAGTTTTGGCAATGGGACCTGCCATATTCCCTTACGACTTCCCCACCTTCGTCGTCCTGCCTTCGGTATTGATCGTTGCATATATCGCTTCAGTAACCGATAAGAGCGAAAGCGGTAAGAAAGAACGTGCCGCGTATGACGCACAGATGGTTCGTGCTGAAACAGGTTTGGGCTCAGAAGTGGGTGCAGTCTCTCACTAAGACAGTAGTATTTTTCATCTAAAAAGGCCGCCGGAGAATATCCGGCGGCCTTTTTTTATCATCCTTGTGTGTGCGATGTGAACTCATCAGAAATCATTGTTGAGCAACACAAATTTCAAACAACTCCCCGAGCGTGATGATATTCTCGCTCCAGTTTGCGCAAGCCGTCGTAATTCCATACCTTATGAGACTTCCGCCCTTGGGCGATTGCTATCAGTAACAATTGCGCTGTCGCTTGAGCATCGGCCACTGCATTATGGCGATCATCATTGTGAATATCGAAATGTTTCAACCAATCGTCCAGTCCACGGCGACTTCGTTCCGAATCTGGATACAATGTCGGCATGACATACGCCAAATCTAACCAAAGGTGTTTGAAGTTTATGCCCAGATATTGGCGCAGTGCTCGCCGTATCATGGTCTCGTCAAAGGTGACATGAAAAGCCACCAGCGGCGATTTGCCCAGATATTCGAGGAACGCCAATAATGCATCGGCGGGCAACACACCATCTCGCTGTACTGAACCGGAAATGCCATGTATCAGGATGTTTTCCTTGCGACTACTCTCACGTTGTTGCAACACTACCGAAAAACTGTCTCTCATTGCAATCCGCCCATTCACTACCGCCACCGCACCGATAGAAATAAGCGTGTCAGTCATCAAATTCAGTCCGGTAGTTTCAACATCCACAACGACAAAACGTGTTTGTTCAAAAGCAGCCGTACACTCCACTTCCGGCACTTTTTTCCAGGACTGCAGTCGCTCAACCTGCTGTTGATTTAACCTTTTTTTTGGTGATAACCAGCGATGTATCAGACTCTTCATAACTGGTAGTTTAATGACAATCTGGATTGCACTTTGCGCGCCTGACGGAAGGCCTCTTTCAAAATACGACGATCCAGTTCATTCAACAATTCCGGATCGATCAGATTATTGAGTGCATCCATATCAACCCTCCCTGTCCTCACACTCAACTGATAGTGGTGACGCAAGCGCAGCATCTGAATGAACAGAAAGGCGTTAATCCAGCTTTCAACTTCAGTATCGGGGATATGCATCGATGCAGCACTAAGACGTAGGCGCTGCAGCGTGCTAGTGGCTGTCACACCTACCGCCAGACCAAAGATACGCGCCGCATCAACAAACGGGGTGATGCCATTTAGCTTGAGGTCCAGTGTATTCTCCTTGCCCAATACAAAATCTCGGACAACACCAAGCGGCGGTCGATTGCGCATCGCGTTTTCGGCCATCTGGTGCTGAAAACTTGTGTTGTTGTGAGCAACACCTGAGAGCCATAGTCGTAACTCCTCGGCGAGTGTATGTGCACCGAATAGCGACCTGAAATCGAAGAATATAGAAGCATGCAACAACGCTTCCGGGGTGCCGTGGGTGACCCAATTTAAAAATATTTGTTTCCACTCCACCAAAGACAGACACCATTTTGGATTGCTCGCCATGATCCCGCCTTTACAGAGTGGGAAACCACACAGACCCAACGTCTCATTAATACGCTTTGCCACCGGCAGCAGTATGGACCGCACCTGGTTGGCATCCATACCATCTGGCACCGCAAAGATGATGGCATTATCCTGATCGGTATTCAGCGTCTGCTCAAAACGCCCCTCCGAACCCAAGGCCATCCAGCACAATCTGTCATGCCATGGTGCACCCAGCAAACCACTCGCAGCGAACTCCAGTTCGACCACGCGCTCGGTGAGCAGGTCATTAAATGCGGAGATGAACTGGGTTAGTTGTTCCGGCGCTACACCTTGCGCCATCATGTTGTGCGCCATGCTGCGAATATCGGCTGCGGCTTTTTGCAACTCTTCCAGATTTTGCGCATGGCGTATGGTGGAGCCGACCTGACGCAATCCGACACGCTGCAAGGCAAACAAATCCTTCTCCGAAACCATTCCGACCAGTCGCTCATTTTCCACCACAAGAACATGGCGAAATCCATGCTTGGCCATCAGCATGGCCGCCTCATGCGCCAATGATTGTGGCGAAAGGGTGCTGAGCGATGTTGTCATTACATCGATTACAGGTGTACTCAACTCGATACGCGGCAAGGCGATACGTTCCAGCACATCGGGTAGAGTCAGTATGCCCAAGGGACGCCCGACGTCATCTACTGCGATCATCGATCCGACCCGCGAACTATGCATCGTCGCCAACACCTCCCCCACACTGGTCTGGGGCGGACACGTGACAGGAGCACGACGGATAATGCTCGACAAGGGACTGCTCAAAGATTGTTGCGCAGTACCTGTTTGAGTGAACT
>CAWASY010000006.1:0-13323 GCA_963784505.1 uncultured beta proteobacterium | reverse complement strand
CTCATATTGACAAACAGAACGAGACGACACTGAAAACAGCAAACGACTACATCAATCAAACTGGAAACAATGAAAGTAGCACCTATAACCTCCAGACCGAATGGCGCAGACAATAGCAGCATGATGACGCGAATCGGGACTCGAATTATTAAAGCGTAGAGGTTTTGCTTCATCTGCCCGATTGCAATCAACATCGAACTCATCAACAAAAATGGTGCAGTGATTACCGCAGAAATACACAGCAAGCGCAACAGCGGCACTGAGGATTCCCATTGCTGGCCATACATGACCAGAATAATGGGATGCGCCAAAAGCCCAAGACTAATAAAAAACGGCCATGCAAGTGCGGTGATGTATGTCATGGAATGCAGGAAATTATCCTTTATTCCGCCTTCTTTTCTAGACTGCTCCGCAAAATGCGGCATCGCCACACTCCACAACGAACCCATCACGAATTTGTCGAACATCGACAACAAACCCATTGCGCGTCCAAAATAACCAACCGTTGCCATGCCTGACAGACGCCCCAGTATCATTTCGGGCGCACCTTGGCTCATATCATTAAAAATCATGACGAGACTAGATAGCGAGCCAAATGAAACTACACTCCGCATTTCCTTTAACCCGGGCAGTAGCGGCAAGCCTTTAGGTCGCCATTGCTGCGCCAAAAAAAAGTTACCACTATACCTGCAACAGACCCCCATGCCATGGAAAGAAAGCTAAAGCCTGCATATGCCAGCCAGATTGATGCAGACGTTGACACAATATTGGAAATAACCCTGATCAAGGCAATATGCACATGGTCTTTTGATTCAAGAATTTCTGATGCCTCCCCCTGTGCCACCACCACCCCGTTGTGTATGAAGTAGACATAGTCGGCAATTTTAAGCGATTCACTCATGTCGTACGTCACCACCACCGAAGTGACGCCCAACGCATCGTTGAGTTTGCGAATCAGATTGGCAATAATATTGAGTGAAATGGGATCCAGCCCCGCAAACGGCTCGTCGTAAATGATCAACTGGGGGTCAATGGCAATGGCTCTGGCAAGTGCCACGCGGCGCTCCATCCCGCCTGACAAATCCCGTGGCATCAGCCCATGCGCACCGCGCAGACCAACGGCCTGCAATTTCATCAGCACCAGTTCACGTATCATCTCCTCGGACAAGTCGGTATGCTCGCGCATCGGAAAAGCCAGATTATCAAATACCGTCAAATCACTGAACAATCCGCTCACCTGAAACATCATGCCCATCTGGCGACGAATCTTGTACAGCGCATCATTACCGAGCGTCGGTATTTCGTGGCCCAACACCTTGATGCTGCCGGAAGCGGGCTTGAGCTGACCGCCAAAATGATGCAGTAGCGTGCTTTTCCCGCAACCGGAAACCCCCAGTATCGCCACCACTTTGCCGCGCGGGATGGTCAGATTGATCCCTTTTAACACCTTGCGATCGCCATAGGCGAAATGCAGATCACTGACCTCAACCAAATTATCCGATAATTTCAATCTATTTCCTCCTGAATCACCTGCAGATGTTATCATTTTTAACGTGGCAAGACCTGCCGGACGAATCAAAATCTTGAAATACCCATGACTTCACCCTCACAGCAGCAACTTAACCGCGTTTTTGGCTATGCCACGTTTCGCGGCGAACAGCAGGCCATCGTCGACCACATTGCCGCAGGTGGTGATGCCCTGGTACTAATGCCAACCGGCGGCGGAAAATCGCTGTGCTACCAGATTCCGGCCTTGCTGCGTTGCGGGGTAGGCATCGTGGTCTCGCCGCTGATCGCGCTGATGCAGGATCAGGTGGAAGCGCTCTGCCTGCTCGGGGTAAAAGCCGCCTATCTCAATTCCAGCCTGTCGGGTGATGCTGCGCGCGAAGTACAGGGGCGATTGCTGCGCGGCGAACTCGACTTGCTGTATGTTGCGCCGGAGCGCCTGTTAGCCGCCAGTTTTCTGGCACTGCTCGAACGGCTACAGACAACGGATGCATTGGCCTTGTTCGCCATCGATGAGGCGCACTGCGTATCCCAATGGGGTCATGACTTTCGCCCCGAATATCGGGAGCTGACCATCCTGCATGCGCGATTTCCCACCATCCCGCGCATCGCGCTGACCGCGACCGCAGATGCGCCTACCCGTCGTGAGATCATCGAACGCCTGTCACTGGAAAATGCACGGCAGTTCATCTCCAGTTTCGACCGCCCCAACATCCGCTATAGAATTACCCTTAAATCTAACGTAATTAATCAGTTGCTGGACTTTATTAACAAGGAACATGATGGTGACGCAGGCATCGTCTATTGCCTTTCACGCAAGCGGGTCGATGAAACATCCGCCAAACTCAAAGCTGCCGGATGGGACGCCCTGCCCTACCATGCGGGTCTGGATAATGCGACCCGTGCTGCGAACCAGAGCCGTTTTCTTCGCGATGAAGGCGTCATCATGGTCGCCACGGTTGCATTCGGCATGGGCATCGACAAACCCAACGTGCGTTTCGTCGCGCACATCGATCTGCCCAAGAGTATGGAAGGCTATTATCAGGAGACCGGCCGCGCCGGACGCGACGGCCTGCCCGCCGATGCCTGGATGGCATACGGACTGGGCGATGTCGTCTCAATGCGGCAGATGCTGGGCAATGGCGAGGCATCCGATGCACGCAAGCAGGTGGAATTGCAAAAACTCGATGCACTGCTGGGATTTTGCGAATCGACCGCCTGCCGCCATCAGACCCTGTTGCGCTATTTCGGCGAGTCCCATGCCGGCAACTGCGGTGAATGCGATAATTGCCTCGATCCCGTGCAACGCTGGGACGGCACGAGGGCTGCACAAATGGCACTATCGTGCGTCTATCGCACGGGGCAGCGCTTCGGTGTCGGACATCTGATCGATGTCCTGCTGGGTAAACAAACCGGACGTATCGAGCAACT
The DNA here is from genome assembly GCA_963784505.1 of uncultured beta proteobacterium. Classification (GTDB taxonomy): domain Bacteria; phylum Pseudomonadota; class Gammaproteobacteria; order Burkholderiales; family Gallionellaceae; genus Gallionella. Next base: position 10,386 of record CAWASY010000006.1, on the reverse strand, counting down.
TGGCCACAAGCAGTTATCCACTTTTGGCATCGGCACTGCACACACCGCCCAACAATGGAGCAGCGTATTTCGCCAGTTGATTGCAGCGGGCCTGCTCGAAGCTGACATCGAGTCCTATGGCGGATTAAGACTTACCGAAGCGGCCCGACCGGTTCTCAAGGCAGAGCAGACCGTCCTGCTACGCCGCGATACGGAACCGGCAAAACGCGCTCCGTTGCACCGTGAGCGCAACAGCAAATCGCGGGAACCTTTTATCGGTGCGAATGAAGACCGCCTGTGGCTGGCACTCAAGGCCAAACGACTGGCACTGGCACGCGAACAGGGTGTGCCACCCTATGTGATTTTTCACGACAGCGCCTTGCTGGAGATGCGCGATGCGCGCCCTGCCAGCCTGAGCGAACTATCCCGCATCAGCGGCATCGGACAAGGGAAGCTCGCACGCTATGGCGATGATTTTCTAAAAGTTATTGAGGATATTGCCAACAGTTGACGTCAATATCAACTGTACCCCTGACCGACAACTGTCCGCTCAGGGGTACAAACAAGTTGATCAGACAATAATCTGAATATTCGATGCCTGCTTGCCTTTCGGCCCCACGGCCACTTCAAAACTGATCTTCTGCCCTTCTTTTAGCGTCTTGAAACCATTGATATTGATCGCGGAAAAGTGCGCGAACAGGTCATCCCCACCCCCATCGGGTTCAATAAATCCAAAACCTTTTTCATCGTTAAACCATTTTACGGTACCGGTAGTCATAGGACTATTTCCTTTTATTTACTGATTGATTTATGAATGATGGCCACGAATAAACCTTGTGCCCCCTTCTCTTCCTGGCCCCCCGGCGGAAGAGAAGGGCAAGGTATCGCTAGGCGATCTGGACATTAACGCTCTGGCGCTCGGTCTTGACGGATTTGGGTAAAGTCATATTTAGCATGCCGTTCTTGAATTCTGCGCTAATGGGGCTGACATCTTCTAGCTCCCTGAAAGAATTCCATTTGACCAGATTCATGTTATTCACCCCTGATGTTATTGTTGAGCTGCCGAAAAACAGTCTTCGCGCCACAGGCACTCGCCCTGATCGCACACCCCTGCAAATGCGGTAGCATAACAATCGAAATTTCCCTCATCCACCTGTATGGCACGAACCAGTTCGATCTTGCTGCGCCTGCCGGTATGGACCCCATGCGTCTGTGCAATCTTGCGAATATCATCGAGTTTCATGTCGTAACCTCCATTGATCTTGCTGTTTTTATTGCAATAAAAAATCAGATGTCTTGCCGTCATGCTCTATCCAAAATCCCGCTTCCACTGTTTGGCTGTCATTAACCCGGCTTGTTATTAACCAGATATAACCTGGCCGCATTCTCGCCGGTTTCCACGACCTGTTGCTTTGCCGATTGTTGCAAGATGGCAATCTGCTTCTTGTACTCGGCTAACTGACCACATAGCGTCGAGTTGCAGGATTCGAGCAACTCGATCTGCCGGTTCAGATGCTCCGTTCGCCGCGAGACATTGCGTTCCAGGTAGTAACGATGTTCTGCCAGTTCAGCAGACAGCTTTTTCAGCTGTTGCTGCACACTGAAAACATGCAATGGCGTGCCGGATTGCAGATATATATTTGACATTAATTTCACCCATTTTGGTTGCCACGGACATTCATCCGGTGTGACAGGTTTCTGTCGTCAAACTGTTTTCGACAGGTTTTTCAATGGGGTGCATTATGGGGAAGCGTACTTGAAGATACTATCGGCGTATGCTGAAATTTAGTATGAATATCCGCAATAAAATATAGGGAAAATCCTAGGGGAAGTCCCTCTGCGCGCGCTGGTAACTAAAGGCTTGTGTGACTAACGGGCATGGAAGTGATACCACCCCTGAAGTGGGGTAAGCAGGCATTTTTCCGAAAGGAAAAAGCTCGCATGATGAAACGATTCACGCAGGGATATTGCCCTGCGGGAAAGTCGCTGGTGGGCAGCCCCACGGGTCTACATGAACAAGTTCATAAGCCCCTGAATGAAGCTGCCACGTGCGGCGTGAACGAATCGCTACGCGAGTTTCATTACGTTAAGAAAGCAAGACGGGTGGATTCAGTACCCAATCGGGTTGTCATCGGGCCAAAAACCCCCTTATCTGGGGAACAAATCATGCTCCAGCGCATAATGCACCAGTTCGGCTGTGCTGCCCGCTTTCATCTTGACCATCAGGTTGAGCTTGTGGGTACTCACGGTCTTGTTGCTGATATTGAGCTGCTCAGCGATTTCATTGACACGCTTGCCGGACACCAGCAGTTCGAACACCCCCAGTTCCCGATCGGACAGCAGCGTATGCGGGGCGCGCTGTTCGGGCAGCAGAGAATCGAAGGCCAGTTGTTCGGCAAGCTGCGGATCGATGTAATTCCCACCTGAAGACACCCGGCGAATAGCATCGAGCAGAACTTCCGGATCGCAGTCCTTGGAAATAAAGCCGGATGCGCCCGCCTTGATCGCACGCGAGGCTACCTGCGGCTCATTGTGCATACTAAATACCAGCATCGGCAAGGAAGGCGCCAGCTTCTTGACATCACAGATCAGCGACATGCCCGACACCCCCGGCATAGTCAGGTCCAGCAACAGCAAATCGAAATCCCGGGAGTTTTTCAACTGCCGCATCACCCCGGCCGCATCGACTTCCTCCGCACGCACCGCAATATCATCGGATAATGCAAAAATCTTTTTAATACCTTCACGCACGATGGCATGATCGTCAGCAATCAATAGTTCAATCATTTACTCTTCTACCCGGATTGATTTTAATCAATGGAATTTCAACCTGCACCCGTGTCCCCTGACCGAGCACACTGGTAATTTCTACTTTGCCACCTGCGGCAAGCGCCCGTTCCCGCATCCCCATCAGTCCGAAGGAATTTTCACTGAGCAAAGTGCCGGTATCAAAACCACTACCGTCATCCTGCACGATAATCGAAATTTTGTCCTCTATTTTTCGTATGCTGATATCCACCTGCGATGCGTTGGCATAGCGGACAATATTAGTCAACGACTCCTGCACGATGCGAAACAGCGTCAACGTGCAGATATCGCTCTGCCCATTCGGCTCATCGTGTACATGCACATCACAATTGAATCCGGACCGTGCAGCAAATACATTGCTCAGCCAGCGTATGGCAGGCACGATACCCAGCTCAAGTACAGGCGGATGCAGATTGCCCGTGACATCACGCGCACCCTGTATAGCCTTGTCCACCAGCACCAGCATACCCTTTATCTTTTCCATCAGCTGCGCATCCCGTCCGCCAAACTCAATACGCAGCAAGGAAATATCCATGCGCAGCGCCGTCAACAGTTGCCCGAGCTCGTCATGCACTTCTCTCGCCAGATGTTTGAGTTCCGCTTCGCGCGAGGCCGCACCCTGTGCCGCCAACTGTCGCAGCAGCCGCTGGCTGTCCATCAGTTCAGCCTGTATGCGTTTGCGTTCGGTGACGATGCGAAAAATCCCCATCAGATAGTCCCGTCCATTCAAACTGATGCGGGAAGACTTGATATCGGCATAGTTGACAGTGCCATCCCGGCACTGAATCGGGATATCGCTGGACAGTTGGGTTTCACCGCACACATGCCTTTCAATATTCGCCCTGATCTTATCCATATCCCCGTTCGGTTGCGCAACCAGCACGTTCTTCCCAGTTAGTGCTTCGTGCGTATAGCCTATCATCTGGCAGAACGCCGGATTCGCATCGGCAAACCGGAAGCTGTCTATCTCCATCAGCACGATGCCGTCGAGCGCACCCTCGAAGATGCTGCGAAATTTTTGCTCCGATTCGCGCAACAAAGTCTGCGTCAGCCTGTGTTCGGTGATATCCAGAGAAATGCCCAGCAGGTGCGCGGCCGCACCTTCCCTGTCATGCAGTGCCACTTTCCAGGTATGCAAATAATGTAACTTTCCATCGGCAGCCTGTATCGCTTCTTCGGGAATTTCCAGCGAGGTACCCGAAGCTAGCACCTTGCGATCAGCGGCGGTAAACCAGTCTGCCTGCGCTTTGGGCCAGAACGCGTTATTACCCTTGCCCAGCAATTCCTCGCGTTTATAGCCCAGCAATACCTCCCCGGCACGATTAAACAGTTCGAAGGTCAAATCATCGGCGCGCTTGACGAAAATCATGGCCGGGATATTTTCCACAATCGCTTCGAGCAGTCGCTGGGATTCATCCAGTTTCTGGTGTATGTCAGCAATAGCCTGCTCTTTTAACTGCAACGAGGTAAGATCGGTCAGCGTAAGGCGCAAGGTCGATTCATTCGTTCCAGTCAACTTGGGCTGTCCATCCAGATGTACAAATAGTGCTGATCCATCCTCGCGCAACAGTGTCAGTTCACATCCGGCAGGCGATAGCAGAGCCTGACTGAAATACGGATACCAGCACTTGCAAGCCTCCTTGCCAAGATATTTGTAAAAATTATTCCCGATCAGCAGGTTGCGCTCAAGTCCCAGCAAACTGGCACTGGTGAAGTTGGCCTCCACGATCAGGCCATCCCGATTAAGTGTGAGATAAGCTACCGGGGCAAAGTCGTACAGATCCAGATAGCGGTCGCGTGATTCCGAGAGTTCGAGCTGCATCTGGCGCAGGTTTTCATTCTGCATCTGCAATTCGATTTGCTGCACCTGCAACTCGTGCTGCAAGGATTCATTCCTGGGCGTTATTGCGGCGGGTTGCACCTCGGCAGCAGCACGCAGATTTTGCAATTTATTTTTCATGGATTGTGCATTCTATCAGGGCAGTCGGCAAAATAAACCTGATTTCGTCCCAGTTCCTTGGCTTGGTACATCGCCATGTCGGCACAGCTAAGAATATCCTCCGCACCTTGTTCATGATCAAGAAACAGGGCGACGCCGATGCTGGATGAACAATGGTGTTCGACCCTGGCAAGCCCCTTACTGTTCAGCATATAGACTTCTGCCAGCACCGCACGGATTTTTTCCGCCACGATAGCCACCTGGTTAATTGATTCGGATTTTTCGCTATCGAGTTCACCGAGCAACACGACGAATTCATCGCCACCAAAACGCGCCACCGTATCCATTTCACGCAGACAGCGCGTGATACGGCGAGCCACTTCAATCAGCAGCAAATCACCTACCTTGTGCCCGAATTTGTCATTGAGCGGCTTGAAATTATCCAGATCGATGAACATCAGCGAACCATACTTGCCGCTGCGTTTGCTGGCCGCCATGGCATGATCCAGACGGTCACTGAGCAAACGCCGATTGGGCAACTGGGTCAGCGCATCATAGAACGCCAATCTGCGGATCTTTTCATCGCTTTTAATGCGCTCTGTGATATCCGTCATGACGATACGCATCTCAACAATGGCATCCGACTTGTCCTGACGCAAACAATCCAGACGCGCCGCAAAGCGCCTGTCATCTGTGCACTGAAACGTCAGTTCGCAGGTTTGCGTCTCACGACAGGCCATCGTATTTAGAAAATGGCGCTGCCAGCGATCCTGGAATTCAACGGCGACATAAGGGGTCAGTCGTTGATAGAGCAGTCGGCTGCGCTCAATGCCCAACATCGCCGCACCGGTGAGATTGACTTCTACGATCTGTCCCGATTCACTCAGCGTCAGATAGCCGACCGGTGCCAGATCGTAGAAGTCCATATAACGGTCACGCGATCTTTCCAGTTCGAATTGCGTCTGTCTGAGATTTTCATTCTGCATTTCCAGTTCGATCTGATGCACATGCAACTCGTGCAAAAGTTTTTCCATCGAATCCATCCCGCCAGGCGCAGGCCGGCTTGCCAGTATCATTTCGGCCGCCCGCCTCAGTTGCCTAGCATCAGGTTGTTCGTTCATGCAACAGCCTCCATGGCCAGTAATATCCGGTTGCCATTGAGGTTACTGAGCAGACGACGCGCGTTCAGCAGCAAAACACAATGACCGATCCCGGTAAAATCCTGCTCGACCCTGAAATTTTCAAAGTTTTGGTTTTGCGGCAGTATTTTCTCCAGCAATTCGCGCAGTTGGGGGATATCCCACTGATTATTCCCCAACTGGTAAATCAGTTTTCCCACCGTATCGGGCTCGCTGGTTTTGAAATACTGGTAGAAAGCGCGGCTGGCGCTGACGATGCGCAAGTTATCGTCGAGCACAACCAGCGGTTCGCGCAGGGTATTGACCATGCCTTCGAACAATTCAGCTGCCTCATGGGCTAGTTGATCTGCCTGCACGTGTGCCGAGATATCAGTGAAGGTGAACACCACCCCATCAATCAGATTATCCAGCGTGCGATAGGGCTGAATACGTGCCAGATAGGTCACATTGTCGATGGTATTGACCTCCCGCTCGACTGGCTGTAGCGTATCCAGCACCCGTCTGGCATCTTCGAGCAGGTCAATGTCGCGAAGGTTAGAATTAATATCGCTCAAGGGACGACCTACATCGGCGGCCAGCAGCCGGTAAATTTTGCCTGCATCCCGGGTCATGCGCCGGATGCGCAATGCGGTATCCAGAAACAGCGTAGCGATATGGGTGCTATCGAGCAGATTCTTCATGTCGCTTTGCATAATCGCCAGTTGCTCAATCTTTGCCTGCAGTTCGGCGTTGACCGTCACCAACTCTTCATTGACCGACTGCAACTCTTCTTTTGAGGTTTCCAGTTCCTCGTTAGTGGATTGCAATTCCTCATTGGTAGATTGCAATTCCTCGTTAGTGGACTTGAGTTCCTCATTGGATGCCTGCTGTTCCTCGATAGTGGCCTGCAGATTTTCCTTGTTGTAGGCCACTTCCCGTTCCAGCTCATCGATACGGCCCGTTTCAGCCTGGGACTGCGAGCTGCGTTTACCGCGTTTTAGCGGTAGCGGTATATCCTGGAAACTGACCAGCATCAGTTTCTGCCGGCTGTCCGTACCCGGAATCAGGCGCACACAAAATCCGATCTGGGTGATCTCGTCGCCCACCTTGAGCGCCACTTCATGGTTAAGCGTCGGGGTATTCTGGGTCGCGGCGGCATTCAGCGCAGTGCGCAATGGCAATTGCAGGCCTTCACGTGCCATCTCGATCAGATTCAGCGTGGCCTGACCAGGTGCCGGACGCAGGTATTTACCGGTATCGCCATGCACGTACAGGATATTACCGCGTTCGTCGGTAACTACCGAAGCGGGGGCATAGGATTGCAACAGCCAGCGACGGGTCAACTCTGCATAGTTTATTTCGCGTATTTTCAACATCACTTCATCGTTCTCTTTAATGGGGGGGCTTTTAGTCCAGACCAACCCGCCGCTCATGACGGCGCTGGTCGACGCCAGGGTGCCGCTGGAGCGATATAATTTCCATTTCCGGTTAATGGGCGTGAACAGATCGGTGAAATTGCCGATGCTCTCGGAGGGCGACAGGAACAGCACGCCGCCCGGTTTTAAGGCATAGTGAAAGGCCGGAATCAGGTGATTTTGCACCTCCGGCTCCAGATAAATCATCAGATTGCGGCAACTTAACAGATCAAGCCGGGTAAAGGGCGGGTCCTTGATGACATTCTGGATCGCGAACACCACCATCTCGCGGATGCTTTTGCGGATACGGTACCCCCCATCCTCCTTGATGAAATATCGGCGCAGTCGTTCGGCACTGACATCCTGCACGATATTGGGCGGATAAAAACCGCCGCGCGCCACCGTAATGACATCCTCATCCAGATCGGTGGCAAAGATCAATGCCTTGAAATTACGGTTTTCACGCTCCAGCCATTCACTCAGCAAAATCGCGATGGAATAGGCTTCTTCACCCGTCGCACAGCCGGCCACCCACACGCGCACCACATAGCCATCCGGCTTGTTTGTCAGCAACTGCGTGAGGATTTCATCCTTGAGGATCTCAAAAGCTTCCCGGTCGCGAAAAAAATTGGTGACATTGATCAGCAACTCCTTGAGCAGCTTGCCAAGCTCGGCAGGCTGTTCCCTGAGGTAACGGGCATAACGTTCATGGGTGGTGATGTTGTGCATGGCCATACGCCGTTCGACGCGCCGACCTATGGTGCTCTTCTTATACTGGGAAAAATCATGGCCGGTGCCACTGCGCAATTGCATCAGGATGCGGTTCAATCCGCTGAGCTGCTGATCGGGCAATACCGATGCAGCGGTTTTCAGATACGCGCCGGATTGCAGTATTGCGGGCATTTTTTCAACCGGCACCACCTGCATGGCGTAGCCTGCACCAATCGCGCTGTCTGGCATGCCGCTATATTTTGCACTGGCTGGCTCCTGTACCAGCGAGATACCGCCCGCGCCCAGTATCGCACGCAGTCCCTGTGTGCCATCGGTGCCGGTACCGGACAGAATAATGCCGATCGCGCGATCCCCCTGTTCCTCGGCAAGTGACCGGAAAAAAGCGTCGATTGGCATGCGCTGACCGCGCGGCTGATCGGGCAGACTCAGTTGCAATATGCCATGAAAAATTTCCATTTCACGATTAGGCGGGATCACATAGACATGATCAGGCATCACCTGCATCTGATCCTGAGCTTCACACACCGGCAAACGGGTGCCGCGTTGCAGGATTTCGGTCAGAATACTCTGGTGACTGGGGTCCAGGTGGGACACCAACACATAAGCCATGCCGCTATCTGGCAGCACCTCATGAAAGAAAAGTTCGAAAGCTTCCAAGCCACCCGCAGATGCCCCCAGGCCCACGATGGGGAAATCACCCGCATGGACAACGGATACGGGAAGATCGTCTGTTTGGGAATTTTGCTTGATCACATGCCAGCCTGTATAAAAAGTTCATGGGCACACCGCCAATCAGACCATGCCGAATAATCACATTTTACGCCTTGTGTGGATATAGGCATCGCCTGATTTTGGAGTAGGACTTTTATGACAGGTCGATTATTTACCCGCCAAGGGCCAGGGAAGCGCAGATTTATTCAGCGCCCCCTAACGGCGCTTTTGATATTCCTGCTTTTGCTCGCGCGCAACCAACGCCGAGAGTTGGCCCAACTCCTCGACCAGCAAGGCCTGCAAATCATCGAGCGTCACGATGCCGATCAGTTCGCCCTGCCCATCCACTACCGGCAGGCGACGCACGGCCTTGTCCCGCATCAGCCTGATGGTGTCAAACAGGCCGGCATTGTCGGTTACCACCACCGATTCGGGCTGCATAATATCGCCAGCTGTCATCACGCTGGCATCCAGTCCCGTGGCCAGCACTTCAACCACCAGATCGCGGTCGGTAATCAGCCCCACCGGCATTCTCCTGTCGGTTATAGTTTCGACCACAACCAGCGCACCGACATGATACTGACGCATCAATTGCGCAGCTTCCAATACGGTTGTGTCGCGCTGCACAAAAATCACTTCACGATTGCAAATCGCTCCGATAGGCATGATGTATTTTCTCCTGATAGTTAACGTGATAAAACAGGACCTGCACTTATAGCAACACCGGTGCATCCGGCATTTCATTGACTTTGTCGCAGCGTACCGGAAAGTGGTGCGAAAGATGCGCGCCGACGGCCTGTATGCCAGCCAATACGCCTGCCTCGAATTGCCCGATACGAAACGCCGCTTCCATTTCCTGGCAAATGGCTTCCCAGACTTCCGCACCCAATCTGATATGAATGCCGCGATCGGCAACGATTTCAACATCGCGATCCGCCAGCAGCAGATAGATCAGCACGCCATTATTGTGTTCGGTATCCCAAACATGCAAATTTGCAAACACCTCGATCGCGCGCAGCCTTGCCGTTTGTCCTGCCAGCAACGGCGCAAACTCTAGCGCCGCTTCAACCGCAAAACGGATCTGCCCATCGTTATTTGCTTCTGTTTCACGAATAGCCGCTTCGATTGCCGCAAGCGCAGTTATCGGGAACGCACGCCGCACAGCGCTACGGCCAGTAGTTAAGTGGATTGCGATACGTTTAAAATTCATTTCACCATCTCCCCGACGCACCGCCCCCGCCGAAACCGCCTCCGCCGCCGCCAAAACCTCCACCGAACCCGCCCGTCCCGCCGCCGTACATGCCCATGCTGCGCCCGCCGCCCAGCAGCACAAATACAAATGCCGCAATTCCCGCAAACAAGGCGATCAATCCGGATGCCAGCAGCAGCCAGGCCAGACCACCCAATGCACCGCCCACCAGCAGCGCGGCCGGAAATCTTCCCAACAGCGTTCTCAATATGCCACCTAGCGCGACGGCGATGACGAAACCTGCAAATATCAATGATTCGATATTCTGCCCGCCATGACTTGTCGTGGATTTTGGCGGTGGCAGCGGTTCGCCATCAATGAGCTGAATCATGGCAGAAATTCCCGCATCCACGCCCTGATAAAATTCATTTTTTTTAAAATGCGGCACGATGACTTCATCGACTATACGGTGCGCAGTCGCATCGTTCAGCACCC
>CAWASY010000005.1:0-29658 GCA_963784505.1 uncultured beta proteobacterium | reverse complement strand
CACGCATTGCTTCTTCTGTTCGGCGCCGGCACGCCGCTGGCCAAGCAGTTGCTCAGCGGGGTGGACCCCTGGATGCTGGCGGGGCTGCTGTACCTGGGTTCGGGGCTGGGGCTGAGCGCCTGGCGGCTGCTGCGGGGTGCGGCGCCTGTGAAACTGCCGCTGGACCAGTGGCTCTGGTTGGCCGGTGCCATCCTGGCCGGCGGTGTTGCCGGCCCGGTGTTGCTGATGTTCGGGCTGGCGCGCATGCCGGCGTCAGGCGCCTCGCTGCTGCTCAATGCAGAAGGGGTTTTCACCGCCTTGCTGGCCTGGTTTGCCTTCCGAGAAAACTTTGATCGGCGCATCGCCCTGGGCATGCTCGCCATCGTCGCCGGTGCCGTGGTGCTTAGCTGGCCTGCCGAAGCGCGCTTCGGCGATGCCTGGCCGGCCTTGGCCGTGCTCGGCGCCTGCCTGGCCTGGGCCATCGATAACAACCTCACTCGCAAGGTGGCGCTCAACGACGCCACCTGGATTGCCTCGGTGAAGGGCCTGAGCGCTGGCACGGTGAACCTGCTGGAATTCCTGAATTGCGGGCTTGAAACTCGATGCGTTTGTGCGGGATACGCCGCAACCCAAGATGCCGCTCTATCACCTGGTCGGGGCGCTCGATCCGCTGTCGCCTGCGGCGATTCAACCAAACCCGTCGGCGACAGCATACCCGAAACGCTCGGCGAATGGATCCTGCCGCGACGGTCTCACGCATCTGAAGATCAAGCTCAACGGCGACGATCTGCCCTGGGATGTCGACCGCGTCATGGCGTGAACCGCATTGCCGAAGAAGCCAACGACACCGCGGTGTCAGTGAATGGTGGCTACTCGCTGGACTTCAACGAACGCTGCCAAGACGTGGAGTATCTTATCGATTCCTGCGGCAACTGCGGGAGCAGACGCCGGCCGCGTACGCCGCGTGCAGTACATCGAGCAGCCGACCGCCCGCGACCTGAAAAGCGAACCCCGCAGAACCAATGCACGAGGCCGCGAAGCTGCGCACCGTTCGTGATCGACGAATCGCTGCTCGACCTGGAAAGCCTGCAACTCGCACGCGAAATGGGTTATACCGGCGTGGCGTTCAAAGCCTGCAAGGGGCAAACGCAGACGCTGCTGATGGCCGCGGCGGCCCAGAAATACGGCATGTTCCGCTGCCGCGCAGGATCTCACCTCGCGCGGGCGCCTCGCTCATTCACTCGGCGAGGATGGCCGCACACATCCCCGGTGTCGCGAAAACGCTATTGACTGTCATGCTCTCCAGATAGATGAAGTGGCTGCTAATCCAGTATTTGCTTATCTGGTCGAGCACGATGACGAGTGCGGCAAGCCCCAGCCAGCGCCTAAGCATAACGGCGATCCTCACCTTCACCATACAGGTTGGCAACGCAGCGACCACACAGGGTAGGGTGGTTATTGTCGCTGCCGACATCTTCGCGGTAATGCCAGCAACGCTCACATTTTTCGTGCGCACTGACGGTAACCACAATACGGTGTGCTTCAATACTGTCGACGCGATGTACCTTGGCGTGTGAGGTGATCAGTACCAGGCGCAGATCATCGCCCAGTTGTGCGAGTACCTCAAAATCGACTCCCGATGCATACACATCCACTTCGGCGGCTAGCGCCGACCCAATCAGACCGGCACTGCGCGCTTCTTCCAGTTGTTTGTTGGCACGGGCGCGCCAGGTGGCAATGGTCAGCCAGGCATTGATCGTGCTATCTTCTATTTTTGCATCGGGCAATTCATGCCAGTTACCTTCGAACAGACTGATTTCATCGCTGCCACTGATGATGGTCCAAGCTTCTTCGCCGGTGAAACTCAGTATGGGAGAAATCAGACGCGTCAAGGTATGGGTGATATGGTGTAGCGAGTTCTGTGCCGAGCGGCGTGCAGGTGAATTGACACCGGCGGTGTACAGGCGATCCTTGAGGATATCGAGATAAAATCCGCCCAGCGTTTCCGAGCAGAACCCCATCAATTTTTGTACCGCCAGATGAAACTCGTAACGTTCATAGTCGGCGCGCACATCAAGCTGTAGCTGGCGGGTCAGGTGTAACGCAAAGCGGTCTATTTCCAGCCACTGATCGACCGGCATGCTGTGCTCGTTGATGTTGAAATCCGAAATATTGGCCAGCAAAAATTTCAGGGTGTTGCGGATGCGGCGATAGCTCTCGACCACACGCTTTAAGATTTCATCCGAGATAGTCAATTCGCCCGAGTAATCGGTGGACGCTGTCCAAAGGCGCAGGATATCTGCACCCAGCGTGTCGAATATCTTTTGCGGCGCGATCACATTGCCCTTTGATTTTGACATCTTGTGGCCACTGCCATCCACGACGAAACCGTGGGTGAGTAGCGCGTCAAAAGGCGCGCGACCGTTAATTGCGCAACCGGTGAGCAGGGATGACTGGAACCAGCCGCGATGCTGATCCGAGCCTTCCAGATACAGATCGGCAGGCGAGTTTAATTCTGTGCGTCGCGCCAACACGGATGCGTGGGTCGTGCCCGAATCGAACCATACGTCCAGTGTGTGCGTCAGTTTTTTATAGTGTTCGGCATCCGCGCCAATTAAATCGACCGCATCCAGACTGAACCAGGCTTCGATGCCCTGTTGTTCAACCATGACTGCGACCTGTTCGAGCAATGCTGCCGTGTTCGGGTGCAATTCGCCGGATTCCTTGTGTACGAAGAACGGCATCGGCACGCCCCAGTTGCGCTGGCGTGATACGCACCAGTCCGGGCGGTTTTTAATCATCGCTTCGAGGCGCGCACGTCCCCAGGCAGGGAAGAAGGTAGTTTCATCCACCGCCTTGTTGGCCAGTCCACGCAGCTTTTTTCCTTGTTGTCCTGTTGTCTCCATGCCGATGAACCACTGTGGGGTGGATCTGAAAATAATCGGTGTTTTGTGGCGCCAGCAGTGCGGATAGCTATGCTGCACCTTTTTCAGACACAACAGGTGTCCGGATGCATCGAGCGCATCCAGTACGATTTCGTTGGCTTTCCAGACGAATACCCCTGCCAGCGGCACATCGCCTATTGGTGGTATCGTGGCCAGGAATTTGCCATCATCGCCCACCGGATTGTCGGTCGGCAGATGATATTTTTGACCAACAAAATAATCGTCCAGACCGTGTGCAGGTGCGGTATGTACCAATCCTGTACCCGAGTCCGCGGTAACGTGATCACCGCAGATAAGCGGCACGGAACGATTCTGGAATGGATGCTGTAGTTGCAGCAGGTCGAGTGCTGACCCTTTGCAGAGGGCAATGGATTCGCCGCTTAACTGGTAGCGTTCAAGACAGGCATCCATCAAATCGCTTGCCAGCAGCAAATAGCCCTTGTCGGTTTTAACCAGACTGTATTGGAAATCGGGATGTACGCTCACGGCCTGATTGGCTGGCAACGTCCACGGTGTGGTAGTCCAGATCACCGCATAGGCTTTTGCATCATCCGGCAAGGTAGTGCCAAATATACGCGCCAGCGCAGCCGTATCTTGCACGGTAAAGGCCACGTCAATCGCGCTTGAAGTCTTGTCCTCATATTCGACCTCGGCTTCTGCCAGTGCGGACTGGCAATCCAGACACCAGTTGACTGGCTTGTAGCCCTGATACAGATAACCGCGTTCGTGAATGGCGCCGATAGAGCGGATGATGTCCGCTTCGGTCTTGAAGTCCATGGTCAGATAGGGACGATCCCAGTCTCCCAGCACACCCAGGCGGATGAAATCTTTCTTCTGGCGTTCGACTTGGGCTGCCGCATAGTCGCGGCATAGTTCACGAAATTGAGCTGCAGGAATCGCCTTGCCGTGCTTTTTTTCCACCTGTAATTCAATCGGCAGTCCGTGGCAATCCCAGCCAGGTACATAGGGCGCATCGAATCCCGACAGCGTCTTGCCCTTGATGATGATGTCCTTGAGTATCTTGTTGACCGCATGGCCGATATGAATGTCGCCATTCGCATAGGGCGGGCCGTCGTGCAGGATAAATTTTGGCAAACCGGCTTTGGCTGCGCGTATTTTCTGATAGCGCTGCTGCTCTTGCCAGCGATTTAGCATTTGCGGCTCACGCTTGGCCATATCGCCGCGCATCGGGAAGGCCGTGTCGGGGAGGTTCAGGGTTTTTTTATAATCAGTCATGTTGTTCAAACCATTTTTGTGCATTGTCGACATCCAGCGCGATTTGTCGCGTCAGTGTTTCCACATTGGGGAATTTTTGTTCATCACGGCGTTTTTGCAGGAATTCGACCCGCAAGCGCTTGCCATAGATAGTCTGTTTAAATTCAAAAAGATGGACTTCCAGTAACGGGCGACCATCTTTTTTCAGGGTGGGGCGTACCCCCAGGCTGGCAACGCCCTGCAACACGCCCATGCCTTCGATATGTGCTTCAACCACGAAGATACCGGAGAGTGGCGGGCGGTTGTGTTTCATCTGGATATTTGCGGTTGGATAACCCAGTTTGCGGCCTACACCGTCACCATGCACCACGCGCCCCGATATGCTGTAACTATGACCCAGATAATCGTGTACACGGCGCAGCTGTCCTGCCGCGAGTGCTGCGCGCACCGCTGTGCTGGAAATTCGCACCCCATCGTGTAAAACGGTCTGCACGGATTTAACTTCAAAGCCATGTTGATCGCCGATTTTTTCCATCAGTGCAAAATCACCGATCCGTCCGCTACCGAAGCGGAAATCATCGCCTATCATTACAAATTTGGCCGACAGTTTTACATGTAGGCTATGGATGAAATCAGCCGCACTCATCCGGGCGAATTTTGCATCGAAGCGGCACACATGTACGCGATCTATGCCCAGTTGGCTGAATAATTCCAGTTTTTCCCGCAAACTGCTCAGCCGGGCAGGTGCCTGTAGCGGCATAAAAAACTCGCGCGGATGCGGCTCGAAAATGACTATCGCTGTTTGTAGTCCGCGCGACTGCGCCGCTGCTTTCAATTCATTCAGCAAGGTTTGATGACCCAGATGCACACCATCGAAATTTCCGATAGTCAGGGCAACAGGCTGGGTGTCAGGGGAATAGAGTCCGCGTAGTATCTGCATGGCGCGGCAATTATACCGTGAGATGACGTGTTGCCGCTTGTCTGAGTGAATGATCTGGGGGAAGTATCGCTGCTTTTCTAGTGTCATGATGCACAGTGTTAAAATTATGTGGGAAAATATCCACTGTTTGTCTTGAACATTTTATTTTTTATATCGGGCCGCTTGCACACGATGATTGGAATTAAACAGGAATGGTCCGTAGATGGACTTGTGATACTCGGTGTGGATGCGATTTCGGCAGGTGAGATTCATGCGCTACTCGATGCTGCACAGATGTTCAGAGATTTCGACTGGCCGCAAATCGAAGCATTTTCGGCCTATATTCAGGTGTGCCGTGCAAAGCCTGGATGTGTGCTATTTCGGGAAGGGGATCAGAGCGATTTCATGTGTGTGGTGTTGCAAGGCAGTCTCGCTATACGCAAACAGAGTCTGCGACAACAGGAACGAACAGTCGCTAACGTCCATGCCGGACGCAGTCTGGGCGAGATGGCGATGGTGGATAATGAAGTGCGATCAGCCACTGTGGTGGTGATGGAGCCGACGGTTCTGGCAGTACTGACGCGGGCTAATTTTATCCGGATTACTCAGGAAAAACCTGCGCTGGCGCTCCAGCTGTTGCTCAAGATTGCGCAACTCATCAGTCAGCGTCTGCGGCAAACCAGCGGGGTACTGGTCGATTACCTGGAAAAATAGCCACCCTGGTATGGTGCAGCGCACTGGCTCAGGATTTGATGGGCAGAAAATCGATACCGGTGCGCCGAACCAATTCCTCGTAACTGATCGGGGCACCGACTTTAGCCTGATTGGTATTATCCAGCCAGTGTGCCCAGGCTCGATGACGGGCCGGATCATATACCAGCTTGAAAAAATGTTGTGGTACCCATACCCGGTTGGCGCCTATGGTGGGGGATGTGCTGTCAAACACGGGGCCGGTAATCACAAAAACGTCACCGGCAGCGCGCCTTGCATAGCGGCGTGTGGCCTTCTCGATATTGGCCCAGGCATGGCGATTATTGAGGGCATATTGCGGCACCATGTTGGCCAGAGAAAAACTCTGCGCCATCGCTTCATCGCTTGCCATGTCACCGGCAGGTGCCATGTGGCCGCGATCAAAACCGGAACCCTGATAGTCACCCAGTTCGGCACGTTCGTTTCGTGGCACACGGGCGTCCGCATAAAACCGGTTGGTGCGCTGATGGTGTTGTGCTTCCGTTAATTGCAAGCCATTGAGTCGTTCGGCGGCATAGATCGGGGTGCGACTCTGTCCCGAGTACAATACGGCAAATCCGCTGAAACACAGGGCGCGCGGCTTGATCTGCGCCTGTGTTCGGAGAATGGGGGGTGTGCCATCGGCAAATATTTCCCGACAGGACTCAAAATCACCACCCGCAGCAAAGGCCGAACTGATGCCAAGGGCTGCACACAGAATGGCCAGCATTTTAATCAAAATGACTTACCTGTTTATCCTTCAACGTTTTCCTAAACACGCCCGGAGTGCATTGTGCTTGTGCCGGTCTAGTGGTGTATCAGATTGAGTTGCTTTGCGATCACATCGTGATTGAGCCAAAGTACGGGAGCTGCCGGATTACTGGTCTCATGGAACATCAACGGACCGGTGCCTTCTAGCACCAGCGCACTCAGGTGCCCGACTACCAGTTCGGTTCGGTCCTTGTGCATCTGGATAATTTCATCGGAAGTGCCTATCATCAGATCTGCCAGCGCCTGCGAGTTATCCATTGGCCATGCTGCAAAATTGCGGTAAACCGCCATCACATCGCAGGTGTTGTAGTCTTCGATTTTCTGTAACAAATCCTCGAGTGTGGTGCCGTCCTGCAATAAGGGCCTGCAAATCTGCCATTGCGCCTCTGCCCATGCACCACCTTGCTCTTTTCTGAGTGCTTTGAGCAGCGGAAATAATGAAAGTTCAACGCCAGCGAAGATGTCGGACGAATTGGTGCGAATCTCGGGACAGTTGTAGACGGTCGCCTTGATGCCTTTGTCCCATGCCGCGATGGCGATATTTTCCAGACGCATCTTGGCCATACCCTGGGTATAGTTGCTGTAGGTTTGCCATTGATACTGGTCCTCAATGAGGATTTCGGTGCCGTGATAACCATAGGCCGTGTAACGCACCTGACCGCCGGACTTTTCCAGCCGGGTGCGAATTGCGGCGCTACCTTCGATCAGGTGAGCAAAGGTATTGGCAGTGACTTCATCGAAATTCATCAGGATGAGTTTGCCAAGATCGCTGTCCAGCAGTGCGCGAGAGGACATGAAACGCTCGCCGCGTCCCTTGTAGATGCGGTTGGCAATGGCCAGAAAAACCTTTACTTTTGGAATCCCGCCCGCCATGGTGTGGGCGAAGAAGGCATTGGCGCCATCCGGAATCAGACTGTCCAGTTCATTCATGACCTGTGCGACTGAATTCTTGAAACGTGCAATGCCCACGCTGCGGCATTGCTCGATGTGTTGCCAGTCCAGCTTGTCTTCCTGCCAGCTTTTGAGCGTCATGCCCGCCAGCAGATCGGTCGGAGTGGGTTCGCCTGAAGGTGCGTCCAGATCGAAACCTGCCATCAACGGCACATTGATGATTTTTCCGCCCAGATTGCCTTCTGCGATCGCCAGTTCCTCGGAGGTCAGCGCGCGCAGCGCGTTGTTTTCATCGCGGCGCCCGACGGTTACACCGATGATGGTCATGCCGGATTTGCGCGCTTCGTTGATCAGTCCGTTGGCATAGCCACGGCCAAACAGTTCGCCGAACAGCACAAACACATCGCCTTTTTTGAAAATGTTCGATTGCGGGATGTTTCTCAAGGGTACGGGTGCGATCATGTGTTACTCCAAAATAATGAATAATCAGGTTAAACCGTGCCGCCAACTGTCAGTCCATCTATCCTGACGGTGGGCTGTCCGACGCCGACCGGCACGCTCTGGCCTTCCTTGCCGCAGGTGCCGACACCGGGATCGAGCGCCATATCGTTGCCTATCATCGAAATGCGGGTGAGTACGTCGGGGCCGTTGCCGATCAGCGTTGCGCCTTTCACCGGATGCGTGATTTTACCATCCTCTATCATGTAGGCTTCGGCCGTCGAAAATACGAATTTTCCGCTGGTGATATCCACCTGGCCACCGGCAAAATTGACCGCATACAGGCCGTGTTTCACCGACGCGATGATCTCTGCCGGATCCTTGTCACCGCCCAGCATATAGGTATTAGTCATGCGTGGCATCGGGATATGTGCATAGGATTCGCGACGCGCATTGCCTGTGAGCGGCACACCCATCAGGCGTGCATTGAGTGTGTCCTGCAAATAGCCTTTCAGGATGCCGTTTTCGATCAGTGTGGTGCACTGGGTCGGATTGCCTTCGTCGTCCATCTGCATTGAGCCGCGTCGGGCGGCGAGCGTGCCGTCATCTACCACGGTCACCCCTGCCGAGGCGACGCGTTCGCCCACGCGTCCGGAAAACGCCGAACTGCCCTTGCGGTTAAAATCCCCTTCCAGGCCATGACCGATAGCTTCATGCAGCAGTATGCCTGGCCAGCCGTTGCCTAGCACCACGGTCATGTTGCCGGCAGGAGCAGGGGCCGCATCCAGATTGACCACCGCCTGATGTACGGCAAGGGCGGCATACTTACGTAACATTTGATCATCGAAATAATCGTAATCGAAACGTCCGCCGCCTCCCGCCGAGCCCTGTTCCCGTTTTCCATTGCTCTCGATAATGACCGTGACCGACAGGCGAACCAGCGGGCGGATGTCGGCATTCATCAGGCCGTCGCTGCGCGCGACCATCACCACTTCGTATTCGCCCGCAAGGCCCGCCATGACCTGTACCACACGCGGGTCCAGTGCGCGCGCATAACCTTCAATGCGTTCGAGCAGGGCAACCTTGTCGGCATCCTTGAGGCTGGCGATCGGATCCTGTGGCAGATAGATGTCGCGACGCGATCCGCGATGCAGCATCGGCACCTTCTGTGTGCCGCCAGCCGCCGCGATGGCGCGCGTGGCATTGGCTGCACTTTGCAATGCATTGAGGCTGATATCGTCCGAATAAGCGAAGGCAGTCTTCTCGCCGCTCACTGCACGCACCCCCACGCCCTGATCGATGTTGAAGTTGCCTGACTTGACGATGCCTTCTTCGAGCGACCAGCTTTCTGCACGGCTGTACTGGAAATACAGGTCGGCATAATCCAGCCGATTGGCCAGCATGCTGTTGAATACCTGTTCAATCTGCAGTGTTTCGATCAAGTAGGGTGCAAGCAGGATGTGCTGCGCGGTGGTAAACAGGGTGTCTGACGAAGCAATTTGGGTCATATTTTTTAATCGGTAGTTAATTGGCGTACTGGTTGCCGGCTTTAGCAACTATGCAGTGTACGGTGTTCAAGCGCCGGCAGCCCAGTGCGCAAACTTGCCTGATAAGTTGGATTGACTTCGGCAATGACGACGCCTGAACCACGAGGTAATCTGTCCAGTATGCGGCCCCAGGGGCCAACGATCATGCTGTTGCCGTGTGTTTCCCGCCCGTTGACATGATAACCGCCCTGAGCGGAAGCCACCACATAGGCCAGGTTTTCGATGGCGCGGGCACGCACCAGTATTTCCCAGTGCATTTTGCCGGTCGTCTCGGTGAATGCGGCAGGCAGTACGATGATATCGACATTTTGCATGGCACGGAATAATTCCGGAAAGCGCAGGTCATAGCAAATTGCCAGACCAATGCGCCCAAACGGGGTGTCCACCACGACGACATGGTCACCTGCTTCGATGGTTTTTGACTCATCGTAACTTTCATTGCCTAGCGCGAGATTGAACAGGTGCATCTTGTCGTAGCGCGCTACCTGCATGCCATTGTCATCAAAAACCAGACAGCTGTTGCGCACCTTGTTGGGTTGGCTCGCCGCCAGCGGGATGGAACCTCCCACTAGCCAGATTTTTAGCTGGCGCGCAGTGTCGGCAAGAAATGTCTGGATAGCGCCGTTGCCTGCCTGTTCACGAACGTTGACCTTGTCCTGTTCGTTCATACCCATGAAGGCGAAAAATTCGGGCAGCACCACCAGTTTCGCACCCTGTTCGGCAGCCTTGGTAATCAAGCGGCGTGCCTCGCTCAGGTTGCCCGCAACGTTCGGTCCCGATGCCATTTGAATGGCGGCTACTTTGAATGCGTCGGGATGAGTGACGTTGATGGCTGATACTGCATTTCCGACTGACATGATATTTTCCTGAAAGTTAGGGTGTGATTTTGTGTTTTGTGTCCGGTAGTACCGTCTGCAGTTTGACAGGGGTTTCGCCGACCTTGATAACATTCGGGTTGCTCCAAGGACCGCTTACATTGTATTCAAATGACATCAAATGATCGAGCGGATTTCCCAATATCTTGCTGACGATCAGTGTGCCAAGGCCGATGACAGGTCCTGCAGCAAAGGCGCTCAGCATCGAAACACTGGAACCCAGTGTCGGTAAAACCACGATGTGCATGTCCTGAGTTTCATCATTCAGATTAACGCGTCCCTTCATGGTGACTTTGGCCGATGATCCATCCATGAACAGGTCTTCGGTTTGCATAATGCCACGTGACAGGGTGGCATTGCCGTTGATATTGTCGAATTCGAAACCGGCACTGAACACATCGGTAAAGTCCAGTGTGATGCGTTTGGGCAGCGCCTGCAAACTCAGGATCCCAAGCAGCTTGCCAATGCCAGGATCCATCTTCAGAAATTGTCCTTTACCGGTGTCGAGTTTGAGTGTGCCACCCAGTGTTGCGTAATTGAATTCATCCGGTTGCCCCTCCCAGGTCAGATTGGCGAGCAGTTTACCGCTACCGTTTTTTACGGTGTTAGGGTAGCCGGAACGGGCCAGTATTTTTCCGGCATCACTGATATCCATCATCAGATTGATCTGGGTCTGCATGCCGCTTTTTGTTTCGCGCCAAAGCCCCTCTCCGGTGACAGTGCCGTCCGGGTTGCTGATATGAAGTCTGCGCAAATGCCAGTTTTTTTCTTCAGGATAACCGACCAGTTCAAAACGCCCTATCTGTTTTTTCTTAAATGTCAGATCATCAATGCTGATGTCAAGGGCGGGGAGTTTTTGGTGGCGTAGCATAGCCTCGGTCAATTTTACAGGGGCAGGGGGCGGTTTTGGCGTTTCTGCACTAATCCAGTATAAATTACGCAACCTCGCGGTGATTTTAGCGGTGCCATTGTAGCCCTGTGGTTGCCAGGTGAGTTCGCCATTCAATTGTTCGCCTGAAAGTTGGGCTGCAATAGCATCGCCACGTTTAGATGCGCTGATATTCACATTGTTCAGGTTTATGCCGTAGCCTGTCAGATTGTCGATATGCAGGTTTGCCCCACTAATGGGTAGCGATGGACCCGAGCCGGTATTCAGGTCATCCCATCCCTGTAGGGACAAGACCGGCAGGTTTCCGGTCAGCCAGATGCCATCCTTGACTGGCAAGGTTGCCGTATTCTGTGTGCCAAAATCAATTACGCCACGTTTAATGGTACTCACGCCGTTGGTGTCAACACTGAGCATGCGCGCGACGAACAGTTTGCCGAGTTGGGCGCTAATCATATCCTGATGAAGATCGATGTTTTTCTTTTCGATATGCAACGGCCAGATTTCATTAGTTGACTTGGTAAAAGGGGCTGGCAGCGTGGAACTGATGCCCTGCAAGCTGGAATTGACCTGCACCTGAGCGGTTTTATTCAGCATGCTGATACTGGCGTTCCATGCTGAACCGCCATGCAGATAGGCGAGTAGTGGATTGCTTTCGATTTTACGAAAGGCTTCCAGGTTCATTCGCCCCTGCAGCGTGGCCCGCACCATCCCCCCTTCGGCTGTCTGAACCTCCAGACGTGCCGGCCCACCCAGTATGTTTGCAGTTACATTGCGTGTTTTCATGCCTGATTCGGTGAAGGCCAGTTCCCCCTGTGTATTACGCAACCAGGGTACAACGCCCCCCATATCGATGTCGCTGCCCTGAACCTTCAACAGGCCGGAGATTTTTGCAGGTTTCGTCAGTAATAAGGGGATTTGTGCGGACAGGTTCAGATGTCCGTTTCCGCTGGCAGTGATCCCGTCGGTAAATCCCTTGATGTATTCCCGCACCGGGCTTTGCTGGATAAATTGCAGATAGGCACTGTTGTCCCCGTCTGCCTCTCCCTTGATTTCAAGCGGGTTGTCGAATATCGCCATATCCGGCTGGATGATGGACAGATTGCTGATTTGCGCACCCAGGATGCTGCCCGTTTGTGCATGGACTTCCATGCGGTTGTTATGGATGGAAAAATCCCCGGCCAGATTTTCGATTTTTGGCCAGTCGGGGGCATATTGCATGCCAACATCATGGGCATGTGCATTGATTTCGAACAAGGCATCCTTGCTGCCATCGATGGGAAAATCGCTCATATTGCCTTTGAGACGCAGGCGAAAATCCTCGGTATGGCCGGACAGCAGTGCATCGTTTAGCCAGTCGTTGTCCTTTTGGGCAAGTGCGATCAAGGGGGTATAGCGTGCCGCATGTTTGAGTTCCCCGCGCGTCAGACTGATAGTCATATCCACCAGGCCTAGTGTCCCGGCCTTGGTTTGGTAACTACCATTCAGGTTGCCGGCCAGATCCTCGTTGGCGATGGAAAAGTTATCTGCCCGTACAAAAAGTTCACCGTTATTTTGCTGCCAGGTTGTCTGGCCGGTCAGGGTGTTAAATAGCAGTGGCTCACGCATGATGCCAGGCGCATTGACGGTCAGATTGCGCGCATTGATACTCAGGGTGCCATTTTTTTCGTTGCCATCCACCGCCATGGTTAAACCTGAAAAACCGGGCAGGGAAGCGGTCTGCAGCATGGCAAGGTTTTCAAATTCTCCCTTTATTTTGTAGGACAGTAATTTTTCGGTCGAACCTGTCCATTTCATTTCCAGGTTGGAGACCCGGCCTCGTGGCGCATAGGCATCAAGCTGGCTACGCATTTTGGCTTCCAGCGGGAAAAAATTCGCCAGACTAACCAGACTTTCAAGCTGCAGCAGATTGGCGCGCAATTCACCACTCGCAGGCTGACGCCCACTTGCCGGTTCAGTGCGAAAATAAAAATCAGTCGGTAGCAATTTGACGCCATTGTGCAAACGCAATGATAAATGACGGGTGTCGACCTCCCAACCGTTGCCAACTGTTTTCCATGCGGCTCTGCCGCGCAAATAATGCACATCCAGCTCGGGTACATCCGGCGATAATTGCGTTGCCACATCGCGCAGTACCAGGTCGGCGGTAAACTGGGAGATTTTTCCGTTTGCCACGCCCAGCCAGGCACGCAGCGCACCCCGACCGCGACTCAGTTGCGGCGGAAGGTTTAGCCATGAATGCCAGGCCAGTATGTCGGTGTGGTCCAACTGGGTAAACAGTTGTCCGCGCCATTGATCCAGATCGTCAAATCGTCTGCCATGAAAATCGCCACGCACATCCAGTGGCGTTGAGATTTCCGCTGGCGGGATGGCACGCAGCGCGAACTGGTGGTGGCTGAAAAAATTTTCGATGCGCAGGTTGACCTGGTTCAGCCTCAAGGGGGGTGCATCGCGTTGCAAATCAAGCCAGACGATGGCGGCATCGCGCACCTCCATATGCTGCTGATGCAACAGCCAGTTTGCCAGGTCATTATTACCTCCGCCGGTTGCAAGTTCAACCCCGCCGATAAAAATGTGCCCCTGTTCATCTCTACGTATCAGCAACTGGGGGTGATCAATTTCCAGACTGGACAGTCGCAATTGGGCGGCCAGTAACGAGAGCCACGATACGCTGGCATCAATGCGTGGCAATAACAGAGCGGTTTCGCCCTGATTATCCAAGAGACGCACATCGGTTAAACTCAGGTGGGGTTGCAGTCTATCCCAGTCCCCCCTGATTTTACCTATACTGACCGGATTGCCCATTGCAGTAGAAATCGACGTGGCAATCCGGTCGTGGAACTGTTCCACATCGGGTAACAACCAGTAGCGCAGCAGCACAATAATGATCGCGCAAAGCACGAGCGTACCAGTCAACGCGATGAGCGTCATGCGGGTCAGCCAGTTCAGGCTGTGCCATAGCAGTCGTACAGGTCGTGAATTGAGCATATTGATAGCGGGTGGCAGGTAGCGGTTGCTTGTGACTTGTGGTGGGTCGTAGGACAATGTGCATTCTATCGTGAAGGGCAGGCCATGAATACTCAAAACGCTACGGATCTTGGATTTGCCGACTATTTTCAAAAAACCTGCCTATGCAGCCGGTATGCCAAACGAATTCTGGACTCAGACCAGGAATTGCTGACTTGGTTGCAGGAGAATTTTGCTACCCCTTGCAATCGTGCCGAAATTGAGAAATTGCTGGGAAATTCGGATGTGGCACTGCTAGATGAGGTTGTGCTGTCACGAATGGTGCGCAAGTTGCGCAAACAGGTGATGATCAAGCTGATCTTGCGCGACTTGAATGGTCTGGGAGATTTGAAAGAGGTCATGCAAGCCATGACGGCGCTCGCCGAAATCGTGGTGCGACAGGCACAAGTCTGCCTGATGCATCAACTCAGGCAGCAATTTGGCAGTCCCATCGGTGAATCAAGTCGCATTGAACAGGAATTGCTGGTCATTGGCATGGGGAAATTAGGTGGCGGGGAGTTGAATGTCTCCTCCGATATCGATCTGATTTTTGTGTATGCCGAAGATGGTGAAACGAATGGTGCGCGCCAACTGAGCAACCACGAATTTTTTACCAGGCTGGGACGCCGCCTGATCAACATCATCAACGAGGCAACCGGCGATGGTTATGTTTTTCGTGTGGATATGCGCCTGCGCCCCTATGGCGACAGCGGTCCGTTGGTGATGAGTTTTGCCGCACTTGAGGAATACCTGGTCAGCCAGGGGCGCGAGTGGGAGCGTTATGCCTGGATCAAGGCGCGCGTAGTCTCCCCGGAAGCTAATCCGTATATTAATGAATTGAATGAACTGTACCGACCTTTTGTGTTTCGAAAATATCTGGATTTCGGCGCAATTGATTCGATGCGAAAATTGCACGCGCAAATCCGTCAGGAAGTTCAGCGACGTGACCGGCTGGACAATATCAAGCTGGGACCAGGCGGTATACGCGAAATCGAATTCGCCGCTCAGGTGTTTCAATTGATACGCGGTGGGCAGGATGCGAAACTGCGCATCATGCCCACCCAGCGCGTGCTTGCGCAATTGGCCGCAAACGAGCAACTGACCTTGCGCGTCGTCGCGGAGCTGGATGCGGCCTATGTGTTTTTGCGCAATCTGGAACATCGATTGCAATATTTTGACGATCAGCAAACTCAGACACTGCCAGAAAATGAAGCAGACCGGCAGATCATCGCCACGGCCATGGATTATGCGGACTATGCTGCGATGTTGCAGCAACTGGACAAACATCGTGCGCTGGTCAGTGATCAATTTGAGCAGATCTTCGCTGCGCCCGTCAAGGAGCAGGGTTGTGTGCAACTTTGGCGCGAAGGCATGCAAGCCGACGCCTTGCATGCAGGTTTGATTGGGATGGGCTTTGCTGGGGAAAGCGCCGAACGCCTGTTGCAATTGCGCGGCAGTTTGCGCTATCGCCAATTATCCGTACTGGGGCGGCAACGGGTGGATCAGTTGATCCCGCAATTCATTGCGCTCAGTGCGCAACAACGCGCGCCCGATGTTACGCTTTCGCGTTTATTGACTTTGCTGGAGGCGATTAGTCGCCGAACTTCCTATCTGGCCTTTCTGGCCGAATATCCGCAGGCTTTGTCCAGATTGACCCGTCTGCTTGGGGCCAGTAGTTGGGCGGCGGGCTATCTGTCCCGGCATCCTGCACTGTTCGATGCGTTGCTGGATGCACGCGAGCTTTATCAGCCGCCACTGTGGCAACAGGTTGAACGCGATTTGCAGTTAAGGCTGAATGAATGTACCGATGATGCCGAGCGCCAACTGGAAGTGCTGCACCATGTTCAGCAGGAACAGATATTTCATTTGTTGGCGATGGATCTGCAAGGACTGCTTCCTTTGGAAAAACTCAGCGATCATCTGAGCGATCTGGCTGATCTGATGCTGCGTCATGTGCTGATGTTGTGTTGGACCGCTTTACGCACACGGCATTGTGAAGAAGCCAGATTTGCGATTATTTCCTACGGCAAACTGGGCGGCAAGGAAATGGGTTACGCATCCGACATCGACATGATATTTCTTTATGAAGACGATCATCCCGATGCCCAGGAAAATTATGCCAGATTGGGCAAACGTATCAATTCCATGCTGGGCAGTTATACAGCATCGGGCAGACTCTACGAAACTGATCTGCGCCTGCGCCCGAACGGCGAGAGCGGTTTGCTGGTCAGTTCCGTCGCCGCTTTTACTGACTATCAGCAACATCATGCCTGGGTGTGGGAGCATCAGGCGTTGACCCGCGCCCGTTTTTCTGCCGGCGATTTGGCAATCGGTGCTGCATTTGATCGTATTCGCCAGCTAGTCTTGAGTCTGCCCCGCGATACCGGGGTACTGCGCAACGAGATTGTCAGCATGCGGCAAAAGATGCATGAAGGTCATCCCAATACAAGCGAATTGTTCGATATCAAGCACGACTGCGGCGGCATGGTGGATATCGAGTTTATCGTGCAATATCTCGTGCTGGCGCATGCCCATCAATATCCGCAACTAACGAACAATGTCGGCAATCTGGCGCTGCTGGCGATGGCAGCTAATCTCGATCTGATCGATCAGGTGTTGGCTGAACAGGTTCGCAGTCTGTATCGTACCTTGCGCCAGACCCAGCACCGCATGCGTCTGAATGATCAATCTCCTTGCCGTGTAGTTAAAGGTGAAATCGATACCGGCGCTTGTGTACAATTGTGGACGGAGTTGTTTTTAGCCTGTTAGGTCAAATTATGGATCAATGCATACGCGGATTCAGAAATGAAGTGCAACTTTTATAGGGTTTGAGAGGCAAGATGGAGTAGCATGTTGATACGCGTTTAAAATTACCCAGCCCTGCGCGTTGAATTTTACTCAGGCACTTTAGCTACCATTTTTGATGGTGACTGCTGATAAGTGTAGCTCAATTTCACGTTTCTTAGAGCGCGAGTGTGGTAAATCCGCTTGAATTTACCACACTCAATTTTAGAATGGATCTTCCGTAATTGCGGATTTGCCACGCTTGTTTTGTTCTCTAGCCTTGATACGTTTTTGTGCTGCTGCACTGCTATGACGAAACCGATATGAATCATTGCCGGTTTCAACGATATGGCAGTGATGAGTCAGCCGATCCAGTAACGCGGTGGTCATCTTGGCATCGCCAAAGACACTACCCCATTCGCCGAAGGTCAGATTGGTCGTGATCATGACACTGGTGTGCTCATACAGCTTGGAGAGCAGGTGAAACAGCAAGGCACCGCCGGCCTGGCTAAACGGCAGATAGCCGAGCTCATCGAGAATCACTAAATCCATACGCATCAGCGCGAAGGCCAGTTTTCCAGCCTTACCAGCTGCCTTTTCCTGCTCCAGCAGATTGACTAAATCAACCGTCGAGTAGAATCGCACTCGCTTACTATGCTTGGTAATGCCAGATATGCCGAGCGCAGTGGCTAGATGCGTCTTGCCGGTACCCGTCCCACCAATGAGCACGACATTGTGAGACTGTTCAGTGAAGGACAAACAGGATAGATCATCAATCAGGCTACGATCTACTTTAGACTGATCAAATTCGAAACCGGCCAAATCACGATGCACTGGGAATTTGGCCGCCTGCATTTGGTAGCTGATCGAGCGCATGCACCGGTCAGTATGCTCCGCCTGTAATAGGTGCTCGATTAACCAGCGCGAGGTCTGAATGCCGACAGAATTGCCGTCTGCTGCTACTTCCTCCCATGCACCCATCATGCCATACAGGCGCAGACTTTTGAGTTCAGCGGAAATATCACGCATGATCCACCTCCAGTCGCAAGTCGTCGTAGCGTCCCGTATCGACAATCGGCGCTTCCTTTACCTCAAGATGAGTTTCCACCTGCTCTGGCTGCGGGGATGGTTTGAGCCGATTCAATACATTTTCGATATGTTCAACACTGAGGTTGCCGGACTCCAAGACCAGCTCCACTGCAACAAGCGCTGCCTCCAACCCGTGCTTGGGTACGACCGCAAGAATCTTGGCCATCACACGGTCGCCACCTTCGCGTTTGAGTAACAGTTCACGCAATCTTTGTAGCGATTCCGGCATATCGGCAAAGGGGGCTCCGTTCCTGAGTGCGCCGGGCTTTCTCTCTATCAGCGGGATGTAGTGTTGCCAGTCGTAGCGGGTTTCGTTACTGATTCTCGAAGACCGCAACCGCTATTCGGTTCCATGCGAGCTGGTAGGGCAGATGATTAGCATCCACACCTATCCGGAGCGGATTAACCTAGTGGCGCACGATGTTGTGGTGGCAAGCCATGCGCGCTGCTTTGGGCGTAAGGTGCTTGAAACATTGCCAAGCGCCTCGACATAGCCATCAAACGGTGTCACCATTGGCATGGTACTGGCTTGCTCCTGTTCGAGCATTTCCGCTAGCGTCAGATCAAATTCTGGATGTTTCAGTTCCACCCAGAGCGCCCTGCATTTTGCCAGCAGCCACAGGTTGAGTTCGGCAAAAGAAACGAAGCACTCCTTCGTGGCTTCCTGCCAAATACGCCGTCTGCTGTCCTGCATATTTTTCTCAACTATTCCCTTTTCCCAGCCGGAAGCAACATTGCAGAAGTCAGGATCAAACAAGTAGTGAGAAGTCATGGCGGCAAAGCGCGTGTTAACGATACGCGACTTACCCTTCTTGACCTTGTCCACCGCAGTCTTCATGTTGTCGTAAATACCACGACGACAAATACCACCCAAAGCTGTAAAGGCCCGCGTATGGGCATCGAACAGCATTTCGTGACTTTGGGTAGGATAGGCTTGAACGATAAACGCTCGGCTGAAACATAGCTTAAGGTGGGCAAGCAAAACCTTACGCAAAATACCGCCAATCACGATATGCTCCTCGCTCCAATCGAATTGGTGAGCTTCGCCTGGATCAAATTTCATGGGTACAAAGGCTCTTACAACAGCGGTTTCACCGTCTTTACGCCAGCGCCGAATGAATTCAGTGACACGACTATAGTCACCGTCAAACCCCAAAGACGTCAATTCAGCGTAAAGCTTTAATGCCGTGCGCCGATCACGTTTCGCACGCATGGCATCAATTTCCAACATCTTCGATAGGCGTTCAGCATATGGCGCAATCTTGCCACCCACAACCCGCCTGCGATACGTCGGCTCAACACCCTCAGGGGCGCTGAGCCACTTCCTCACAGTCTTTCGCGTTAGACACGTTCGCCTCTCAATTTCAGACAACGTCAGTCTGTCCCGGTAATACAAACGCCTTACTTTACCCAGTAAATTCATGGTGATCATCTCCTTGTTTTCTCCACTCCAAAATTGGAATGGAGGAGGTTAATCACCTGAGTAATTTTCAGCGCGCAGAACCTACAAATTCTGGGTAATTTTCAGTGCGTACGAACAGCCATCGCTGCTAAAGTTAGGCCCTGTGAAGAGCTGACGGCGTTGTTGCTGGGAGTGTGATTTGTTGGTGAATGTAAAACTTAATCCAGCTACGTCCGATGAAAGCCAAGAATAAATGGCATACTAATTGGCATACTGGTGCAGCTGAAAATAAAATAACCTATTTGAAATCAATAGGTTATTTAGTTGTACTGGCGGAGAAGGGGGGATTCGAACCCCCGTTGGGATATTATCCCAAACACGCTTTCCAGGCGTGCGACTTAAACCACTCATCCACCTCTCCGAAGGGCGCGCATGATAAGTTAAATAGGGCGTTAGTGCAATACAAAATTTTAATAAATCGCCAAATTGCCACGGATCATTTTATTTTCAATTAATTATCAATCATAAGGTTTAAACCACCGGCTTTAGCCGGTCAGCTTTAGCTGCGATAATATCTGCACCAGGAGGTGCAGCATGGATTACAGATATGGCAGTCATACGGTTTTTCAAATTGAGTATCACTTTTTATGGGTAACGAAATACCGATATAAAGTGCTTCATGGCGATGTGGCGGAGCGGGTTCGGTCGCTGGTACGCGAGACGTGTGAAGCATTTGAAATCAGGATTATCAAAGGTGTGGTGAGCAAGGATCATGTGCATATTCTTGTAAGTTGCCCGCCGAGTATGGCACCGAGCGAAATTATGAGGCGGATCAAGGATCGCACGTCGAGCAAGTTGTTCGAAGAATTTCCGCTTCTGAAAAAGAGATATTGGGGCCGACACTTTTGGGCAAGGGGATACTTTCGTGCCACTGTAGAGCAGATGACGAAAGAAATGATAGATCAATATCTGGAGCATCACTTTGAGCCTAAACAGGATGATGATTTTAAAATGGAACCCAATTAGGACGCGTCGTTTAGGCGACGCGCATCTGGACTTTCAGTCCGCAATTCAAACCCTCCGGCTTTAGCCAGAGGTTGTTTAGTAGTCAATGAAAAATCAAATAGTTGAATTTTTGTTTAAAAGTTGTTTCTCCATTCGCGAAGGGCGGTGAATACGTCAAGTTCCGATGTATGGGGCAGGCCGCGCGATTGAAGGGTATGAATGATTTCGGGTGAATTGCAGCGTAAAAAGGGATTGGTGGCTAATTCCTGCGCAATCGTGAAGGGCACGGTGGGTAAATTGGCTGCGCGTCGCATCGCTGTAACCTGGACGCGCTGCTGAACCTCGGCGTTGCCAGGCTCGCAGGCGGCGGCGAAACGTAAATTGGATGCAGTGTATTCATGCGCACAGTAAACCTGCGTGGTGGCAGGCAATTTTGCCAGTCGTTGCAATGAGTCGCGCAAATGAGAGACGGGGCCTTCAAAGTTTCTGCCACAGCCTGCGCCAAACAGCACATCGCCGCAAAACAGGATGCCTACGTTCTGAACCTCGGCAAAATAGGCGATATGGTCAACCAGATGTCCGGGCACTTCCAGAATTCTGAATGCAAGATCGAATTCATCCAGCACGAGTTTATCTTTTTCGTGAAGATCATGGCTGATGTGTGGATTCTTTTCGTGTGCCCTGCCGTAGACAGGCACACTGTATACTGCGCGTAGTTTTTCGATACCCCCGACATGGTCATGATGGCGATGGGTGCATAAAATACCCGTCAGGGTCAGCCCATTCGCATTCAGATATTCCAGTACGGGGGGCGAATCGCCCGGGTCAACGACAATCGCGTGTTTGTCGTTGTGGATGACCCAGATATAATTGTCATTAAAGGCGGGGATGCCGGTGATTTTGAACATAAGTCACGAACCCAGGAAAGTTGGCAATGATGGATTGTAAGGCAAAGGCGAAAAGTTTGAGCGAGTGGTTTACCTCGGAGCAGGGGGGCTATGTGTTGACGCGTGAACAGGCCTATTTTGATAGGACGGTTAACGATATTTTTGGTTACAACGCGCTGCAGCTCGGTTTGCCGGAATATGACTTTTTGGGTAACAGCCGCATCCCGCTGCGCTTTACTGGTGCGGATCAGCAGGGTGCATCGCTGCGGCTGTGTCATGAGGAACTGCCGATTGCTACGGGTAGTCTGGACCTGCTGCTGCTACCGCATGTCCTGGAATTTTCCGAACACCCGCATGCGATTTTGCGGGAGGTGGAACGCGTGCTAATGCCTGAAGGCAGTTTGATTATCAGCGGCTTCAATCCCCATAGCCTGTGGGGGGTGCACCGTGCGCTGGTCAGAGGCAGAGGCTATCCCTGGTGTGGGAGGTTCATAAGGCTGTCGCGACTGAAGGACTGGCTGGCGCTACTGGGATTCGAAGTGGCAGGCGGACGTTTTGCCGCTTATGCCCCCCCTTTTGGCAAGGCAAAGTGGTTTCATCGCCTCGACTTTCTGGAAACTGCGGGGGATCGTTGGTGGGCGGTGAGCGGCGGGGTGTATTTCGTCCATGCTGTCAAACGGGTGCCGGGCATGCGGCTTATCAAGCCACGCTGGAATGAGAAACTGGTCAATAAACTGATGCCAGCCACCACTAAACTGAACAATAAGATTCCCCAGCAGCATAGTCACGAGGCGTGTGTACACAGGAACGAATCAGAATGAGAAATTTGAAATGAAGCGTGAAATTGTCGATATTTTTACTGACGGAGCCTGCAAGGGTAATCCTGGTGTGGGCGGTTGGGGCGCGCTGTTGCGTGTCATGGGCCGCGAGCGCGAATTGTTTGGCGGCGAAGCGCACACTACTAACAATCGCATGGAACTGATGGGCGCAATTGCGGCGCTTGAAGCCTTGAGCCGCCCCTGTCAGGTGAGGCTGCATACCGATTCGAAGTATGTTCATCAGGGTATTACCGAGTGGCTGGCGGGCTGGAAACGTTCAGGCTGGAGGACTGCCGCCAAAAAGCCGGTCAAAAATGAGGATTTGTGGCGCAGGCTGGACGCCGTGTCAGTACAGCACCAGATCGAATGGATCTGGGTCAAGGGACATGCAGGACATGCCGGTAACGAGGCGGCCGATGTGCTGGCCAATCGCGGTGTGGAACTGATACAAAGCCAACCTATGGGTGACTTGTGATGCGTAAAATCGTACTGGATACGGAAACCACGGGTCTTGATCCTCGCAAGGGTCATCGGATCATCGAAATCGCCGCGATCGAACTGGATGGACGGAAAGTTTCCAAACGTCATTTTCACCATTATCTTGATCCCGAACGTGAAGTGGACGAGGAGGCTGCTCGCGTGCACGGCTTTACCTGGGATATGCTGCGCGGCCGTGCCAAATTTGCCGATATTGCGACGAAATTTCTGGAGTTTGTCGATGGGGCTGAGCTGATGGCGCATAACGCGCCCTTTGATATGAGCTTCATCAACAACGAGTTGCGTCTGCTCAATCTGCCGCCGCTGGATAATCCAGTCGTGGATACGCTTAAAATTGCGCGCGAAATGCATCCGGGGAAAAAGAACGGTTTGGATGCCTTGTGCAGTCGCTATGAAATAGATAATACCCACCGCACCCTGCACGGCGCGCTGCTCGATACTGAGTTGCTGGCCGAAGTGTATTTTGCGATGACACGCGGTCAGGAGAGTTTGCTGGGCGAGGAGGATGCGCCGGTGGTGCGTCAGCCTGCCGTGTTGAGCACGGATGCTTCCCGACCCCAATTGCGTGTGCTGCAAGCGACGGAAGCGGAATTGGCTGCGCACATACAGCAATTACTCGACATTGATAAGGCCAGTAAAGGGGCGTGTCTGTGGCAAAAACTGGAGGCGGTAACATGAAACTGCGCCGTTTATGGCAAACATTGGCTGTGCTGGCGCTGTTGTATGCAGCTGCCTGCGGCTACATGTGGGCAACGCAGAGGCAACAGGTGTTCGAGCCTACCTCCGTTTTGCAAACCACGCCTGATCGTATGGGCATGAAATATGAATCCCTGAAAATACCGGTGGGCAAGGGGGCGGATAGCGCCGAACTGGATGGCTGGTGGGTGCCCGCGCCCTCTCCCCAATCTTCTCCCGCGCCTGTCGTCGCAGGCGGGGGGGCAAATGATACGCTGCGCGAACTTCACGTTAATACGGCACCGACCTTGGTGTATTTTCATGGCAATTACCGCAATATCGGCAACAATCTGGAACACACGCAGCGTTTGCACCGCATGGGTTATAACGTATTGCTGGCGGATTATCGCGGTTTCGGCAGGAGTATGGGCGGGCAACCCAGTGAAGCCAAAGTTTACGAGGATGCCGAAGCTATCTGGCAGTATCTGATTAAAGTGCGTGGCGTGCCACCCGGTCATGCCTTCATCTATGGACATTCGTTGGGAGGCGCAATTGCCATCGACCTGGCGTTGCATCACCCGGAAGCCGCCGGACTGATCACGGAAAGCACTTTTACTTCCATGACGGCGATGGGACAGAAGAATTACGGATTCCTGCCGATAGGTTTGCTGCTCAATCAGCGTTTCGATTCCATTAGAAAAATGCCGCAGATGAAACTGCCGGTGCTGATCATTCACGGTACATGGGACCCGAAGGTGCCGGTTGAAATGGCCAAACAGCTCTATGCCGCCGCACCCAAACCTTCAACTCTGTTGCTCATCAACGGTGGCGAGCATAATAACAGCGCGGCCATTGGTTGGGTTCAATACCGTGATGCTGTCGCGGCTTTTGTCAGGCTAAATACCCGTTAAGACAAAAAACACCCTATAATCCGCATATTACAATTGTAGCGTCGCGGCAAGTCGCCGCGCCTGCATCAGCAATTCAACTAAATAACGCCCACAAGGGTCGTAACGGAACAAACATGAAATCAGATGTCATCATTATCGGTTCAGGCGCAGCAGGCCTGATGTGTGCACTGCAAGCAGGCGCGCGCGGTCGCTCCGTCGTGCTGCTCGATCACGCCAAGAAACTCGCGGAGAAAATCCGCATATCGGGGGGAGGGCACTGCAACTTCACCAACCTTAATACCAAGCCGGAAAATTTCATTTCCGAAAATCCGCATTTTTGCCGTTCGGCATTGGCACGCTACACGCCGCATGATTTCATAGTGTTGCTGCAAAAGCACAACATCGGTTTTCACGAGAAAACACTGGGTCAATTGTTCTGCGATGAGGAATCGGAGGTCATCATCGCGATGCTGCGCAATGAATGCGATGCGGCAGGCGTCAAACGCTTCATGAGCTGCGAGGTGGAGGAAATCAAGCATACGCCCTATGCCGAGAATGTCGGCGGCGGCAAGAAGGCCAAATTTTATGTGAGTACTTCGCGCGGCGAATTCGAAGCCGTATCGCTGGTCATCGCAACGGGCGGCCTGTCCATCCCCAAAACCGGTGCGACACCCTATGGCTACAAGGTTGCCGAACAGTTCGGCATTCCGATCACC
Organism: uncultured beta proteobacterium; assembly: GCA_963784505.1. Classification (GTDB taxonomy): domain Bacteria; phylum Pseudomonadota; class Gammaproteobacteria; order Burkholderiales; family Gallionellaceae; genus Gallionella. The sequence continues at coordinate 4,693 of CAWASY010000005.1, read as the reverse complement.
AAGCTCAAAGCCGGCCTCGTGCCGCTGACCTTCGCACCGGACGAGTGGAAGCCCTATGCGGATCTGACCGGCGTATCCATTACCGCCATCGTGACCACCGGTAAACAGTCGTTCCGCGAGGATTTGCTGGTCACGCATCGTGGGTTGAGCGGCCCGGTCATTTTGCAGGCGTCTTCCTATTGGATTCCTGGTAGCGCGCTGCACATCAATCTGCTGCCCGATCTGGACATGGAAGAGAAGCTGGGTGAGGATAAGACCAGCAAAAAATTGCTGTCCAACTATCTTGTGCAATGGTTTCCGAAGAGTTTTTCAGATGTCTGGTGCGAACAAAACAAGCACTTTGAAAACAAGCCATTGAATCAATATAATGATAAACAACGTCACGTGATTGCACAGCAATTGCACGATTGGCAGGTTGTGCCATCCGGCACGCAGGGCTATACCAAGGCTGAAGTAACTTGCGGTGGGATAGACACCCGTGCCTTGTCCTCGAAGACTATGGAGTGCAATGAGGTGCCCGGACTTTATTTCATCGGCGAAGTGGTGGATGTGACTGGGCAGCTTGGCGGCTACAACTTCCAGTGGGCATGGGCTTCCGGCTTTGCAGCCGGCGAAACTGTTTGACCGGTTCGGCGGAATCAATCATTTTGATGGTATAGTAAACACGGTTCCCTTGAATTCAAACAGGAGAAAATCATGAAGCGCGTCTGGCTTGCATTATTGCTCACCTTGATGCTGGGTGGCTGCGGCTACAACACCTTTCAGACCAACGACGAGCAAATCAAGGCGAGTTGGGCGGAAGTGCTCAACCAGTATCAGCGCCGTGCCGATCTGATTCCCAATCTGGTTAATACCGTCAAGGGCTATGCCGCGCAGGAAAAGGAGGTGCTGCTGGGCGTGACCGAAGCGCGCGCCCGCGTCGGCAGCATACAGGCGAGTCCCGAGTTGATTAACGACCCCGAAGCTTTTGCCAAATTTCAGGCAGCCCAAGGTCAGTTGAGCTCCGCGCTGAGCCGCTTGCTGGTGGTGAGCGAAAACTATCCTCAACTTAAATCGGATCAGAATTTTCGCGATTTGCAGGCGCAGCTGGAAGGCACGGAAAACCGCGTGACCGTGGCTCGCAACCGCTATATCAAGGCGGTACAGGAATACAATATTGCGGTGCGCTCATTTCCGAGCAATCTGACCGCGATGCTGTTTTCCTATACCGTGAAACCCTCCTTTACCGTGGAGAATGAACAGGCCATTTCGCATGCGCCGACGGTTGATTTCACTGCGTCCCCGGCAGCACCGGCAAAGTAGCTTTTTGCTTCATCGGGCGGGATGCTATCCCTTGCACGGCTGACACAGTGAAAGCGCCATGAAAAAAATTTCAGTGTTCCTGTTGGTGTTGCTGATATCCGGACTCGCCCACGCCGAGATTGCCGTGCCGGCACTTGTCCAGCGTATCACTGATCAAACTAATACCTTGAGTGCAGTACAGACACAGGCACTCGAAACCCGTCTGGCCGCCTTCGAGACCCGCAAGGGCGCGCAGATTGCGGTGCTGATCCTGCCCACTACCCAACCCGAATCCATCGAGCAGTACGGCATACGCGCGGTCGAAGCGTGGAAGCTGGGGCGCAAAGGTGTCGATGATGGTGCGTTGCTGCTGGTGGCGAAGGACGATCACACGCTGCGTATTGAAGTGGGATACGGGCTGGAAGGGGCCGCCAGCGCCACGGTCAGCGTCCAGAACAACCCCCAACCTTCGGCCCAGCCCTTGGTCGCGGTCGTTGCCGCGGTTGTTGTCGCCATCTTCACACCCTCCGTTTGAAGCCTAGTGTTGCTAGGTATAACTTGCATACCTAGCGTGTCCCGCAAAGCCAAAATCGGTGGACTCGGGAAATGCTCAAAGGCCATCTCGATGCCGTGCTGCTCGCCACGATCGGCGACGAGGCTTTACACGGCTATGCGATCATCGAGGCGATCCGCGCGCGCAGCGGCGGCCAGTTCGATCTGCCCGAAGGGACGATCTATCCGGCGCTGCACCGGCTCGAACTCGCGGGGCTGCTCGCCAGTCGCTGGGTCCAGCCCGACGGCGGGCGCAAGCGCCGCGTCTATGCGCTGACTGACAGCGGCCGCCAGTCGCTGATCGAGCGGCGCGCGGGCTGGCAAAGCTTTGCCAGCGGCATCGATCTGGTGCTGGGGTCGCGCGCATGAGCGGGCCGACGCCACCTATCTTGACGAACTCGACGATGTGCTGGCGTTCGATCCGCGCCTGTCGCGGCGGGTGCGCGACGAAATCGAATCGCATCTGTGCGACACCGCCGAACGGGTGGGTGAGGCCGCTGCGGTGCGGCGTTTCGGGCGCCCCGCCGACATCGCGCGCGCCTATGCCGAGGCGGCGCTGCCCGATCGGCTGCGGCGCTCTTGCGTCGCCGCGGCGTTGCTCGGCGGCGCGACCTTGCTGCTGATGCGGCTGCGCACGGTCATTCTCGACCTTCCGGGCGGCGGCGACCCGCTGACCTGGTTCGATCGCGGCGGGCTGCTCGCGGCGCTGGCGTGCATCGGCGCGGCGTGGTGGATGGCGTCGCGGCGCTGCATCGCGCTGGTGCGCCGCTGGCTGCACTTTGCTGCGGGAAATTTGCGCTGTCGGTCGGCGCCAGTCTGGTACGCGCGTTTTTGGCGCGAGCGGCGATTCGGCGCCTGTCTAATCGTTGGGACCGCGCTGGTCGAACTGGTACTGCTCAGCGCGCTGATGGCGCAGCTCGCGCGGCTCGACCGCTACGCGCGGCGGTTGGCGCCCTAACGCTTTCCCCCGAACAACTGTCGGCCGGCCAAATCGAGCATGATCTCCTCCGATCCCCCGCCGATCGCGTTGACGCGCACCTCGCGATAGATGCGTTCGACCTTGATGCCGGTAATGTACCTCGCGCCGCCCAAGACCTGCGCCGCCTCGCGCGCGACGATCTCGAGCATCCGCGTTGCCTGCACCTTGAGCATCGCGAAATCCGGCGGTGGCGGCCTTGCCTTTTTCACCGCCCAGGCGCACTGGTCGACCCACGCCTGGCGTCGCCTCAATCCGTCGTGCCATGTCCGCCAGCTTGATGCGGATCGACTGGTGCTTGACCAGCGCCTTGCCGAAGGTCTCGCGGGTCTGCGCCCATTCCACCGCTTCCTTCAGGCACACCCGCGCAAAGGCGCAGCAGCCCATCGCCATGCCCAGCCGTTCGCTGTTGAAGTTGCGCATGATGCCGATGAAGCCGCCATTTTCGGGGCCGATCAGGTTCGCGGCCGGAACCTTGCACGTCCTGCAGATAGATCGCCGCGCGTATCCGAACAGCGCCAGCCCATCTTGTCGAGCCGGGTGCGTGTCACGCCGGGCGCATCCATCTCGATCAGCAGCAGCGATATGCCCGGCAGCGCCCGCCCGCCGGTGCGCACCGCGCAGGTCAGCCAGTCGGCGCGCATGCCGATGGTGATGAACATCTTGGAGCCGTTGACGACATAATGGTCGCCTACCCGCTCGGCGCGGGTCTTGAGATTGGCGACATCCGATCCGCCCGAAGGCTTCGGTGATGCCGAGCGCGATGATCTTCTCGCCCGCCAGCACCGGCGGCGCGACCCGCTGCTTCATCTCCTCGCTGCCCAACGCCAGCACCGGCGGCAGGCCGATGCCGTGCGTCATCAGCGAAGCGCCCTCAAGCCCGCCCGCGCCGACCGCGGCGAGTTCCTCGGTCTGGGTCAGCCCATGGAAAATGTCGAAGCCTTCCGAATGGCCGCCATATTGCTCGGGGTAGCGCAGCCCGAGGATGCCCGCCTCGGCCGCCTTGCGGTGCAGCTCGCGTGGCAGCTCGCCATCTGCCTCCCAGTGGTCGATGTGCGGCGCGATCTCGCGTCTCGACGAAACGGCGGACCGATCTGCGCCAGCGCCTCGTGGGTCTCGTCGTAAAAGGGCGAACGCGCGCGCCAATCGTCGAATGCTGTCATGGGGAGAATGCTGGGCGTGGTTGACGTAAACGTCAAGTCGGGTTTCGGACGCAGCGACGCTGAAAGAAGGTCTCACGTAAAAGGCGCGACCTCGCGGCGTCATGCTTGCGCTGCGCGAACAAGCGGTTAGGGTCTCGGGCCATGAACAAACCCGCTCTGCTCGTCGGCCTTGCCGCTCTCGCCGTCATCACCACCCCCGTCGCGGCGCAGAAATCGCCCGAGGCGGTCGCCGAAGCGGCGCTTAAGAAGGCCCCGGTGTTCGACGGGCATAATGACGTCCCGTGGGAGTTGCGCGGGCAGGTCGGAAACGTCATCAACGACTTCGATTTTCGCGACACCACCAAACCGAAGCCCGACGGAACGGTGATGCACACCGACATCCAGCGCCTGCGCAAGGGGCGTGTCGGGGCGCAATTCTGGTCGGTCTATGTGCCGTCGAACACCAACCAAGCGCAGTCGATCCAGCAGACGATCGAACAGATCGATGTCGCGAAACGGCTGATCGCACGCTACCCCGCAGATCTGTCGTTGGCGTACAACTCGGCCGATCTGCAAAGCCAGATGAAGGCGGGCAAGGTCGCCGGGATGCTGGGGATCGAGGGCGGCCAGTCGATTGGTTCGTCGCTCGCTGTGCTGCGCGAGATGTTCGGCATCGGGGGTGCGTTACATGACGCTGCAACTCATGGCAAGAATGTCCCCTGGGCCGACAGCGCGACCGACG
>CAWASY010000004.1:0-12558 GCA_963784505.1 uncultured beta proteobacterium | reverse complement strand
CAAACTTTGCACTTACACTGGCCGTATTTACCATAATGCTCAAAGTGCTGGGGATAAATTACCTGTTATCTTTGGCGGTGGCGTGGCTCATCGGCATGCTTTTTTCCTATGCCTTGAATTTTTCCTGGTGTTCAAATGGAGCAAAAAATACAATTCAAGTCACGCTTTCTGAAGTATTTTTTAGCGGGCGTTGTGTCGTTACTCTTGAATATGTTCATTTTGAAGCTCATCGTTGAGTGGGCTGGTTTTGATCCTTTTTGGGTACAAATGAGTTCGTCGGGCCGCCGCAGACAGGGTGAATCGGCAGGCATCGCTGCGCCCAGCGTAATGTGATTACCGCCGCACGTGCCGGTATGACGTCCATCGAGCATGAATTTTTCTGCGCCCAGCCGGGTCAGACGCGCTTCTTCATAAAGAATCTGGGTATTTTCAACCAGCTGCGCCCAGCTACTGGCGGGATGGATATTTACTTCGATTACGCCAGGATCGGGCGTGATGCGAAATTCCTTTACCCGCGCATCGGACGGTGGGGTATAGCCTTCCAGGCGTATCGGCAACTTCAATGCCGCAGCTGTGGCTTCTATTGCTGCAATCAGCACAACAAAATCTTCCAGCAATGGTACGGGCGGCAGGAAGATGCACAACACGCCGGCCCGCACTTCGACACACAGCGCCGTGTGGATGATTTCACGCGCATCATAGGCATCCTTGGGTGACTGTGTTGATGCGGATTTTTCCACGGCAGGCGCATCCGGCGCGTCGCTGGTGGCATCAAAGGAGTCACGACCATGCGCCTCCTCCTGATCGTCGGGTGCAACCCAGGGCAATGAGGCCAACGGCAGACGCAGCCCCATTGGTGAGTCACCCGCCGTCAAATACAGGTGTTCACGGCGCAAAGGCCAGGTACTCGAACGAAAGCCCGCAGATACGATGGCCTTCCCCGCGCGCTGCGCCTTTTCAGGTGGAAGTGCTTTGATCGGCAGAACATAACCTGCTGCCTTGCCAAGTCCGCGTTCCATCAGCTTGGCCAGACGGCGTCGCTCATCGGTTTTTGCCAAATCAGATTGCAGTGGGTCGAGGTTGTTCGGCCAGCGCTGTTCCTGATCAATTATCTGGGCGACATCTTCATAGGCGGTAATGACAAAGGCCTTATCCAGCCCAAGTTCACTGGCTAATTGTTGAATGAAGCTTGCCGCATCTGCCGACTGGCTTGTGCCATCCTCATCCGTTGTGACCAGCAGCTTGCGGTCCTGCCACAACGCCTTGCCATCGGTGCGCCAGTAACAACCCAGTGCCCAGCGGGGTAGCGGTTCACCGGGATACCACTTGCCTTGGCCAAAATGCAGCAAGGCACCGGGCGAAAAATGCCCTTGCAGACGGGTTAACAACTCGCCCGATAGCTCGCGCTTCTTGTCCGACAGTGCGGTGAAATTCCACTCCGGCCCTTCCATGTCGTCAATGGACACGAAAGTGGGTTCGCCGCCCATGGTCAGGCGCACATCCTGTTTGATGAGTTCATCGTCAACCTGATGCCCCAGGTTCAAAATAGCTTGCCACTGCGCCTCGGTATAGGGCTGCGTCACGCGCGGATCTTCATGGATGCGAGTGACAGACATGGCGAAATCAAAATGCGATTCGCACACTTCGGTGCCGCCAATCACCGGCGCTGCGGAAGAAGGCATCGCGGTGCAGGCCAGCGGGATATGTCCTTCACCAGCCAATAGACCGGAAGTCGGATCAAGCCCGATCCAGCCTGCACCGGGAATGTACACTTCGGTCCAGGCATGTAAATCAGTGAAATCCACTTCCGTACCGGAAGGACCGTCGAGCGCCTTGACATCGGATTTGAGCTGAATCAGATAGCCGGATGCAAAACGCGCCGCCAGCCCCAGATTGCGCAGCGCCTGCACCAGCAGCCAGGCAGAGTCACGACAGGAGCCCAGTTTGAGCTCTAGCGTTTGCTCCGGGCTTTGCACCCCCGCTTCCATACGTACGATGTATCCGACACTATCCTTAACACGCTGATTGATACCGACCAGCATGTCAATCGTGCGCATCTCCTTGTTCAATAGCTCGGCGCTTGTGCGCGTCAGCCAAGCCGCCAACAGCGGGGTGGCGGGATCAGCTTCGAGATAAGGACTTAATTCGCGCTGCAAATTCTCCGGATAGGCGAAGGGGAAGTTTTCCGCATATTCCTCCATGAAGAAATCAAACGGATTGATGACGGTCATGTCGGCAACCAGATCCACCGTGATGCTCAGCGATTCGCTCTTTTCCGGAAATACCAGTCTTGCGACCCAGTTGCCAAAAGGGTCCTGTTGCCAGTTCAGAAAGTGCCCGGCAGGTTTGACGTTAAGCGAATAACTCAGGATGGCTGTGCGGGTATGGGCGGCAGGGCGCAAGCGGATTTCATGCGGCCAGAGTTTGACCGAACGATCAAAGCGGTAATTCGTCTGGTGATTGAGCGCGACGCGTATGGTCATGGATAGTCTTTCAATGTAAGCCGGATTAATACTCGAAGTTGGGTAATTGTGCAAAGGCGGTTCGCACCCCTTCACCCCAACTCTTGTGCAGGCGTTGCATGTAGTTGTCCTGATCGTCAAATCGGTGAACCTGATTCAGTTGTAACGAATGACGTCTGTAGCAGGCCATATCAATCGGCATCCCCACCGATAAATTCGAGCGCATGGTCGAATCGAACGAAACCAGCACGGATTTTATCGCATCATTTATGCTGGTGTCGGCGCGGATGATGCGGTCTATGATGGGTTTGCCATATTTGACTTCGCCTACTTGAAAATAGCGTGTTTCCGGCGTCGCTTCGATAAAATTGCCCTCTGCGTAGATCAGAAACAGACGTTGGTCCTCACCGGAAATCTGTCCGCCGACGATGAAATTAGCGCAGCTGTCGACGTGACTTTCTGTAAGAAATACGGTATCCCGATGGCGTATTTCACGTAGTGCCGAACCGATCAGTTCTGCCACCTCATACATTGAACGCACGCTCATCAGATTAGGCTCAACATTGTGTTTGATCGCCTGTTCGAGGTGATTGAGGGTGGCCTGGGTGACGGCCAAGTTGCCGGAATTGAGCGTCACTAGGACGCGTTCGCCAGCACATTCAAAGGTCCTCATCTTACGGAAGGTCGAGATGTTGTCTATTCCGGCATTGGTGCGTGTATCCGATGCGAAAACGATTCCTGTATCTATCATGGTCGCGACACAATAGGTCATGAGCTGCCTCCTTTCTGTAATGTGTTATTCATCTTTCGACCAGAAATAGGTGGTATTGATGAGCTTGCCTAGTTCGTAAATTTCTTCAAGAAATTCAGAGAGGTATTCGTGTAAACCGTATCTGAATATGTCTTCTATGGTTTCCGCATGCAGTTTTTCATGGAGTTGCCCGCAGCGATTCAGCAATGGCTGCGCATGCAGACCATCAATGTCGTGCAGTAGGCGATTGACTTCATTCACGCAGCTAATCAGCGAACGCGCCATGTCGGGATTTAGCATCAGTAATTCGGTAACGCGTTTTGGCGTGATCTGGTCGCGATACACCTTGCGATAGGATTCAAAGGCCGATACCGAACGCAATACCGAACTCCATTGGTAATAGTCGGCCGCACCACCTAGATCCTTCAAACTGGGTAATAGAATGTGATATTTCACATCCAGAATTCGCGCGGTATTATCGGCACGCTCCAAAAAATTGCCGAGTCTGATAAACCGGAAGGTGTTGTCGCGCAGCATGGTGCCATGGGCGATGCCGCGTATCAGGTGTGAACGCTCCTTCACCCAGTCAAAAAATTTTGACACACCATCCTCGTCGATGCCTTCGATGCGTATCTGATGCATGGCAAGCCAGGTGGCATTGAGCGCCTCCCACATCTCCGAAGTGATTTTTCCACGTACGGCTCGGGCATTTTCGCGCGCCTTGAAAATACTGTTGTAGATACTGCCTGGATTTTTCTCGTCCAGCGCCATAAAGTGCAATACGTTATCGCTGCTTGGCTGATCGTAGCGGGCCTCGAAATCCTCATGCAGTCCGCTGATGGACAACATAGCACGCCATTCGTGGTGAGGTTCAATCAACACTTGTTTGAGTAGTGACATGCGATAGGTTACATCCAGCATGCGTGCGGTATTTTCTGCTCGTTCCATGCTGCGTGCCATCCAGTAGAGATGTTCTGCGGTCGATGAAAGCATATTAATTCTCCAATACCCAGGTGTCCTTGGTTCCGCCACCCTGTGACGAATTGACGACCAATGAGCCTTCCGTGAGAGCTACGCGTGTTAGCCCACCCGGCACCATGGTCATTTTTTTACCGGACAGCACATACGGACGCAGGTCAATATGTCGTGGTGCTACACCGCTCTCCACATAAGTAGGACAGGTAGACAACGCCAGCGTTGGTTGTGCGATGTAGCCCACTGGATCTGCGATGATTTTGGCGCGAAACATCTCAATCTCGGCCCTTGATGAGGTGGGGCCTACCAGCATGCCGTATCCACCGGAGCCGTGCACCTCCTTAACTACCAGTTCAGGCAGGTGTGCGAGTACATAGGCCATATCTTTCGGCTTGCTCAATTCCCAAGTCGGTACGTTCGACAGGATGGGCTCCTCACCACAATAAAAGCGAATCATGTCTGGAACATGCATATAGATGGCCTTGTCATCCGCAATCCCTGTGCCGACCGCATTAGCCAGTGTGACGGTCCCGGCGCGGTACGCCGAAAACAATCCAAGCACACCCAGCATGGAATCCTTGTTGAAGACTTCCGGATCGAGAAAGTCATCGTCGATACGGCGATAGATAACATCCACGCGGCGCGGTCCTTCCGTGGTGCGCATGTAGACTATTTCATTCATGACGAATAGATCGTTACCATCCACCAGTTCAACGCCCATTTGTTGTGCCAGGAAGGCATGTTCGAAATATGCGCTGTTGTATTGCCCCGGCGTCAGCACAACAACATTGGGATCAGTGATGCCAGCGGGTGCAACCGAACGCAAGCTGTTGAGCAGCAGATCGGGATAGTGCTCAACGGGCGCAATTTTCTGACGCGAGAATAAATCTGGGAAAAGCCGCATCATCATTTTGCGGTTTTCCAGCATGTAGGATACGCCAGAGGGTGTGCGCAGGTTGTCTTCCAGCACGTAGTACTGGGCATCACCGCTACCATTATCAGCGCGTACCAGATCGACGCCGGCAATATGTGCATAGACCTGTTCAGGCACATCCACACCCATCATGGCACGACAAAACTGGCTGTTCCCTAGCACCTGTTGTGCAGGGATAACCCCAGCTTTGAGTATCTCCTGATTGTGATAGATGTCATGCAAAAAGGCGTTTAATGCCTTGACCCGCTGGCGCAACCCCGCCTCCATACGCGTCCACTCCTGCGCCGGAATAATACGCGGCACAATGTCGAAGGGGATCAGGCGCTCCTGACTGTTACTTTCGCCATACACGGCAAAGGTGATGCCCGCCTGGTGGAAAGCGATATCGGCGGCTTTGCGTTTGCGCTCAATGACATCATCTGGCACGGATTTGAGCCAACTTGCATAACATTGGTAATTTTCGCGCACAAAACCGTCAGCGGCATACATCTCGTCGTAAGCAGTGTTCATGATTATTAACCTGTGTAGTATAGCCTGCTAATAATCAAGCATGAATCATGCCATATATTACGATGCTAATAATCAGTGGGTTGAATATGAGTAGTTCAGATACTAGGAGATTATTGCACCCGATTGGTGTGATGCGCATTAAGTTGGTGCAGGACGATGAGAGGCGTTTGGTGCGTGGCGTGTGAAATTCCAGCTCTGAATGATCCGGAATTGACAGATTGGACAGGGCGTCGTTTGCGACGGGTGTTCCCGATTACTATCTTGCTGAAGCGTTGAGCGATGCCTGACTTTGATTGGATGCGGGTGCTTCCTGCATTTCCCAATCAAATTTGGGTAGATTAACCAGTGCCTGAATTAACCCCTGATTCCATTTATCCGAAAGCTCCTTGGAAAAAGGGTCTGATTCGGTCAAATAAAGCTGATGGCTAAACGCGAGGCTGTCCTTGTCATAGAGCAGCAATTCAATGGGGGGGGCAACCGTCAGGTTGCTGCGGATCGTCGAGTTCATGGACACCAGCGCGCAGCGACCGGCCCTTTCAAGCGATGTATTGCGATTAACAACCCGATCCAGTATCGGTTTTCCGTACTTGATTTCACCGATCTGCAAATAGGGATGCTCATTTGATTCGTGAATATAATTACCCTGCGGGTAGATCATCAACGTTTCGTGTTGAGTAGTGCCGATCTGTCCCGCCAGAATGAATGTGGCTTCGAAATTGACGTTTCCCCTGTCCCTTACGACATGGATATTTTGTACAGCGGTACTCACCGTGGCAACATAATCCACGGCTTCATGCATGTTAGCAACGCTGAGCAGATTGGGTCGGGTGCCGTTATCCAAATCACTCTGAAGTCGCTTGATGACTAATTGCGTCGTGGCAAGATTACCCGCTGCAAGCAATGCAAATACCCTGTTATTTGGCCACACGAATGTGTGCATCTTGGAGTAGGTTGAGACATTGTCAAATCCTGCATTGGTGCGGGAGTCAGAGCACAGTACAAATCCTGTCTCTGTATTGATGGCAAGGCAGTAGGTCATTTGAATCTCGACTCGTAATTTTTGGGGTGTCTGATAGCAAAGACATTATATAAGATAAACAGCCACACAGTTTTTGCTAATCGGTAAACGCTCCATTTCAGTGCAAAAAATACATGAAATAGTGATCTTGGTGCATTCCGTGCCGGTCAGAATAATGTATTTATGGCAACCGCATTGATTTTAGGCGTAATCACATAATAAATTACACTGGCATCAATATTGCTTAAACGATATAGGGCACTTCGCATCCGTTGGCATTTTGCTGACGCATGCCGAACCGCTATTTGTTGATTAACATTTATAAGGCATCAATCAAAAATATGCTCAAATCTACCGGTTTTGTTCGAAACGGCGATAAATCCAACTCGGAATTTTTCGAAACCTATCTGGAACGTTTGCTTGACAGACGTGATAGTTCTGGCCTGACCGAAATGATAGGCGGCATTGAAGCATTAATGATCACGGTTGAACCGGGAAACTCCATCGAATACATCGAGGAGCTCTCATTGATGACACCCTATCATTATTTGGTTACGCTGGATGCACCCAAGCATCTTACGCATATTTTGCGTATCGACATGAATTCGCCAGATATCCTCTTGCGCGAAGTCAAAAACCCAGACTATTACGATATCTTCCGCAGCCTCAATGACCTGCATCCTGTTGGCATGCAACGCCCACACAGCCGTTATTTGGGAGAAATATTGCGTGTGACCGACAGGGCAGAAGTATTGGCAATGCAACAGGCTCGTGAATTCCGGTTTTTTACTCCGGAATCCCTTTCGACACTTGATTTACCATCCAATATCAGCATTAGCAAACCCTCTCCTTACACACATAATGTGATCGGCTATATGGAGCGGGCACCCGATGAAGCGCGTGTATACCATCCGCTTGGCAAATGCAGTATCCTCCCCCGCGTTCAGGATGCCTATGAAAAGGCAAAAGAGCTACAGAAGAACCTGAACATTGCAGATCTTATTTTGCCGATAGACCATCTGGCGACACGTGTCTACAGTCAGAATCGTGAGGCCGCGCTACTAGAATATCTGGCACTATCCAGCTATTACTACTGGGGAAGCTACGACATTACAGATCAGAACTCGTCAACGAACGTGTGCAAAAGTGTCAGAAATGTGCCGGAATCCACTAGCCCAGCCAAGGTGTTCACCGCAAACAATCTGCCATACTGCGTGAATCATCTGGACGGATTGCCTTCACCGACCGAGAACTTTGTGCGTAATTTTGGCGCACGTCTTCATCACATTGCTTTATCGGTGAGGGATGGGGAACGGGGCAACAAGGAGAACATTGAATTCGTCGTGGATGCCATAGCGAATCAGGGCAAGGGTTTTTTGCTTGATGTGGTGGGCTCGCGTGAGGATGGTTTGAAACAGGTTTTTTCACAGGCATCCGAATATTCCTCATTGATCATTGAGTATGTACAGCGCTTTGGTGATTTTCAGGGATTTTTCACACGGGAAAATGTTGCACTATTGACTGAGGCGGCGGGCACTCAAGAGGCAGAAGTTGCATCTTACACACGCAAAAAGGTTAAGCAAATAAACATGTTTCTGACCGATGCGAGCATACCTGGACGCCCACTTTTGCCAAGCTTTTAATCAAGGATTTTGAAAGGTAAGGATTGCAGCCATATTGAGCTTCCCTCGAAAGATAGTCTTCCAAGGGTGACGTAAAATAACGTTACTTTTGAAGGAAGATGATGAAAATCCGGGCTTCTGGATTTGCACATACTTCCGGAGATTTGTTGGGAAGGAAGTCGGGTTAAACGAGGCTGGTTAATTCTCGCGAGCTGACTTCAATTCGTAGATAGGGTGACTTCGTATAAACCACCAATCACGGCGTATTCCTCTTCGCCACTAAGCATGCCGGGTAATAATCCTGTGTAGAAGAATATCTTCGACAGTGGCACTTCGGTGCTGATCAGGTAATCGCCAAATTCATCGGCGCGTTCGCGATTGGCGGTGAATGAGTTCAGACTGTTCAGCAGCACTATGCTTTTTTTACCATCAATTTTTCCAAGTACCTCATATTCGTCCATGTGGTTGATGCCGCGATAGAGAATAATATGAGTCGTGTTAGGCTTTTGGTGGCCTAATTCATATTGGGCATAAGTGTAGAGTAGGTCAAGCTGGGATTCCAGTGCATTTGTACCGTATAGCCCGGCAGAGCGCAATTCCAGGTAGTTTCGGTAGGTAATATCCGAAAAGTCGCGTATGGGGCCGGCGTGATAGCGCGGCATCAGCCCGAATCTTGATTCCACCCATCCCTTCATGACTGCGCCTTCGCGCCCGTCGGAATCGAATCCCCAACCGCGCACAGTCCTCAGATAATCCGCCCGGCTGCGGTCAAGTTTGGTGTGAGTCGTGAGTCCAGCTTGCTCCGGTAATCCCAGAAAGAATGAAGCCTGCATATGTAGCGAGAAAGCGTTCGCATGTTCTGTCTGATCATTGATGCGACCTAACAGCTCAAACAGGCCGTGATGGAATTGCGCCACACCATCCAGTTGTAGGGGCACAGGATATTGCTGAAAAGTCAGGCTACCGAGGATGATTGCCGGCAGATTGCAACGATTGATGGGGAACCTGGCATATTTTGGCAAACAAATACCGGATAAATTGTAGGGATATGTCGCCACTCCTACAAAATCGTCCATGTTGTCGTGTCCTGAACCAGCCAAAATAATCCCATTATTATTTATTATTTATTATTTATCAATAAGTTGAGATTTATTGCGGGCCTGGCACGGAGTTTGCAACTAACTGAGTGCGAGCGACAGTTTTTCAATCGCAACTTTAAATCTGAAACTCTTGGGAGATTAACATGGCTCTGCGTCAATGCGCAATTTACGGGAAGGGTGGTATCGGAAAATCGACTACTACCCAGAACCTGGTAGCCGCTCTTGCCGAATCCGGTAAGAAAGTAATGATCGTTGGCTGCGATCCAAAGGCGGACTCAACTCGTTTGATTCTGCACTCGAAGGCACAAAACTCGGTAATGGAACTGGCAGCAGAAGCAGGTTCCGTCGAGGATCTCGAACTCGAAGACGTTCTGTCGGTGGGTTTCGGCGGTATCAAGTGCGTTGAATCAGGTGGTCCTGAGCCAGGCGTTGGTTGTGCCGGCCGCGGTGTGATCACTGCAATCAATTTCCTCGAAGAGGAAGGCGCGTATGACGAGGAACTCGACTTCGTTTTCTACGACGTGTTGGGTGACGTGGTGTGCGGTGGTTTTGCGATGCCAATTCGTGAAAACAAGGCGCAGGAAATCTACATCGTTTGCTCCGGTGAAATGATGGCGATGTATGCGGCCAACAATATCGCCAAGGGTATCGTCAAGTATGCGAATTCTGGCAGCGTGCGTCTGGCAGGTTTGATCTGCAATAGTCGCCAAACCGATCGTGAAGATGAGTTGATCGAAGCGCTGGCGGGCATGCTGGGTACGCAAATGATTCACTTCATCCCACGCGACAACGCGGTGCAACACGCCGAAATTCGCCGGATGACCGTGATTGAATATGATCCTACGCATAAGCAGGCTGACGAGTACCGTTCTTTGGCGAACAAGATCGTGAATAACAAGAAATTTGTTATCCCGACGCCGATCACCATGGACGAACTGGAAGCACTGTTGATGGAATTCGGCATCATGGAAGTCGAAGACGAATCCATCATTGGTAAGAAGGCTGCCGAATTGGCCGCCTGATAAAGAGCGCTTGAGTGCGACGGGTCGTTGTGAATTGGGTACGGCCCGTCAAACTTGCCAACGAAACTCTGACGGACTCCACATATTGGTGGGTCATTAAAGGAGCAAGAAATGTCAAATTTAACACGCGAAGAAACCGAAGCACTGATACAGGAGGTGCTTGAGGTTTATCCGGAAAAAGCAAGGAAGGATCGCGAGAAGCATCTGGCGGTCAATGATCAATCTATTGAACAGTCCAAGAAGTGCATCACCTCAAACCGCAAATCGTTGCCGGGTGTGATGACGATACGCGGCTGCGCTTACGCCGGTTCCAAAGGCGTGGTGTGGGGCCCGATCAAGGACATGATCCACATATCCCACGGCCCGGTTGGCTGTGGTCAGTATTCACGCGCAGGTCGCCGCAACTATTACGTCGGCACCACCGGTGTGAACACCTTCGCGACGATGAATTTTACGTCCGATTTCCAGGAAAAGGACATTGTGTTCGGCGGCGACAAGAAGCTTGCCAAACTGATCACCGAAATCGAACTGCTGTTCCCGTTGAACAAGGGTATCTCCGTGCAATCCGAATGTCCGATCGGTCTGATTGGTGACGACATCGAAGCGGTATCCAAGAAAGCTGCCAAGGAGATTGACAAGCCCGTCGTTCCTGTGCGCTGTGAGGGTTTCCGTGGTGTGTCGCAATCTTTGGGTCACCATATCGCCAACGACGCGATCCGCGACTGGGTACTGCCGCGCCGCGATGGCAAGACCTTTGAAGGTACACCATATGATGTGGCTGTGATCGGTGATTACAATATCGGTGGCGATGCGTGGTCTTCACGCATCCTGCTTGAAGAGATGGGTCTGCGCGTGGTCGCACAGTGGTCCGGCGACGGTACCATTGCCGAAATGGAAAAGACCCCTTACGTCAAACTCAACCTGATCCATTGCTACCGCTCGATGAACTACATCGCGCGTCACATGGAAGAAAAATACAGCATCCCCTGGATCGAATATAACTTCTTCGGACCCACCAAGGTGGCGCAATCGTTGCGTGCGATTGCCGCACATTTCGATGAAACGATACAGGCCGGTGCCGAGCGCGTTATCGCCAAATATCAGGCCATGATGGATGAGGTGATCGCCAAGTACAAACCGCGTCTGCAAGGCAAGCGCGTCATGCTTTACGTGGGTGGTCTGCGTCCGCGTCATGTGATTGGCGCTTACGAAGATCTGGGTATGGAAGTGGTTGGTACCGGTTACGAGTTTGGTCACAACGATGACTATGACCGTACCATCAAGGATATGGGCAATGCGACCCTGATCTACGACGATGTGAACGGCTTTGAATTTGAAGAGTTTGTCAAACGCGTCAAGCCTGATCTGGTCGGTTCCGGTATTAAGGAAAAGTACATCTTCCAGAAGATGGGCGTGCCTTTCCGTCAGATGCACTCCTGGGACTACTCCGGCCCGTATCACGGCTACGATGGTTTTGCCATATTCGCCCGCGATATGGACCTGACGCTGAACAATCCGTGCTGGGGCAAGATGGTCGCACCGTGGTTGAAGAAGACAGAACCTGAAGCACTGAAGGCCGCAGCCTAGTTCGGGTTTTACTCGACATAGCAAATCATTAACGATGCCCGTGTCCGCAGATTCCCCGAGCCCGAACACGCCGTGTTCCCCCTTGCTACTACCCTGCGCTCCGTGTTACAGTTCTTGCCGAAATGAACCTCCCCGAGACCATCAAGAAGATTGACAAGGTAAGCGCTCTGATTGAAAAGCTGGAAGAGAAGGAGAAGAGTCCAAGACGTCCTTCTCGACTGGATTTACGCAGAGCGCAAGGACGTGCTGGACTACCACAACACCGGGCGCTACGCCGACCATTTTCAAGGACCGTGAGCCTGATTGCTACGTGTCCCTTTCCTCAAGACTGGGCCCCAACGAAGTCGTCATCATCGCTCAGGAACAGTACGGCGACCGTGACCGGGAAACTCTTTGTATCCCCATCAAGCACCTGCTCCAGCCCGAACTGGTGGCGAACATCATCGCCTCCAACAAGGCCCTCAAGGCGGCTCGGGAGGCTGAGGCCAAGCTTGCTGCAGGAACAGCACGAAAAGCGCCTTCTCGCTGACCTGAAGGCCAAATACGAGGCAAAGTCATGAGTGTCAAGCCGCTGTCG
>CAWASY010000003.1:0-16052 GCA_963784505.1 uncultured beta proteobacterium | reverse complement strand
TTAGGTTCCTTAATACTCCTAATGCCCTAGAAATTCTGTTTGCTGCACTCATGATTTATATATTTAAGTTGTTTGTTTTCTGTTTTTATGTTTCATTTTCGAATAAAAAAAATCCTTTTGGAAAAAATACCAAAAGGATTAAAGCTATAAAACTTATACTTTTGGAATCAACAAAACTGTGCGCAAAACATTGCGACAAAAATCTGATTTTTTTTATTTGAAAATTTCTTCATTTTTAATTTATAATATGAAATTTAATCTTTGTTTAAAAAGACAAAAGCCTACCAATTTTTACTTTGGGATCTTCCGTTTTTGCACTGTCTGAGCATGGCGCGACGAGCACCGCCGCTCGCTGGCTGGCCAAAAAGGAAAATGAGGCTGACCTGATAGGCGGCGTGAATATCGCCGTTAAGGACCCTTATCTTGCCAGAACGCTGCTGGATTTGTCGCAAACAGCAACCATCACCGACAGCCTGCGTCTGGCCCGTCAGGTGCTGGACGAACTCGACGGCATTAATGATTTACACAGCGGCCATGTGGAACAGGCCGGATTTGCGGTCTTGAAATCCCCGGACATTCCATCCATACTGGTCGAAACAGCGTTTATCAGCAACCCGGAAGAAGAAGCACGCCTGAATGACCGTAATTACCAGACTAAACTAGCCAATGCAGTTCTGTCAGGCATCAAACAGTACTTTGCACAGAACCCAGCATTATCCCGACGTAAAATTGCGCAAATCAAAATGGACACACCATGAATTCGCGACTACTCAGAATATTAGGTGGCAAAACCGAACACTACCCCTATGCGCTGGAAACCAAATTCCCGCGCATTCTCAATAATCTCATGTCTCTTTGGGACAGCGACGACATCGATGATTATTTCATGGAATTGATGGTCAGCCGCCGAAGCAACCGCATTGGATTTCCTCATGATGTTGCTGCCGAAATCATGCACCTGAGCCTGGTTCACGCAGGGCAGGGGAAAAATGATGGGCTAAAGGATATCTGGGATGCACCGGCTACTTCATTCTCCAATTTCGTCCCCCATCCTGACACGGATTGGCAAGCACCCCAGAACAAACTCCTGTCTGAATTGCAAAAATATAATCTGCCCGCCACACCGGAAGGCTATTTCGAAGCGGCAGAGTCGGGAAACCGTGCAGCCGTAGCGCTGTTTCTTGAGTCGGGCAACAACACCGAAGTACACGACCCTCGTGGCTGGACACCACTGATGATCGCGGCTTTCAAAGGGCATCATGAAATCGTCGAGCTATTGATCAATCATCACGCTGATGTCAACGCACATGATCTGGGGGGCAACAGTGCCTTGCACTGGGCCGCATTTGGCGGACATGTTGAATGTGCAAAGATGCTCATCCAGTTTCATGCAAAAAGCAATGAATACAATAAATTTGGCTGGACTCCGTTAATGCAGGCAACTGCGCGCAATCATCTTGAACTGGTCAAGCTGCTGATAGACAGCGGTGTGGATCTGGACAAGGCGTCCGATGATGGTTATACCGCCCTGCACAAGGCGGCCGCCTCAGGATATCGTGAAATTGTGGCATTACTACTCGAACAGGGAGCAGACAAAAACCTGCGTGCTATCGATGGCGAAACCCCCTATAAACTGGCGGTCAAAAATGGCGAAGCGGACATAATCAATATGTTAGAGGGTAAACACTAGCTACGATCAGGCATAGAGTGGGTTGTCCGGATCAATTTCCCGGCCCTGCTCAACCGCTTCGGCAAAAGCCTCGTCATCTCCTATTTCCTTGAGTTTTTGCACAATTTCCGCAAAACTGATCACATCATTGCGTCGCTGGTATATCTTCAGCAAAGCAAGATAGCCATAGGAATTCTTCGGATTAGCCTCTATCGCCCGCATCAACGCCTCCTCGGCCAACACATCATTACCGGCACGGGAATAGCGGTTGGCCTCCATCAATATGGCATATTCGGATGGCACGACAGGCGAACTCGCCTGCGCGTTGTAAGCCATCATTTCCATCGTCTGCTCGGAAAACTCCGGCTCAACCTTTCGGGAGGATGAATCGGGCAGAGGCGGCGATGAGGAAACCTCCTTGGGGGGAACATAAGCCGGCATTTTCAGGCTGGTTTCAAAATCAGCCGGCGCTTCATGAATATAATCGAAGGTACCGTGCTTGACCGTCGTTGCCTTGCGATACTTCCAGTACCCGATTCCGCCGCCCAACAAGAGCAAAGCCATTGCCGGATATAGCCATTTTCCGTAGCCTTCCCTCACCATGACAGCCGGGGGATTAGCCTGCATGGCCGGTGTCGTGGGCGACGTATCAGACAGAGGTGTAGCCGTAGGCTGACTGGCGACCTCAATAGCAGTCAATGCCCCATTGCTTGTCGGTATTGCCACAGGCTCACTGGCCGCCAATGCAGCACTTTGCACATCCAGGGGTGCCGATGCGACCGGTTCAGTTTTATGCAGCAAGGTATTGATGACCAACTTCATCCCGCTGATTTGCAGACGCAAATCTTCGAGCAGCTTTTGCTTTGCCATCAAATCGTCCTGCATGGCATCGATATTGGCGCTGACCGGCGCAGCAGCGTCATATCTGGAAATGGACAACGACATGGAAAGCTTCATGCGCGAACTGGCCTCTTGCACTACGCTGGCAACCGGTTGCGTCTTTTTGACGCGTTGATGCGGTTTTCTGTGCCGCAACACGGATTTTTGCGTCCCCGATTCAGAAGATAGACTCCCGGTTTTTACAGGCCCGGCGTGCGAATTCACTTCGGGTTCAGGCTGTAATGCCGTTTCAACTGGCATGAACAGAACAGGATCGAGCAGGAACGTATAAGTACGGCTCAACAAGCCCGACTCACCCTCCACTTCAACGAGCAAATTGATAAACGGTTCATCGACGGGGCGCGGCGTTGAAACATGAATATAGGCTCGTTTTGCTTCATCAGCGAGCAATTCAAAGCGAAACTTGACACCCTCCGGATATTGCAAACCAAAACGCTGGTACTGATCCCGATTGGCCAAATGAACCTGAACATGCTGAATATCGCCCGGGTCGACCAGCGCAATTTTGACATTGAGCACCTCGCCCAGACGACTCCTGACCTCAATGTTTCCCATCAATAAAGCGTGCGCGCCAGACACAACGGCCATGTATATAAAACACAGCTTAAACAGAAACTTAATGAATAGTTGCACCTTGTTTTGCATCTGAAAACGGCACGTTTTTATAATTAGTGATGGATTGTAACCATATTTGTGAACTTTAGCCAATTCAGGCAGGAAACACCCCAGTCGACAGGTAACGATCGCCCCTGTCGCAGACAATAAAGGCAATCACAGCGTTCTCGACCTGTTGAGAGATGCGTAGCGCAACACCCAATGCGCCGCCCGATGAGATACCGCAAAAAATACCCTCTTCACATGCCAGCCGCCGTGTCATCTCTTCCGCCTGATGCTGATTTACCGATTCCAGTCTATCGATATTCGCAGGATGATAGATACTTGGCAAATAGGCCTGCGGCCATTTTCTGATACCGGGGATCTGGGCACCCGCTTCAGGCTCGACACCGATGATGACCACATCGGGATCCTGCTCCTTGAAGTAGCGCGAACAGCCCATGATGGTGCCGGTTGTCCCCATGCAACTCACAAAATGGGTGAGTTTCCCCGCTGTGTCACGCCAAATTTCCGGCGCAGTACCCTCATAGTGTGCAAGCGGATTATCCGGGTTGGAAAACTGATCCAGAATGACGCCACGCCCCTGATCCCGCAAAGCTTGCGCCGTGTCGCGCGCAAGTTCCATACTGCCAGCCTTGGCCGTCAGCACCAGTTCCGCACCATAAGCGCGCATGCTTTGGCGTCGCTCAATACTCTGATTTTCCGGCATCACCAGTATCATTCTGTAGCCACGCACGGCCGCAGCCATCGCCAGCGCGATCCCCGTATTTCCACTGGTCGCCTCAATCAGCGTATCGCCGGGTTTAATATCACCACGCTGTTCGGCACGCAGGATCATGGAAAGCGCAGGCCTGTCCTTGACTGAACCCGCAGGGTTATTCCCTTCCAGTTTGGCTAGCAGGATATTATTGGTTTGGCCTGGAATACGCTTGAGTTGAACCAGCGGCGTATTACCAACAAAATTTTCCATAGATGGATACATCGTTTTTCCCTGACAGGTTAATAATGGACTCATTGGAGCACTATACTCAGCCCAGCCGGTTATCGGCCGGATGATAAAGCGGATCTTCGAGCACATTCACCTCTATCATGCCCCTCGCCTTGTCGAGCAGCTCCAGACAATCCGGACTTAAATGCCGCAGATGCAGCTTCTTGCCCCGTTGTGTGTAACGATCCGCCAGCATGTCAATGGCTTCCAGCGCCGAATGATCTTTGACACGCGCATTTTTAAAATCGATAACCACTTCAGCCGGATCACCGGCAGGTGAAAACAGCGCGATAAAATTCTGGGTCGATGCAAAAAACAGCGAACCGTGCAGATCGTATACTTTCCAGCCCTGCTCATCGAGCGATACATGCACTTCAATGTTTTTAGCATGCTGCCAGGCAAATACCAACGCCGAAATGATGACACCGACAATCACCGCGATGGCCAAATCTGTCAGGACGGTCACAGCCGCAACGGTGACCACCACCAGCAAATCCGCCGCCGGAACTTTACCCCATAGCCTGAAACTGCCCCATTCAAAGGTCTTTTCGGAAACCACAAACATCAAACCGATCAGCGCGGCCAGCGGGATCATCTCGATCCAGCTGGAAGCAAACAGAATAAAGCTCAATAAAAACAGTGAAGCTGCAATACCCGAAATATTTTTAATCGCCCCATTAGTCACATTGATCATGCTCTGCCCGATCATCGCGCAACCACCCATGCCGCCAAAGAAACCCGTAACCACATTGGCCACCCCTTGCCCAATGCTGGCACGATTAGGCATGCCGCGTGTCTGGGTCATATCGTCGATCAGATTCAGTGTCAGCAAGGATTCGATCAGGCCTATACCGGCAAGTATCAGGCTGTATGGAAAAATAATACTCAAGGTATGCCATTCCATTGGCACAATGGGCAGATGAAATACCGGCAAGCCGCCTTTGATGGACGCCAGATCACCGACCGTTTTGGTATCCATGCCGGTAAAAATCACCAATGCCGAAACCGTGACAATCGCCGCCAGCGTGGAAGGAATAATTTTCGTTATTTTTGGCAACAAATAAATGATCGCCATGGTCAAGGCAATCAAGCCCAGCATGACATACAACGGCTCGCCCTGCATCCAGTTCAATGTACCATCCGGATTGGCTACCTTGAAGTGTCCCAGTTGCGCCATAAATATCACGATCGCAAGGCCATTGACGAAACCCAGCATGACCGGATGCGGCACCATACGGATGAATTTGCCGAATTTGAGCAGTCCGAAGGTGATTTGCAACACCCCCATCAAGACAACCGTCGCAAACAGATATTCGACGCCATGTTGCACCACCAGTGCGACCATCACAACGGCCAGCGCCCCGGTCGCGCCCGAGATCATGCCAGGACGCCCGCCAATCAGGGACGTGATCAGCCCCACCATGAAAGCAGCATAGAGTCCCACCAGCGGATGCACGTGAGCGACCAGTGCGAATGCAATCGCTTCAGGCACCAGCGCCAGCGCGACAGTCAAGCCACTCAGCAAATTAGTTTTTACTTCAGTAAAATTTTGCGGATTCATTGCAACCTCGAAATTAATGCGTGTGCCCCGCGTCAAGGCCGACGGATGGCAAGCTGGACGTTGCGCCGACGATCGGTACAAGACAGTGACTAAAGCCTGATTTAAAGTGCCAATTATTTGCGTTGCGCGGCCATTTTAACAGACCGCGCGTATTGATTTGACTGCCAAAATGGCAAAGGCCGGCGCAAAGTCTATCGTTCAGCCCCCCGCATTTCCCAGCAGATGCGTCACATAGCGTGCAACGCCCTGTTCAACGGTCAGGAAGGGTTCCTTATATCCGCTGCTACGCAGCAGGCCAATATCAGCCTGGGTATAGCTCTGGTATTTTCCGCGCAAGGCATCCGGGAAGTGGATATATTCGATAAGTTTCTGTTCTTGCAACCGGGCAAGATCCAATGCGGCATGACCTTCAATGCCTCGCAGGGTATTGATGGTTGCAGCGGCCACGTCATTGAAACTTTGCGCCTGCCCCGTACCCAGATTGTAAATGCCGGACAAGTGCGGGTTGTCGAGAAAGTACATATTCACTTTAACGACATCCTCGATCGAAATAAAATCGCGCAACTGCCCGCCATTTTCATAGCCGTCACAACCGGCAAACAATTTTACCCGCCCCTGTTCACGGTACTGGTTGAAAAAATGATAAGCGACCGAAGCCATGCGACCTTTGTGCTGTTCACGCGGCCCATACACGTTAAAATAGCGCAAGCCTACGATTTGCGCACCGCGCTTGTGCCAGCGACGCCGCATAACCTGATCAAACAAAAATTTTGAGTAGGCATAGACGTTAAGCGGCGCTTCAGATTCACGACTTTCCTTGAAGCTGTTGCCCGCACCATAAACCGAGGCTGACGATGCATACAGAAACGGAATCTCCTCACTCTGGCAGTAATTTAGCAACTCCAGTGTGTACTGGTAATTGTTGTCCATCATGTAACGGCCATCCGTTTCCATCGTATCGGAACAGGCCCCCTGATGTAGCACTGCCGCGACCAGACCATCGAAGAAACCTTCCTGAATTTTCTGCCGGAAGGTTTCCTTGTCCAGAAAGTCGGCAATATCGCAATCTACCAGATTCCTGAACTTGTCTGCGTTCTTCAGATTGTCAACCGCGATAATGTTTTTTTCGCCACGTTTATTCAATGCCTTAACCAGATTTGAACCGATAAACCCGGCTGCACCGGTAACGATGTAGTACATGTTTTCTCCTTTAATCGAGAAGGGATAAGGGTGAAGAGGGAAGGGTAAAAGCGGTGCGGGCTCTACCCTTTTCCCTTCTCCATTCGCCCTTCCCCCATATTCTGAACGATCTCTTCCCGATTGACTGTCGCCGTACCCAGTTTGCCAACCACAATACCGGCTGCCCGATTGGCGATGCGCATCGCATCCACCATATCCGCACCGCTCGCCAGCATCACCGCAAAGGTGGCAATAACCGTATCGCCTGCACCACTGACATCGAACACCTCCCGCGTATACGTCGGCTCGTGATACAGGTCATCGGCGCGAAACAGGCTCATCCCCTCCTCGCTGCGCGTAACTAACAGCGCATGCAGATTCAGTTCACTGCGCAACTGTTCTGCCTTGGCACTGAGCTCTTCCTCATTCTGCCACGAACCTGCCACTTCACGAAACTCGCTACGATTGGGTGTAAGCAGCGTGGCGCCCTTGTAACGCGCATAATCGTCTCCCTTGGGATCGACCAGCACCGGTTTACCCGCCTGATTTGCCAACTGGATCATCAGTGCAATATGCGCAAGCCCCCCTTTGCCATAATCCGACAAAATCACGACATCCACCAGCGGCAGTTGCACACGATAGTCGGCCAGCGCGGCATGCAATACCTCGTGACTGGGTGGCGTTTCAAAATCGATGCGCAGCAACTGTTGTTGACGGGCAACGGCGCGCAATTTGATGATGGTGGAAATACTGGCATCCCGGTGCAGCAATGCAGTCAGATTACCCTGCTCAATCAGCAACTTTTCAAGACAGTTACCCGCGTCGTCATCCCCTACCACCGACAACAACGTAGCATGTGCACCCAGGGCTGCGATATTGCGCGCTACATTGGCAGCCCCGCCGGGTCGCTCATCCACACGATTGACTTTCAACACCGGCACGGGCGCTTCAGGGGAGATGCGTTCCACATCACCAAACCAGTAACGATCGAGCATCACATCGCCAACCACCAGCACGCGCGCTTGATCAAATAAAGGCAGTGTGCTCATACCAGTCTCTGAATGCTCTGATTGATATCCAGCAAAGCCTGCAATGGATCTGCCGCACGGGTGATGGGGCGTCCAATCACCAGATAACTGGAACCGGCAGCCAGTGCCTGCTCGGGCGTCATCACCCGGGTTTGATCGTCCAGGCTGGCATCAACAGGACGAATACCGGGTGTCACCAGACAGAATTTATTGCCGCACTGCTGGCGCAACAAACTGGTTTCCATCGCAGAGCACACCACGCCATCCAGACCGACATCCCGAGCCATGCCCGCCAGACGCAGCACCAGTTCTTCCGGACGCATGCTGATTCCGATTTCATTAATATCGTATTCATTCATGCTGGTCAGCATCGTGACGGCAATCAGTTTTGGCGGTTTACTGCAATTGCTCACGGCCAATTGCGCCGCTTCCAGCATCCTGCGCCCACCCAGTGCATGTACGTTGATCATCCACACGCCAAGGCCTGCGGCAGCCTTGCAGGCCTGCGCGGTGGTGTTGGGAATATCATGGAATTTCAGATCCAGAAAAATCTCGAATCCCTGCTTCATCAACTGTTCCAGCAAAATCGGGCCGGTTGCGGTGAACAATTCCTTGCCCACCTTGAGGCGACAAAGTTCAGGCGACAAGCGGTGTGCCAGTGCCAGCGCCGGTACTGCGCCGGGGTAATCAAGTGCTACGATAATTTTTGGATCGCTCATAACGGTTTGCCACTTTCCTCATCGCGCCTGGGCGCATAACTATCCCATGCCTGACAGGCCGGGCAATGCCAGTAAAATTTTCTTGCCTTAAAACCACAGTGACTGCAATGATACATAGCCAGATTGCGCGTGCGCTTGTGCACCAACTCCTTGATCATTTCAATATCAGCACGCCTGTCTATCGTGCTATCTAGCAAGCGGGCTTCAAGCAATTTATCAAGACCCAGCAAGGTCGGATTGCGTTCGAGCTCGTCGCGCACCAGTGCATAGGCAGAAATTGGCCCATCATATTTGAGCATGCCATCGAACACGACATTGAGCAAATCGATGGAATGGTACTTGACCAAATAATCCCGTAGCAGTTGTATTCCCTCGGCTTCCCTGTTCAGGGCCCCATAGGCCTTCAACAATCTTTCCGCCACCAGCGGCAAATAGTGTGCATCCTGCGTCTCGATTCCCTGCCAGATTGCGATCGCCTGTTCGATGTCACCGACATCAAGCTCCATATCGCCCAGCATCATGGTTGCACGTACGCTGGCAGGACAATCCTTCAGTGCCTGTAGCAGATGCGCACGCGCACCTGAAGTATTCCCCGATGTGATTTCTTCCGTTGCCAGTTCACAATAAAAAAAAGCAGCGAGCTTGCATTTGGATTGGCCTGACAGGACGGACAATTGTTGCGCGATCGCAATCGCCTTCAACCAGTCATGCTCCTTCTGGAACAATTCAAGCAAAAATTCCAGCGCAGGTTTTGCATATGCGGTATTTTTCAGTTCGCCAAACAAACGCTCCGCCCTATCCAGTATGCCTGCCTTAAGATAGTCCTGCGCCAGTTCAAAGATAGCCTGTTGACGCTTTTCATCATCCAGATCGGCGCGATCTACCAGATTGTGATGCATACGCAAGGCGCGATCAACCTCGCCGCGTCGGCGAAACAGACTCCCCAGCGCAAAATGCAACTCAACCGTATGAGGATCGACCTTGACCACTTCAATGAAAGCCTCGATGGCCTTATCCTGCTGCTCGTTGAGCAAAAAATTCAGGCCCTGAAAATACGATTCAGGCAAGGCCGTAGATTCAGAAAGCAGATTTTTTATATCAAGACGAGCCGCCCACCATCCCATGCCAAAAAACAACGGGAATACAAGCAACATCCAGGGTTCAAATTCCATTAAATACTCACTTCAAAAATACCATCACACTGCCGTTGGCAAAGAGAATTAGACAGTTTTGCTTTCTGGCTGACTTGCCTGCTTTTTCATGTCGCCAATCTCGCCTTTCAGGCGGGAAATTTCACGACGCTGGCGAAACCAAATGCCCAGCGTGGCCAATATGCCAAGCGCCACACCCACGGCAAAAAACAAAAACAAGGCGATGACCAGCGATGAATGCCATTCGTAACCGAAAAAATAGTACAGGGTAACCGGCTGACCATTTTTCAGTGCAAAACCGAGCAAGGTGATAAAAACAAACATCTGAAAAAGCCAGCTAATATATCGCATTTTCCATACCTTCAAGAGTCCTGGCTACCCCCCTCTCACGGCTGTCGTACAGCAGAGGGAGCAAACTTGCGCTGTGCAATTTCTATCTAACGATAACATAAAAAAGGCGGTGATATCTTTCAATATCACCGCCTATTTGGTACCCGCCTTGCGATCAGACTGGATCGACGCCTACCCGTTCTCTAAGATTCTTACCCGCCTTGAAGTGCGGCACATACTTAGCGGGAACTTTTACCTTGTCGCCGGTCTTGGGATTTCGCCCCTGACGTGGCGGACGATAATTCAGTCCAAAGCTGCCGAAACCGCGAATCTCGACACGCCCCCCACGCGACAGCGTGGAGGACAATGCATCAAGAATCACCTTGACGGCCATCTCTGCATCCTTGGCCAACAACTGCGGATGCAACTCAGCCAGTCTGGCAATCAAATCAGAACGAGTCATGCAATCTCCCCAAGATTAAGCTTCAGTCTTGCCGCTAAGTTTGGCTTTGAGCAATGCGCCCAGATTGGTGGTACCTGCGTTAGCACTGCTGTCAGAGGCCAGCTTTTGCATTGCAGCTGAATCTTCAGCCTTGCTCAGTGCCTTGATCGACAGGCTGATACCGCGATTTTTGCGGTCAACGCTGATGATCATTGCAGTGATAACATCGCCTTCCTTCATGTGGGTACGCAGATCTTCAACACGATCAACCGACACTTCGGATGCCTTCAGGTAGGCTTCAACATCGCCATCCAGCGCTACAACTGCACCCTTGGCATCAACCGTCTTGACGGTACCCTTAACGATGGCACCCTTCTCGTTGGTCGCAGCAAAACCGCCAAATGGGTCACCTTCCATTTGCTTGATGCCTAAGGAGATGCGCTCACGCTCAACATCAATGGCCAGAACAACGGCTTCAACTTCATCACCCTTCTTGAAGTTACGAACCATTTCTTCACCAGGCTGACTCCAGGACAGATCGGACAAATGCACCAGACCGTCGATATCACCATCCAGACCGATGAACACGCCGAAGTCAGTGATGGACTTGATCTGACCGCGAACCTTGTCACCCTTCTTGTGGTTGATCGCAAAATCATCCCAAGGATTGGAGTGGCACTGTTTCATACCCAACGAGATACGACGACGTGCTTCGTCGATTTCCAGGATCATCACTTCAACTTCGTCGCCAACCTGAACAACCTTGGATGGATGAACGTTCTTGTTGGTCCAGTCCATTTCGGAGACGTGAACCAAACCTTCAATACCCTGTTCGATTTCAACGAATGAACCGTAGTCAGTCAGGTTAGTGACCTTGCCGAACAGACGCGTACCTTGTGGGTAACGACGTGCCAGACCATTCCACGGATCATCGCCCATCTGCTTGATACCCAGTGAGACGCGATTCTTTTCTTGATCGAATTTCAGGATCTTCGCTTCGATTTCGTCACCAACAGTCAACACTTCCGAAGGATGCTTCACACGACGCCATGCCAGATCGGTGATGTGCAACAGACCATCGATACCGCCCAGATCAATAAATGCGCCGTAGTCGGTGATATTCTTGACCACGCCCTTGACGATTGCGCCTTCTTTCAGGTTTTCCATGACGGATTCACGATCAGCGCCCATCGTTTCTTCCAGCACGGCGCGGCGGGAAACCACCACGTTGTTGCGGCGACGATCCAGCTTGATGACCTTGAATTCCATGGTCTTGTTTTCGTATGGCGTCGTATCCTTAACCGGACGAATGTCAACCAAAGAACCCGGCAAGAATGCACGGATACCGTTAACCATCGCAGTCAGACCGCCCTTAACCTTACCGCTGACGAAACCTTCAACAATTTTGCCTTCTTCCATGGCCAATTCAAGATCGTGCCATGCAGCCAGACGTTTTGCTTTTTCACGTGACAGCTTGGTTTCGCCGTAGCCGTTTTCCAAAGATTCGATTGCAACGGTGACGAAATCACCGGCAGCGACTTCCATTTCGCCCTTGTCATTCAGAAATTCCTCAACAGGAATCCAGCTCTCTGACTTCAGACCTGCGTTAACAACCACTACGTTGTGGTCAATACGCACAACTTGTGCGGTAATCAGTTCGCCTGCGCGCATTTCCTTGCGCGTCAAACTTTCTTCAAACATTGCTGCAAAACTATCGGGGTTTAATGTTGCATCTGCGGTTGCGTTCATCGAATACACCTAAAATATTTTTCTGTTTTAACAGAAGGTTAGTTAAAAACCCAGAGAACGGGGAGTCCTAAGGGGCCAAGCATTTTTTCCGGTATGCTGTCAGCACAAAATCAACCGCCTGCTCAATATTCAAAGCAGTGGTGTCGAGCAAACCGGCATCCGGAGACTGTTGCAAAGGTGCGGCGCTACGTTGCATATCCCGCTCGTCGCGCGCCCTGATATCCTGCAAAAGGACAGCAATGTTAGCATCCATTCCTTTTTCCATCAACTGCTTATATCGCCGTTCTGCGCGCACCTCGGTTGAAGCCGTCAGAAAAAGTTTAATCACTGCATCCGGGAACACCACCGAGGCCATGTCACGCCCGTCGGTTACCAGACCCGGCGCTTGGCGAAAAGCATGCTGTTTGTCCAGCAAAGCCGCCCTGACCTGCGGCAATGCAGCCACCTTAGAGGCGCCCGCAGCACATGCTTCGCCGCGCAGCTCATCCCCCACCGGCACACCATCGAGCAGTATTTTCTCGCCTTCGAAGCGAATATCCATACTTGTAGCGAGTCGTGACAATGCGTTCTCATCATCGAGACGAATGCCGTCACGCAGCGCTGCGGTTGCCAGCAGGCGGTACAGCGCGCCGCTGTCCAGATAATGAAAACCCAACGTAGTCGCCACGCGTTGCGCAACCGTACCCTTGCCGGAAGCAGAAGGACCATCGATCGCAATCACCGGCACGGCCTGCGTCACCTTGGCAAATTCCGCAAAGTAGTCGGGGAAGGTTTTCGCGACGCAGTCAGGATCGTTGATGCGCAACCCGGCGCCAAATGCCGCCAGCGAAAAACACATCGCCATGCGGTGGTCGTCGTAAGTGTCGATAGAAACAGAAAGTGGACAAGTGGGAAGTGGGACGTGGGACAGGCGGCGTAACGCGAATATAGTCCGCGCCTTCTTCTACTGTCGCGCCAAACTTGCGCAACTCGGTCGCCATCGCCGCGATACGGTCAGTTTCCTTCACCCGCCAGCTGGCGATATTCCTGAGCGTCGTTGTCCCTTCGGCAAACAACGCTGCGACCGCCAGCGTCATCGCCGCATCGGGAATATGGTTGCAATCGAGCTCAATCACCTTGAGCTTGCCAGACTGCGGCGCGCACGCCTCCATCCAGTTTTCGCCCACCGTGATCCTTGCACCCATCTTTTCCAGTGCCTCGGCAAATTTCACGTCACCCTGTACGCTATCCGAACCAACACCTTCCACGCGCACCGGCCCGCCGCCGATGGCGCCGGCTGCCAGAAAATAGGAAGCGGAGGATGCATCGCCTTCCACGTATATTTCTCCAGGCGTCACATAACGGCTACCAGCTGCGATTACAAAGTGGTTCCAATCCTTTTTCGCCACAATTGCACCGAAGCGCGCCATCATCGCCAGCGTGATCTCGATATAGGGTTTCGAGATCAATTCGCCGACCACCTCAACCTTCACGGTCCTGCCTGTGAGCGGCAGGGCCATCAACAGACCAGTTAAAAACTGACTCGACACATCGCCTCTGACCTGCACGGTCTCACCCGCCAAGGTAGCAGGTGAAATTTTTAATGGCGGAAAACCCTCGTTGCCCAGATAGTCAATATTGGCGCCCAGTTGACGCAATGCGTCCACCAGATCGCCGATCGGCCGCTCATGCATGCGCGCCACGCCAGATAACTCATAGCTGCCGCCGGACAAGGCCAGCGCCGCAGTCAATGGACGAAATGCCGTGCCCGCGTTACCGAGAAACAACTCGGCATCCTTGACAGGGAACACGCCGCCGCAACCGTGAACACGGTAGGAGTTATCGCCCAGCGGTTCAACTTTCACTCCCAACGTTTGCAACCCTTCCAGCATCCGGTCGGTGTCATCTGAGCGCAGCAGATCTCGCACGACCGTAACGCCATCCGACAACGCAGCGAGCAGCAACACGCGATTGGAGATGCTTTTGGAGCCCGGCAGACGGACTGTGCCCTGTGCGGACATCAAGGGAGGAAGATCAATAAATTCAGGCTTGTTCATTTAAATCATTTTCCAAATCAAATAAATATGGCTACAAAAACATTCTATCCTGCTTGCAACACCTGATGCTCACGCTCGATTTCCTTGCGAAAACCGTCCGGAAGACGCGCCCAATCCTGCACATCCACCAAAATAGGCAAATTGCTCTCGGCAAACGCCTCCTTGAGTTCCATCAAACGAGGCTGAGCTACGGCAAGATCGCGCGGATTGCGCAAAACCAAATCGAGATCGCTGGCGGAATGAGCCTGACCATTCACGCGACTACCATACGCCCACACCTCGGCATTGGCCGCATATTGGGCAAGCAGGCGCGATACGACTTCAGCATCCTGTTGTCGCAAATCAAGCATCCGTATTTCCTGATTTTTCCCGGAGAGTTTCCTCCAACTTGTAAGCATCCGTTACGAATGCCGGCAGCAAAACCAGTGTCTGCTGGGCAAATGCAATGCCATAATCGTGAGCCGTGTCATTCCGGTTATCTCGATAAACAAACCATCGATCAACGTCTTCAACTGTCATCAAGCTGTGTTTGGCCGCATGGCGCAGCACTTCCTTGTAACTTAGCGCATCGACCGCTTTCGGGTTGCCGCCATAGGCTTTCAACACCTTACGCAACAACTTCCCGCTTGCTTCCAAAGTAAGTTCAAAGCCTTTGACGGCCGCATTGCGAAAAACCTCATAGTCGATACTGTCGGCTTCGGCAAGCTGTAACAGCCGCAGCGATGATTCGAGCGTTTGAATACAACGCCGCAGATGATCGGTATTAATAGCCATTGTAAAATCCTAAACCAGACGAAGCAGAATCAAATGCGTACTGTGCCAACGTATTGTGCCGTGAGGTCAAGTATTGACATCATTCATTACCCTTCTCCTCCGAGGTCAGCCGCGCAATCATGCGACCATCGTTTATTGCAATCCGGTCACCAATCCCCATCAACAGGTGATATCTTCGCCCACTTCTTCCCAGTGCAATCCGCTGCCATTGCCGCTATTTACATTGCCAGCAAAACCTGCCCTGCAACAGCGCGCACTTCCTTTTTTCGAGCATGTCCAGGAAAAGGCATATCTTCCACCTCCAGCAAGCCAATTCGTTGCAACTCATCAATATCATGCTTTACCGCACTGTGATGACGGGTAACGACGCAGCGATCGACTTTGGTCATTATTTCAAGCGGTGCGCTGTTTT
The DNA here is from genome assembly GCA_963784505.1 of uncultured beta proteobacterium. Taxonomy (GTDB): domain Bacteria; phylum Pseudomonadota; class Gammaproteobacteria; order Burkholderiales; family Gallionellaceae; genus Gallionella. Next base: position 499 of record CAWASY010000003.1, on the reverse strand, counting down.
GTGGTACGTCTATAACCAGTTAACCGCGCAGTTTATTCGGTTAAATCGAGCAGCCTGAGCAGCGCTTCATTAACGGCTTCATCTATCGGAAAATCTTTCGACACTTTATCATCGAACAAAACAAGGTTAGCGCCTTTCTAATACATCTTGAAGTATTTTCCCCTGACACCCTTGCCCAAATCTTCGCGTCAATATTCAATCCTCATTTCTTCATTTTCCTTGCTCAGCCTGATCGCTGCTTTTATTGCTGCGTCCAGTTACCGCGCACTTCACGCGCCAGCGCAAAAATATCCTCAAGCGCTTTGGCATCGCCTTCTGCCAGCGCTGTGTGGATCGTCTCAAGTTCCTGAATATAATTCCCCAACTCACCGAGTAACGCGCTGCGATTAGCCATGCAGATATCGCGCCACATCTCGGCAGAACTAGCCGCAATGCGGGTAAAATCGCGAAAACCGCTGGCCGCAAAAGATAACAATTGATCGCGATTGTCGCGCCCGGC
>CAWASY010000002.1:0-29144 GCA_963784505.1 uncultured beta proteobacterium | reverse complement strand
GACATCATGCGCTATAACCCGCATCTGCTTATCGAAGGCATGGCGATTGCCGCCTACACGATGAACGTTGCGACCGGTTATAACTACGTACACGGTGAAATCTTCGAAGCCTATGAGCGCATGGAAGAAGCTTGTGAGCTTGCGCGAGCTGCGGGGTTCTTAGGCGATAACATCATGGGTCTGGGCTTTTCCTTTGATCTGCATAATCACCTGGGCTATGGCGCGTATATTTGCGGTGAAGAAACCGCTCTGCTCGAATCGATTGAGGGCAAGAAGGGTCAGCCGCGCTTCAAACCGCCTTTCCCCGCCAGCTTTGGTCTGTACGGCAAGCCTACTACGATTAATAACACCGAAACCTTTGCCAGCATTCCGTACATCATCAATAACGGTGGCAAAAAGTTCCTTGAACTGGGCAAACCCAATAACGGCGGCACCAAATTGTTCTCTGTTTCAGGGCATGTGAATAACCCGGGCAATTTCGAGGTGCCGATGGGCACGCCCTTTGCGAAGTTGCTGGAAATGGCAGGCGGTGTGCGTACCGGACATAAGCTCAAAGCGGTGATTCCGGGTGGATCGTCCATGCCGATACTGACGGGCGAAGTCATGATGGATCTGACTATGGACTATGACTCTATCCAGAAAGCAGGTTCCGGTTTGGGCAGCGGGGCAGTGATCGTGATGGATGATACGGTATGCATGGTTCGTGCACTTGAGCGTTTGTCCTATTTTTATCATGAAGAATCCTGCGGTCAATGCACGCCTTGCCGTGAAGGCACCGGTTGGCTGTACCGCATCGTGCATCGTATCGAGCACGGTCAGGGGCGTCCTGAGGATCTGGATCTGCTCCTGAGTGTCGGAGATAACATCGCCGGACGTACCATCTGCGCGCTTGGCGAAGCGGCTGTCTGGCCGGTACAGGGGATGCTCAAGAATTTTAGAGCGGAATTTGAATATCACATCGAGCACAAGCGTTGCTTGGTGTCAGACTGACAGGTTATAAGCAATGATCAACTTAGAAATTGATGGCAAGCTGGTAGAAACCGAACGCGGTAGTACGGTGATGGATGCGGCGTATAAAGCCGGTGTGCATATACCGCACTTTTGCTACCACAAGAAACTGTCCATTGCGGCTAACTGCAGGATGTGTCTGGTTGAAGTGGAAAAGGCGCCCAAGCCTTTGCCAGCTTGTGCAACGCCAGCTGCGGAAGGAATGAAAGTACACACCCATTCCGAGATGGCGGTCAAGGCACAAAAGGGTGTGATGGAGTTTTTACTCATCAATCATCCGCTCGATTGCCCGATTTGCGATCAGGGTGGCGAATGTCAGTTGCAGGATGTCGCGATGGGTTACGGCGGCGGCGAATCGCGCTATCAGGAAGAAAAGCGCATGATCAGCCCCAAACAGATCGGTGAGCTGATTTCCACGATGGAAATGAGCCGTTGCATACAATGCACGCGTTGCGTACGTTTCGGTCAGGAAATTGCCGGCATCATGGAATTGGGCATGGCAAACCGTTCCGAGCATGCCGAGATTATGAGTTTTGTGAACAGTAGCGTCGATTCCGAATTGTCGGGCAATATGATCGATCTGTGCCCAGTCGGGGCGCTGACCAGTAAACCCTTCCGTTACACGGCGCGTTCATGGGAATTGTCGCGTCGCAAGTCGGTTAGTCCCCACGATGGTCTGGGTTCCAATCTGGCTGTACATGTCAAGAATAATAAGGTCGCACGTGTTGTGCCGGTCGAGAATGAAGCAGTCAACGAATGCTGGATTTCCGACAAGGACAGGTTCAGTTACGAAGGCCTGAATTCTGCCGAGCGACTGACGCGTCCGATGATCAAGCAGGATAACAAGTGGCTGGAAGTGGAATGGCCGGTTGCGCTTGAATATGTTGCCAACGGACTGGCGCAGATTAGCCGTAACGCCGGTGCCGATCTGATCGCTGCGCTGGCAACCCCGCACAGCACGTTTGAAGAGCTCTACCTGCTGCAAAAGCTGATGCGCGGCTTGCATAGCGGTAATGTCGATTTTCGTCTGCGTCAATCCGATTTTTCTGCGGATGGTAAACAATCCGGTGCGCCCTGGCTTGGGATGGCGGTTGAAGAAATCAATCAATGTGACCGATTCCTGGTGGTGGGCAGTTTTCTGCGCAAGGATCAGCCCCTGCTGGCGCAACGCATCCGTCAAGCCGTCAAGGGCGGTGCAAAGGCATGCGTCGTGCATGCAAGCGATGACGATTTGCTGATGCCGCTTGCACACAAAGCGATTGTTGCGCCGGCCGATATGGTCAATGTGCTCGCGCAGGTACTCAAGGCGTTAATCGAACAAAAGCAGGCAACACCAGATGTGTCGCTGGCCCAGGTGCTTGTTTCCGATGCGAATGCGGAGATCGCCCGTTGTCTGGCCGGTGGTGAAAAATCCGCCGTGTTGCTGGGTAACCTTGCTCAGCAACATCCCCAGGCTGCACAAATTGCCATGTTGTGTGAACAGATTGCAGCACTGGTTGATGGAAAGTTCGGATTCCTGGGCGAAGCGGCCAATAGTGTGGGCGGATATCTGGCGAATGCGGTTCCTTTTGCAGGCGGCGTGCAGGGCATGAATGCACAACAGATGCTGGAAAATCCCCGCAAGGCTTATCTGTTGCTAAACGTGGAGCCTGAGCTCGATATGCACAATCCCGAGCTGGCGATTTCGGCGATGCGCTCGGCCGATATGGTGGTGTGCATGTCAGCCTTCAAACATCAGGGCATCGATTATGCAGATGTGCTGTTGCCGATTGCGCCCTTTACTGAAACTTCAGGTACGTTTGTGAACACGGAAGGGCGCGTGCAAAGTTTCAAGGGTACGGTAAAACCACTGGGTGAAGCGCGTCCTGCCTGGAAGGTTTTGCGTGTGCTGGCAAATGTGCTCGATGTGGCCGGATTTGATTTTGATACCAGTGAAGCGGTACTCGCTGAAGGTCTTGATAAGGCAGCCGTGGCTCAAAAGCTGAACAACCATCTGGAAGGTGTGCAATTGAATTCAGTTGCCAAGCTTTCCGGTTTGGAACGCGTGACCGATGTGCCAATCTATTTTGCAGATGCGCTGGTGCGCCGTGCGGTTTCGTTGCAGAAGACGACAGATGCGCAGGTTCCGGTTGCGATGCTGCATGCCGATGAATTGCAAAAGTTGGGATTGCAGTCAGGCGAGCGGGTTCGTGTCACTCAGGGCAATGCGAGTGTGCAGTTGACCGTGCAAGTTAATAACCAGTTGCCAATCGGTACTGTGCGTGTTGCGTCAGGCCATCCTGCTACGAATTCGCTGGGTGCCATGTTTGGATCGATTACTGTGGAGCGTGCATGATGGAATGGCTGGATCCCGTAAAAAACCTGCTTGGACCCGCGTGGTTGCCGATCTGGACCCTGGTCAAAATTATGTTGATTGTCGGCCCGCTGATGGGCGCTGTTGCCTACTTGACGCTGGCTGAACGCAAGGTGATCGGCTGGATGCAAATTCGTATCGGCCCGAACCGCGTGGGTTATTTCGGTTTGCTGCAACCACTGGCCGATGGTCTGAAGCTGTTCATGAAGGAAATCATTATCCCTTCCGGGTCAAACAAGTTTCTGTTTGTCGCAGCGCCGGTACTGACGCTGATGCCGGCGCTGGCTGCCTGGGCTGTGATGCCATTCAATGCCGAGATGGCGCTGTCCAATGCAAACGCGGGTCTGCTGTATATACTGGCCATGACCTCGGTAGGTGTGTACGGCGTGATCATCGCCGGATGGGCATCGAATTCCAAATACGCCTTTCTGGGCTGTCTGCGTTCTGCTGCGCAAATTGTATCCTATGAAATTGCGATGGGCTTCGCACTGGTCACCGTGCTGATGGCAGCGCAAAGTCTGAATCTGGGCGAAATCGTAATGGGGCAAAAGGGCAGCTACGGCATGATGAACTGGTACTTCATTCCGCTGTTTCCGATGTTTGTTGTTTACCTGATTTCGGGTGTAGCGGAAACTAACCGTGCGCCGTTTGACGTGGCGGAAGGCGAATCGGAAATTGTGGCAGGTTTTCACGTTGAATATTCGGGTATGGCATTCGCACTGTTCTTCCTGGGTGAATATGCCAACATGATCCTGATCGGTTTTTTGACCTCGATTATGTTCCTGGGCGGCTGGTTGTCACCCGTGCCTTTCCTGCCGGACAGTATCGTATGGTTGTTCGCCAAGGCTGCGTTTGTACTGTTCCTGTTTCTGTGGTTCCGGGCAACCTTCCCGCGCTATCGTTATGATCAATTGATGCGTCTGGGCTGGAAAGTGTTTATTCCGGTGTCGATAGTCTGGGTCGTGGTAGTAGGTGCGTGGATGCAAACCTCCTATTGGTTCTGGTAGGAACGTAATTAGCGCTCGCACGAGGATATAAAATGGAAAAGATAAAAGATTTCTTCAAGACCTTCCTTTTGATCGAATTGCTCAAGGGAATGGCGCTGACCGGACGTTATATGTTCGCTCGCAAGATTACCGTGCAGTTCCCTGAAGAGAAAACGCCGCAGGGTTTCCGTTTTCGCGGTCTGCATGCCCAGCGTCGCTATGAAAATGGTGAGGAACGGTGTATCGGCTGCAAATTGTGCGAAGCGGTTTGCCCGGCATTGGCAATCAAGATCGAAGTCGCTGAACGTGAAGACGGGACGCGCCGCACGACGCAATATGACATTGATCTGACCAAGTGTATTTTCTGCGGTTTTTGCGAGGAGTCCTGTCCGGTAGATGCGATTGTCGAGACCCGCGTACTTGAATATCACGGCGAAAATCGCGGTGATTTGTATTACACCAAGCCGATGCTGCTGGCTGTGGGTGACAAGCATGAAGCACAAATTGCACGTGATCGCGCATCAGACAGCAAATACAGATAAATAGGAAGTGGTAAGTTGGATGTTGACTGCCGACTTTATGTTACGCCTTGAGGGGATGAGTTCATGAGTTTTTTTGATGTGGTGTTTTATTTGTTCGCAACCATCACGGTGATGGCGGGCGTTGGCGTTGTGGTTGCGCGCAATCCCGTGCATGCCGCGCTGTTTCTGGTTCTTGCATTCTGTAGTGCGGCGGGAATCTGGATGTTGCTCGAAGCCGAATTTCTGGCGATCGTGCTGGTGCTGGTTTATGTCGGTGCGGTCATGGTGCTGTTCCTGTTCGTGGTGATGATGCTCGACATCAATCTGGTGCAATTACGGGAAGGTTTCTGGCGCTGGTTTCCGTTTGGTGCCTTGCTTGCTGGTTTGATGGTGTTCGAAATGATCTGGGTGCTGGGCGCACGTCAGACTTCAGATGTGTATGTAGCGGTGGCGCATGCGACTGACTACAGCAATACCAAGGAATTGGGCCGCCTGATCTACACACACTATGTCTATCCGTTTGAAATTGCGGCAGTGATACTGCTGGTGGCGATGGTTGCTGCCATTGCACTGACGCTACGTCGCCGTCCGGGCGTCAAGAAACAGAATATTGCAGATCAGGTCAAGGCTAAAAAGGCAGATCGTTTGCGTATCGTGAGTATGGCTTCGGAAGCAAAAGTGCCGACAAAATAGAAAGTGGAAAGTAGGTAGTGGGACGGATTTCCATCCCCCACTTCCCATTCCCCACTAACCAATAAAATCAGGGAGCAAAACAAAACATGGTAACCCTTTCACATTATCTGGTGTTTAGCGCGGTGCTGTTTGCCATCAGCGTGGTGGGCATATTTCTCAATCGGAAAAATGTCATCATTTTGCTGATGTCCATTGAATTGATGCTGCTGGCTGTTAATACCAACTTTGTCGCGTTCTCGCACTACCTTAACGATACGGCAGGGCAGGTGTTCGTTTTCTTTATCCTGACCGTTGCGGCTGCGGAAGCGGCAATCGGGCTTGCGATTCTGGTCGTGCTGTTCCGTAACTTGAGAACCATCAATGTTGATGATCTCGGCAGTTTGAAAGGCTGATAATGGATATTCAAACATACTATCTGCTGGTGCCATTGGCGCCCCTGTTTGGCGCAATTGGGGCGGGCCTGTTCGGCAAGTTTCTCGGTCGCAATATGACGCACCGCCTGACCATCGCGATGGTGGGCCTGTCGTTGTATTCCGCTATCCAGATATTCATGGATGTAATGGCCGGTCATACCTTTAATGGCCCGGTTTATACCTGGTTGACCTCCGGCGATACCAGTTTTCATGTCGGCTTTTTGATTGACCGCCTGACCGTGACGATGATGCTGGTCGTCACCTCTGTATCGCTGATGGTACATATCTATACGATCGGTTACATGTCTGAAGATGCGGGTTACCAGCGTTTCTTCAGCTATATTTCGCTGTTCACCTTCTCGATGTTGATGCTGGTGATGGCAAACAACTTCATGCAACTGTTTTTCGGTTGGGAAGCGGTGGGTCTGGTCTCCTATTTGCTGATTGGATTCTGGTATACCAGACCGACTGCTATCTATGCCAACCTGAAAGCCTTTCTGGTTAATCGTGTGGGCGATTTCGGCTTCCTGCTCGGTATCGGTCTGGTGTTGATGGTATTCGGTACACTTGATTACGCGGCTGTTTTTGCCAATGTACAAAGCCATGCCAATGACATGGCGCCGATTGCCGGTATGTCGGTCAATCTACTCACCGCGATTTGCATACTGCTGTTCATCGGCGCCATGGGTAAATCGGCACAATTTCCCTTGCATGTCTGGTTGCCTGATTCGATGGAAGGTCCGACGCCGATTTCTGCACTGATCCACGCAGCGACAATGGTTACCGCCGGTATTTTCATGGTGGCGCGCATGTCACCGATGTTCGAATTGTCCGATACCGCGTTATCTTTCGTGATGGTCATCGGTGCGATTACTGCGCTGTTCATGGGGCTGCTCGGTATCATCCAGAACGACATTAAACGCGTGATTGCCTATTCCACGCTCTCCCAGTTGGGTTATATGACGGTAGCCCTAGGTGCTTCAGCCTATCCTGTGGCGATCTTCCATCTGATGACCCATGCGTTCTTCAAGGCGTTGTTGTTCCTGGGTGCCGGTAGCGTGATCATCGGTATGCACCATGATCAGGATATTCGCAACATGGGCGGGCTGCGCAAGTACATGCCGATTACCTGGATTACTTCCTTGATCGGTTCGCTCGCCTTGATCGGTACACCATTCTTTTCAGGCTTCTACTCCAAGGACAGCATCATCGAGGCTGTCGAGTATTCGCATCTGGCCGGTTCCGGTTTTGCCTACTTCTCGGTGGTGGCGGGCGTGTTCATCACGGCGTTCTACTCATTCCGCATGTACTTCCTGGTATTTCACGGAGAAGAGCGTTTCGGCAAGGCTCATGATACACACCATGCGCCTGCAGCGCATGCCAAGGTGGCGCACGATGACCATGCTTCGACAGGCTCAGCACATGATGCACATGACGAGCACCACGCTGAAGCGCACGAAGGTGACCATGACGATGAAGAAGTGTCGCATGATCATCATCACGGTCTGGCGCCGGGTCAGAAACCGCATGAAACCCCTTGGGTGGTCTGGTTGCCGCTGGTGTTGCTGGCGATTCCTTCGGTCATCATCGGTTACATCGCGATAGAACCCATGCTGTTTGGCCATTTCTTCAAAGATGCCATTTACATCGGTGAGAATCATGAAGTCATGACAGAACTTCATGAGGAATTCCACGGCGCGTTTGCGATGGCATTGCATTCACTGACCAGTCTGCCGCTGTGGCTTGCAATTGCCGGTGTGGCAAGCTCGGGTTACTTCTATCTTAAGCGCCCCGACATTCCGGCAGCGATTGCCAAGCGTTTCCAGTGGTTCTATACCGTACTGGACAACAAGTACTACTTCGACAAGTTTAACGACTGGTTCTATGCGGGTGGCGCGCGTAATTTGAGCAGCTTCTTGGGTAAATTCGGTGATCGACTGCTGATCGACGGACTGATGGTGAACGGTTCGGCCAATATGGTGGGCAGGATTTCGGGTCTGGTTAGAAAATTCCAGTCCGGCTATATCTACCATTACGCATTTACCATGATCGTTGGCGTGTTTATATTGTTGACGATCAGAAACTGGTTCTAGTACTGGGAAGTAGGGGGTAGAGATTGGAGAGTGGGATTGCCCCACTACCTACTACCTACTTACTACTGACTGCTTAAAAGTAAAGGAAATACAGCATGATTTTTGGACTACCTGTGATTAGTGTTGCGATCTGGTTGCCGATCCTATTTGGTATCCTGGTTCTGGCAACTGGCGATGATAAAAACGCACCACTGGCGCGTATGCTGGCATTAGTCGGTTCGGTGCTGGGGTGTCTGGTTACCCTGCCGCTTTATACCGGTTTTGATTTGACGACCAGCAATATGCAGTTTGTTGAATTGCACGACTGGATCACGCGTTTCAATATTCACTACCATCTCGGCGTTGACGGCATTTCCATGCTGTTTATTTTGCTGAACAGTTTCTTTACCGTCATCGTAGTAATGGCCGGCTGGAAAGTGATTGAAAAGCGCGTCGGGCAGTACATGGGTGCATTCCTGATCATGTCAGGTATCGTCAATGGGGTGTTTGCTGCACTGGACTCGATACTGTTCTACGTGTTCTGGGAAGCAATGCTGATTCCGATGTTTATCATCATTGGTGTGTGGGGTGGGGCGAATCGTATCTATGCGACGATGAAGTTCTTCCTGTACACACTGTTAGGTTCACTGCTGATGTTGGTTGCACTGATCTACCTGTACAACCTGACCGGTGGCAGCTTCGCGATACTGGATTTTCATCAGGTAGCGATTCCGATGAATGCGCAGATTCTGATTTTCATCGCCTTCTTCTTCGCCTTTGCAGTCAAGGTGCCGATGTTCCCGGTTCATACCTGGTTGCCGGATGCGCACGTTGAAGCGCCTACCGGTGGTTCCGTGGTGCTGGCAGCGATCATGCTTAAGGTCGGTGCATACGGATTCCTGCGCTTTTCAATGCCGATCGCACCGGATGCCAGCCACAAACTCGCCGGTGTGATGATTGCGCTGTCATTGATTGCGATTGTTTATATTGGCCTGGTGGCCTTGATGCAATCGGACATGAAAAAGCTAGTAGCCTACTCATCGATCTCGCATATGGGATTTGTAACCCTCGGTTTATTCATTTTCAATGCCTATGGTATGGAAGGCGCATTGCTGCAAATGTTGTCGCACGGCTTTGTCGCTGGCGCACTGTTCCTGTGTATTGGTGTGCTGTATGACCGTATGCACAGCCGAAACATAGCCGATTATGGTGGCGTCGTGAACAAGATGCCTGTGTTTGCCGCTTTCTTCATGCTGTTTGCGATGGCCAACAGTGGTTTGCCCGGTACCAGCGCGTTCGTGGGTGAATTTATGGTGCTGATGGGTACGATCAAGGTGAACTTCTGGTATGCCTTCGCTGCCGCGACGACGCTGATTTTTGGTGCGGCCTATACACTGTGGATGTACAAGCGTGTGATTTTCGGCGCGATTACCAATCACCACGTTGAGGAGTTGACAGACTTGAGCGGCCGTGAAGCACTGATCATGGCAATTCTTGCGCTCTTCGTGCTGGGGATGGGTGTCTATCCGCTCCCGTTCAGCGAAGTGCTGCATACGTCGGTGAATGATTTATTGTTGCATGTAGCCCATTCCAAGCTGCCGCTGTAAATGGAAAGCAGTCATTGCTTATTAGTCGCTAGTCAGTAGTTAAAGCAACTATTCACTACCACCAATAGGTTTGACTAACAACTAGTAACTAACGACTAAATTTTGATTTTGAGGTGTATATGAATTTACTGGCTAATCTGATCCCCGCCGCAGCAGAGATTTTTCTGCTGGCGATGGTCTGCTTCATCCTGATAGTGGATCTCATGCTGAGCAAGCGCAGCAAATTTATCACCTATATGCTGGTTCAATTCACCTTGCTGGGCTGTTCGCTGATCACGGTAGGTACACACACCAATGGCGTGTTTTACGCATTTAATGGCATGTATGTCGATGACCTGATGTCGGACGTGCTCAAAATGCTCAGTTATCTTGGTCTGTCCATGGTATTCGTCTATTCCCGACAATATCTGATGCTGCGCGGTTTGTTTACCGGCGAATTTATGGTGCTAGCCTTGTTCGCGCTGCTCGGCATGAATGTGATGATCTCAGCAAACCACTTTTTGACCCTTTATCTGGGGCTGGAGTTGCTGTCCCTGAGTCTGTATGCGATGGTTGCACTACAGCGCGATTCGGCGATTGCTACTGAAGCTGCGATGAAATATTTCGTGTTGGGTGCGCTAGCTTCCGGCTTGCTGCTCTATGGGATGTCCATGCTGTACGGTGCAACTGGCAGTCTGGAACTGGGCACTATTGCCAATGCCATTGCCCATGGTGTTCAGAATAAATCGCTCTTGGTGTTCGGCCTGGTTTTTGTGCTGTCCGGTCTGGCCTTCAAACTGGGTGTAGTTCCATTCCATATGTGGGTGCCGGATGTCTATCACGGTGCGCCTACGGCCATGACCATGCTGATCGGTTCCGTTCCCAAGCTGGCCGCCTTTGCCTTCACGACGCGTATTCTGGTTGAAGCTTTGCAATCGCTGTCTGCTGACTGGTCGGGCATGTTGATTGTCCTTGCGATCGCTTCAATGGCACTGGGAAATCTGGCCGCGATTGCGCAGACCAATATCAAGCGCATGTTCGCCTACTCGACGATTACGCACATGGGTTTCATGGTGTTGGGTCTGGTCAGTGGTAGCATTGAGGGTTACGGTTCCGCGATGTTCTACACTGTAGTGTATATGATGATGTCACTGGGTGCCTTTGGCATGATCATGATTCTGTCACGAGCAGGATTCGAAGCCGACACGCTTAATGATTTCAAGGGGCTTAACCAGCGCAGCCCCTGGCTTGCTTTCATGATGATGCTGTTGATGCTGTCCATGGCAGGTATTCCGCCTACTGTCGGTTTCTACGCAAAATTCTCGGTGCTCAATGCCATCGTCCAGACCGGACATACCTGGCTTGCCGTGGTAGCGGTGATGTTCTCACTTATTGGCGCGTTCTACTATTTGAGAGTCATCAAACTGATGTACTTTGATGCGCCCGAGAGCCATGCACCTATTGTGGTTGGATCGGATACAGGTTTGCTGATGACGATCAACGGATTAGGTGTGCTCTTCCTGGGGTTGATGCCCGGTACGCTGATGTCCATATGCGCTGTTTCCGTGCAGCAATCCCTGCTGTTGCACTAATTTAAATTATTTGCAGAATGAATGCTCCCGCCTTGCGCGGGAGTATTCATTTATGGAGCAATGGGTATGAATCTTGAAGAAACCTGTATTGAATCGAACGCCGTCTATGACGGTTGTTTAATGCACGTACGCCGCGATACCGTGCGCCTGCCAGACGGTGCTCAGAGCGTACGTGAATACATCACCCATCCGGGGGCTGTCGCGGTACTGGCGATGCAGGATAACGGCAAACTGATCATGGAGCGACAATATCGCTATGCGCCCCGTCGGGAATTTTTTGAAATCCCTGCCGGTAAAATCGATCACGGCGAAGATACGCTGATCACTGGCCAGCGCGAACTGCTTGAAGAGACAGGTTATGTTGCGCGGGAATGGACGCATCTGGTCACCACCTGGCCTTGCATCGGTTATGCTGATGAACGCATCGTGTACTATCTAGCGCGAGGTTTGACGCGCCAACAGCAAAATCTGGATCAAGGTGAATTTCTTGAGGTGTTCGAGCTGTCGCTGGACGATGCAATGGACTGGATGCGTCAGGGGAAAATCAGCGATAGCAAAACCATTGTGGGATTGTTCTGGCTGGAAAAGCACCTGAAGGATTGGCAGCGTTAATCTGCACTATTGTGGTGCGTATATTTTTGGTTTTGGAAAATAATGCACCATAGTGGTTCGCTGTTGCAGATTGAAATTAGATTTATGTCGTAGTATCAATGCGTTGATATGGTGGCATGTTTTTTGCTTTATAAATCTTTTTGTCAACACGTTTTGGGAATGGTTATGGAAAATCTGAAAACAAGTAATGATGTGCTGTTTATCCTGCTCGGCGCCATTATGGTGCTGGCCATGCATGCAGGATTTGCCTTTCTTGAATTGGGTACGGTGCGGAAAAAAAATCAGGTGAATGCGCTGGTTAAGATACTGTCCGACTTCGCCATTTCCACATTGGCTTATTTCTTTATCGGTTATGTGATCGCCTATGGGGTAAATTTTTTCACGGGCGCGGATCAACTGGTGCAAAAGAGCGGCTATGAATTGGTCAAGTTCTTCTTTTTACTTACTTTTGCGGCAGCGATCCCGGCGATTGTTTCGGGCGGTATTGCCGAACGTGCCCGTTTTAATCCGCAAATGGCGGCCACTTTCATGTTGGTCGGTTTCGTCTATCCCTTCTTCGAGGGCATTGTATGGAACCATCGCTTCGGTGTGCAGGACTGGTTACATGCTACCTTCGGTGCGGAGTTTCACGATTTCGCCGGTTCCGTTGTGGTGCACGCCGTAGGTGGCTGGATCGGTCTGGCTGCCGTGCTGTTGCTGGGCGCCCGGCGTGGCCGTTACAACAAGGAAGGGCGCATTTCCGCGCATCCGCCTTCGAGCATTCCCTTTCTGGCGCTGGGCGCCTGGATACTGACGGTGGGTTGGTTCGGCTTCAATGTGATGTCTGCACAAACTATCAGTAATATCAGTGGGTTGGTTGCAGTCAATTCGCTGATGGCGATGGTGGGCGGTACGCTGGCCGCGTTGTGGGCTGGCAAGAATGACCCGGGTTTTGTTCACAACGGCCCGCTGGCCGGTCTGGTGGCTGTGTGTGCCGGTTCGGATATGATGCACCCAATTGGTGCATTGGTGGTCGGTGCGGTGGCGGGCGGCATGTTCGTCATGATGTTTACACTGACACAGAATCGCTGGAAGATAGACGATGTGTTGGGTGTATGGCCTTTGCATGGGTTGTGCGGTGCCTGGGGCGGTATCGCGGCAGGTATATTCGGCTTGAAAGCGCTGGGCGGTACAGGTGGGGTCAGTTTTATGTCACAACTCATCGGTACGTTGATGGGTGTTACCATCGCTTTTGCGGGAGGTTATCTGGTGTATGGCACTCTTAAGCGTCTGGTTGGTATCCGTCTGGATGCTGAAGAAGAGTTTAATGGTGCGGATTTGAGCATACACAAGATTAGTGCTACACCGGAACGTGAATCGGGCTGGTAATGATGATGATTGTTTCGTGACAATATAGTCTTGAACAGAACAATATTGTCTTGAATGGCGTAATAGGTCAAAACAGAGGTGGCGCCGAATTTTCGGACAGCCCCTTAAGTGTTAGTCTTGCTCAACCCAAGCCGTGGAGACCACGGCACACAGAAGCCGTTGTCCGAATCAGACTCGGCACTGACACTACGGATTGATCAGTTGCACATGGACTGGCCTTATGCCGGCGCGCGTATGTTGAGCCGTTTACTCAAGCGCGAGGGGGTGATCGCCGGGCGCAGGCATGTCTCTACGTTGATGAAACTCATGTGGTCGCCTAAGTTCAGGCGGTAGCTGAACGGTTAAGCAGATAACGGATATTCGGACTTTGGATAAGAATTTAGCCGCTGAAGATCAGCGGCTAAATTTTTGGTTAAAACGGCAAGAATTTAATTCCTATTCATGACGATTTTTGTCGTTCAGGGTGTTTGAAATGCTGCACAAAATGCTGCACACTCAGAGCCAAAACAGGGTATAAGTGGCATATATTGTGTGCAGCATTAAAATCTAACCCATTGATTATATCAATAAAATTGGTGGAGACGGCGGGAATTGAACCCGCGTCCGCAAGCCCTCTACAGGCAGTTCTACATACTTAGCCATGCTCTTTAATTTAATCCCGGACACGCCAACTGGCGGGCTGGTACGGGACGAGTTACCTTGGTTTTAGCTTCGTACAAAGTAACCCTGCACGACACGATTCTGTGTAATTTACCTCACTCATCTCAGCCTTGCGACTTTGAGCCACTCCACAGACAGCATGGTGTGAGGTCTAGCCGACTAAGCGGCTAAAGCGTAGTTTTCGTCGTTTGCGACTAGTTTTTTCCAGCTGATTTACGAGGTTGCGGGTCCTCGGTATGCCCTGCTTTGCTTTGTAACCCACGTCGAAGCCATGTCGTCCCCAGTTTCGCTGCTTATAACGAAATGCATTCTAGCAGATTCAGAGTGCTATCAGGTCGAGAAGTTCAATTGGATGATCGATAAGCGCATGCGCCTGCCAGTTTTCAAGACTGCAATCCGCACTAACATAGCCATAAGCCGCGATGATGCCGCGCATTGCTGCGGCATTGGCCGCCTGCATGTCGCGCAGATCGTCGCCAAGATACAGGCAATGTTCCGGAGCGACATCGATCAATTCGCAAGCCTTGAGCATCGGCGCGGGATGCGGCTTGGCATGTTCGCAGGTATCGCCGCTGATAAGGCACGATGCGCGGTTGGCATAACCGAGCGCCTGCATCAGGGGGAGGGTATAGCGCTGTGGCTTGTTGGTGACGATGCCCCATGCAATTGCGCGCGCCTCCAGTTCGTCTATCAATTCGCGCATACCGGAAAACAGCGAGGTATGTACACAGATATTGTTGGCGTAATGATCAAGAAAGATGCCTTGTAATGCCTTGAAATTCGGCGCATCAGGGGTGATATTCATGCCGGTTTTAAGCAGGCCGACTGAGCCATGCGAGGCTTGCGGCCTCAAAGTGGACAGCGGCAGCGGTGGCAGGTTGCAGCTTGCGCGCACCTGGTTGACGGCAGCAGCCAGGTCGGGTGCTGTGTCGGCAAAAGTGCCGTCCAGATCGAACAGCACGGCCTTGACGGTTTGTACTTCGACAGGCCCGGTGCGAACGGATCTATTCAAGACGGCAGGCGATCAGGTAATTGACGCTGGTGTCATGGCCCAGCGAGTAGATTTTGGAGAGCGGGTTGTAGCTCATGCCAACGAGATCGGTTACATTGAGACCGGCATTGCGGCAGGCTTGGGCAAGTTCGGAAGGCTTGATGAATTTTGCATAGTCATGCGTGCCTTTGGGTAGCATGTTTAGTACATATTCCGCGCCAATTACGGCGAACAGATAGGATTTTGGGTTGCGGTTGAGCGTAGAAAAGAAAACCCAGCCACCCGGTTTGGCCAGTTTTGCGCATGCGGCGATTACGCTGGCAGGATCGGGCACATGTTCGAGCATCTCCATGCAGGTGACAACGTCATATTTTCCGGGATTTTCGGTCGCCATGTCTTCGGCAGCGATCTTGCGGTAATTGACTTGGCGACCAGATTCCAGCAGATGCAGTTTTGCAACCTGCAATGCCTTGTCGGACAGATCAATGCCGGTGACATCGGCATTCAGGCCTGCCATGCTCTCCGACAGAATGCCGCCGCCGCAGCCCACATCCAGCACGGTCTTTCCTGCAAGGGAGGATAGACGGTCGATATAGGTCAAGCGTAGCGGGTTGATTTCGTGCAGCGGCTTGAATTCGCTCGAAGGGTCCCACCATTTGTGGGCCAGTTGGGAGAATTTTTCGATTTCTACGGGATCTGCGTTGCTCATGGCGGGTGCGATATTTGATGATCAGGGTGCGACTGTAGCAAAACTTGCCGATAGCGCCAACTATTCTCGTGATGCGCCTCAAAACCTTGCCGATATGGCGCTAATGGCTGGCTAGCGTATGTCTGTTTGTGGTAAACTTGCGAGCTGTTTTTTGAGCTAACCACACACATATACACATGGAACAATTCGCCAAAGAAACCCTGCCGGTCAGTCTTGAAGAGGAAATGCGCAAGTCCTATCTGGACTATGCGATGAGCGTAATTGTCGGACGCGCGCTGCCCGATGTGCGCGATGGTTTGAAGCCCGTGCATCGCCGCGTATTATTTGCGATGCACGAACTGTCGAATGACTGGAATCGCGCTTATAAGAAATCGGCGCGTATTGTCGGCGACGTGATCGGTAAGTACCATCCTCATGGCGACACCGCCGTGTATGACACCATTGTTCGTATGGCCCAGCCTTTTTCACTTCGTTACATGCTGGTGGACGGGCAGGGTAACTTCGGATCGGTTGACGGGGATAACGCGGCGGCGATGCGTTACACGGAAATTCGCATGGCCAGGATCGCGCATGAGTTGCTCGCTGATCTGGACAAGGAAACCGTAGACTTCGGGCCGAACTACGATGGTTCGGAACATGAACCGCTGGTGTTTCCGGCACGTTTCCCAAATTTGCTGGTGAACGGATCTTCCGGTATTGCGGTGGGCATGGCGACCAATATTCCGCCGCATAATATGACTGAAGTGATCGACGCGTGCCTTGCGTTGCTGCATAACCCGGACATGGACATCGAAGAATTGATCGAATATGTACCCGCGCCCGATTTTCCGACTGCCGGTTTTATCTACGGTCTGGTGGGCGTTAGGGAAGGGTATCGAACGGGGCGTGGTCGAGTGATCATGCGTGCGCGTTGCCATTTTGAGGATATTGGCAAGGAGCGTCAGGCGATCATCATCGACGAGCTGCCCTATCAGGTGAACAAGGCGAATCTCCTGATCAAGATCGGCGAGATGGTGCGCGAAAAACGTATTGAGGGTATTTCCGAAATCCGCGACGAATCGGACAAGTCCGGGATGCGTGCGGTGATTGAGTTGAAGCGCGGCGAAAACGCCGACGTGCTGCTCAATCGCCTGTACAAAGATACCCAGATGCAGGACAGCTTCGGTATCAACATGGTGGCCATCGTCGATGGTCAGCCGCGTTTGCTGAACCTGAAGCAGGTGATGGACGCGTTCTTGCGTCATCGCCGCGAAGTGGTCACACGTCGCACGATATTTGAATTGAGAAAGGCGCGCGAGCGCGGTCATGTGCTGGAAGGCTTGGCGGTCGCCCTGTCCAATGTGGATGAGATCATCGCGCTGATCAAGGCAGCACCGGCGCCAAGCGATGCCAAGCGTGAGCTGATGGCGCGCGGCTGGCACTCGGATCTGGTCGAAGACATGCTCTCCCGCGTGAGTGATGCGTCGCGACCCGATGGTCTGGCACCGCAGTTTGGCCTGATCGAGCAAGTTGGCGGTCTGCGTGTGTACCATCTGTCAGATGCACAGGCGCAGGCGATACTGGAATTGCGTCTGCAACGCCTGACCGGTATGGAGCAGGACAAGATTATCGGCGAATACCGCGACGTGATGGACAAGATCACGGATCTGCTCGATATACTGGCCAAGCCTGAACGCGTCTCGGCGATCATAGGCGACGAGTTGCTGGCGGTCAAAACGCAGTTCGGGGACAAGCGTCGTAGCGAAATTGTCACGCATACGCACGACATGAGCATGGAGGATCTGATCCCGCCGGAAGATGTGGTCGTCACGCTGTCGCATGGCGGATACATGAAGGCGCAAAAGATGGACGAATACCGTGCGCAGAAACGCGGCGGGCGCGGCAAGCAGGCGACCACCAACAAGGATGACGATTTTATCGACAATTTGTTTATCGCCAATACGCATAACTATATCCTGTGCTTCTCCAACAAGGGGCGAGTCTACTGGATGAAGGTCTACGATGTGCCGCAGGGTAGCCGCACCGCGCGCGGCAAGCCGATCGTCAATCTGTTGCAGCTGGAAGAGGGCGAGAAGATCAATGCGATTTTGCCGGTGACCGAATTTGCCGAAGACAAGTATGTGTTTTTCGCAACGGCCAACGGTACGGTGAAGAAAACTACGCTGACTGATTTCGCGCGTCCGATGAAGCGCGGTATCATCGCGATCAATCTGGATGAGGACGATTATCTGATCGGCGTTGCGATCACCGATGGCAAGCACGACGTGATGCTGTTTTCGAACGGTGGCAAGGCAGTGCGCTTCGACGAAGGCGACGTGCGCGAAACGGGCCGCGCCTCGCGCGGGGTGCGCGGTATGAGGTTGGCGACCGGTCAGCAGGTCATCTCCTTGCTGGTTGCCGAGAACGAAGCGCAAAGCGTGTTGACAGCGACCGAGAACGGTTACGGCAAGCGCAGCCCGGTCAGCGAATACACCCGTCACGGACGCGGCACGCAAGGCATGATCGCGATTCAGACTTCCGAGCGTAACGGCAAGGTAGTGGCCGCAACGCTGGTGAATCCTGAAGACGAAATCATGCTGATCGGCACCAGCGGTGTGCTGATCCGCACGCGCGTCAATGAGATCCGCGAGATGGGTCGTACCGCGCAGGGTGTTACCTTGATGAATATGGAAAAGGGCGAGAAGCTGGCGGGTCTTAGCCGTATTGCCGAATCCGGCGAAGAAGGTCAGGGCGAGCAGGACGAACAGGAAGAATAACGGCGAGAGGGGAGACAGGGGGTGCGATTCAATGGTTATGCCAGAGTTCCTTGTTTTATATCTGTTTTTTACGGTTTTTCAGGAGAAGCACATGACGATTTATAACTTTAGCGCGGGTCCGGCGGTATTGCCGAAGGAAGTGTTGCAGCAGGCGCAGGCGGAAATGCTCGACTGGCACGGTAGCGGCATGTCGGTCATGGAAATGTCGCATCGTGGTAAAGAATTCATGGGCATTGCGGCTGAGGCAGAAGCCGATTTGCGCGAGTTGATGGCTATTCCTGCCAACTACAAGGTGTTGTTCCTGCAAGGCGGCGCTTCCCAACAGTTCGCGATGATTCCGATGAATCTGTTGCGCGGCGGGACGTCGGCGGATTATTTGAACACGGGTGAATGGTCGAAGAAGGCGATTGCCGAGGCGAAAAAATTTGGCAACGTGAATGTGGTTGCGACCAGCGCCGATAAAAATTTCTGCTATGTGCCTGAGTTTTCAACATGGAAATGCGATCCTGAGGCAGCCTACCTGCACTTCACGCCCAATGAAACCATAGGTGGGGTTGAATTCAACTGGTTGCCGGAGGCGGGCAACGTGCCTCTGGTTGCAGACATGTCATCATGCATTTTGTCGCGCCCGATCGATGTGTCCAAATACGGGCTGATCTACGCGGGTGCGCAAAAAAATATCGGCCCGGCCGGTTTGACCATCGTCATTGTGCGGGATGACCTGATCGGACAGGTCGTCGAGGGTACGCCGACCATGCTGGACTACAAGACCCATGCGGATAATGATTCGATGTACAACACCCCGCCGACCTATGGTATCTATATCGCAGGGCTGGTGTTTAAGATGTTGAAGCGCAACGGTGGTATCGCTGCAATGGAGCAAACCAATATTGCCAAGGCACAAGCGCTGTACGCTGCCATTGATGCGAGCAGTGGTTTCTACAACTGTCCGGTCACAACCGATAACCGTTCGCGTATGAATATCCCATTCACCTTGAAGGATGCTGCGCTTGACGGTGCATTCGTCAAGCAGGCCGAGGCGCGTGGTTTATTGCAGTTAAAGGGCCATCGTTCGGTAGGCGGCATGCGCGCATCCATCTATAACGCGATGCCATTGGCAGGGGTGATGGCGTTGGTTGAATTCATGGGCGAATTTGCTCAGCAAAACCGTTGAGGCTATCATGGCTAATCCCTATCGCATTCTCGCACTGAACAAGATTTCATCGGTCGGTCTGAAGCGTTTTCCCCCGGCCAACTATGTGACCGGAACAGATGTGACCGAGCCGGATGTCATTCTGGTGCGCTCGCAGGTCATGCACGACATGGAGATACCCGCCAGCGTGAAAGCGATTGCGCGTGCAGGAGCCGGGACCAACAACGTGCCGGTTGCGAAAATGAGTGCGCGGGGTGTGCCGGTATTTAATGCGGCAGGGGCAAATGCCAATGCGGTTAAGGAACTTGTGGTTGCGGGCATGCTGCTGGCAGCGAGAAATATCGTGCCCGCGCTGCAATTTGTCAGCGGGCTGCAAGGGGATGATGCCACCCAGCACAAACTGGTCGAAGACGGCAAGAAGCATTACGCCGGTATCGAGTTGCGCGGGCGCACGCTGGGTATCATCGGTTTGGGTGCGATCGGCCGTCTGGTAGCCGATACGGCGCTGGCACTGGGAATGAAAGTTTATGGTTATGATCCCGAAATCACTGTCGAAGGCGCGTGGAGCCTGTCGTCACAGGTTAAAAAGGCGCAAAGTATAGAAGAATTATTGAAGCATAGCGATTTCGTTACCTTGCATGTGCCGTTGCTTCCTGCGACGCGCGGACTGATCAATACAGAGCGCGTACAAGGCATGAAATCGGGGGCTGTATTGTTGAATTTTTCGCGTGACGCCATTGTGGATAGCGATGCCGTACTGTCAGGGTTGGCTGCAAGGCAATTGCGCGCCTATGTGTGCGATTTTCCTGCGCAAAAACTGCAGGGGCAGGCGGGCGTTGTGACCTTGCCGCATCTGGGCGCATCGACTGCAGAGGCTGAAGAGAACTGTGCAGTGATGGTGGTGGATCAGGTGCGCGAATATCTTGAGCACGGCAATATTACCAATACGGTCAATTTTCCGACCTTGGTCATGCCACGTGAATCGGCTTACCGCCTGGCGGTTGCCAATGCCAATGTGCCCAACATGCTGGGGCAAATTTCCAGCACACTGGCAGGCGCGGGTATCAATATACACACCATGATGAACAAGTCGCGTGGTGAAATGGCCTATACGCTGGTGGATACCGATTCGAGCGTCCCTGAACAATTGATTGCGCAGATATCGGCCATTCCCGGTGTGCTGATGGTGCGTAACCTGCCACAATTGGAAAAGTCATGAGCGAAAAGTTGCAAGCATGCCGTGAGCAAATCAATGCGCTGGATGACGAACTGCTGAAAATCTTCAATCAACGTGCTGTGCTTGCGCAGCAGATCGGTTATCTGAAGGAAGATGGCGTGGTATTGCGTCCCGAACGTGAGGCGCAGGTATTGCGCCGATTGCAGGCGGCCAACACGGGGCCACTGGGCAATGCAGCGATCGCGGCACTGTTCACCGAGGTGATGTCCAATTGTCGCGCACTGGAGGCGCCGATGACGGTTGCCTATCTCGGCCCGGAAGGCACATTTACCGAGGCTGCGGCATTGAAGCGTTTCGGCAGTGCGGTAGCAGGACAATCCTGTGCGACGATAGATGAGGTGTTCCGTGCGGTCGAAAGCGGCGCGGTGCAGTACGGTGTGGTACCGGTGGAGAATTCCACCGAAGGCGCGATCGGACGAACGCTGGATCTGTTGCTGCAAAGTACGCTACAGGTGTGCGGCGAGGTGATGCTGGCGATACATCAATGTCTGCTGGCAAGCGGCTGTGACCTTGCAAAAATCACGACAGTATATTCTCATCCCCAGTCGCTCGGGCAGTGTCAGGGCTGGTTAAATGTGAATCTGCCGCATGCGATACGTATTCCGGTGTCGAGCAATGCGGAAGCGGCACGACTGGCATCAGGGCATGCGGGCAGTGCGGCGATTGCTGGCAGTCAGGCTGCTTTGCATTTTAAACTGGATATGTGTGTCGAGAATATTGAGGATGACGCGCGAAATACCACGCGTTTTCTGGTGTTGGGCAAACAGCAGGTTGCGCCTTCCGGTCAGGATAAAACATCCTTGGTGCTGTCATCGGTGAACCGGCCAGGCGCGGTGCATGATTTACTGACTGCACTGGCCAGGCATGGCGTGAGCATGACCAAATTTGAGTCGCGTCCGTCGCGTTCCGGATTGTGGGAATATGTGTTTTATGTGGACATCGAAGGCCACAAGGAAGATCAACCTGTTGCGGCTGCACTGAGCGAACTGAGTCAGGCTGCCGCCTTCATGAAAATCCTGGGTTCCTATCCGGTTGCTGTTTAAACAATTTTATAAAGGTTTTGGCATGGCAATTGAACAATTGAATTGGGAAGTGGATTTTCTGAAGAATAATCCGGCTTTTCAGAGTGATAATTACGGGATTCCCCCAGATGCGCGCCATATCAGCTATCCGATCAGGATGGTACGATACTGGTTTATATACCATTTTTTGCGCATGGAATCAGTGCGTCGCGGCGCACTGAATGTCTGCGAAATCGGCGTCGATGTCGGCCAGATGCTGGGGTTTTTAAAGGCATCCGAAGCGCTCGGCGGCGGAGAAGTGAAATTGGCGAGTTGGGATGCGGTCGATGCGCTGATTCGTGAGGACATCCTGACCCGTGTCGGTTACAACCAGTTCTATCAAGTCGATCTGGAAAGCGCGGAATTTGCCCTGCGCGACGATAAGCAATATGACGCGATGATCCTGTTGCATGTGCTGGAGCATTTGTTCAAACCGGAAGAACTGGTTGCCAAAATCGTCCCGCATCTGAAACCGGGCGGCATGCTGATCGGCGGGTTGCCCTCGACGCCGCAAGGTTTTGCGCAGGCGCGCGAGGATAAGATACGCGCAACTGCCCGGAAATTCGGCCATGTCAGCGTGTTTTCACCTGAACGCGTACGCGAAATGGCGGCATCGAATGGCCTGGAAGTGGAGTTTTTGAGCGGGGCATTTTTCATGCGCAAAAAGGGCTTCTTCCTGGAAAATTACAAATGGTGGATGCGTTTCAACCTCTGGTTTGGTGCGAAATTTCCGGGCTGGCCTGGGGAGACCTACTGGATACTGAGAAAACCCTTGTAGGAAGTCGGTAGTTGGAAGTTGAATTTTGTGAAGTGAAAATAATGAATTATTCTGAACTGGCACCAGGATTTATCCGCGCAATTGCGCCGTATCAACCCGGTAAACCGATCTCCGAACTGGAGCGCGAGCTGGGGATTACCGATATCGTCAAACTGGCATCCAACGAGAATCCGTTGGGTGCAAGCCCGAAGGCGGTTGCCGCAGCCCGAGCCGCGCTGGACGAGATCAGCCTGTATCCGGATGGCAACGGCTATGCCCTGAAATCCGCGCTGGTGACACGCTATGGCGTGGCGCACAAGCAACTGGTGCTGGGCAATGGCTCGAACGACTTGCTGGAACTGGCGGCTCGCGCCTTTTTGACGGTGGGCGATCGCGCGGTCTATTCCGACCACGCCTTTGCCGTTTATCCGCTGGCGGTGCAAGCGGCCGGGGCGACTGGCATCAGCGTTGCGGCCAAGAATTACGGGCACGATCTGGACGCGATGCGCGACGCGGCGGTCGGGCAGGGTGCGAAGCTGATTTTCATCGCCAATCCGAACAATCCGACCGGGACTTTTTTATCGGCCGAGGCGTTGCACGCGTTCCTGAGCGCCTTGCCGTCCAGTATTCTGGTGATGCTGGACGAGGCATACAACGAATACCTGCCCGTATCCTGTCGTTACGATTCTGTGCGCTGGCTGGCTGAATTTCCCAATCTGATGATTTCCAGGACGTTCTCCAAGGCCTATGGCCTGGCCAGCTTGCGCGTGGGGTATGCGCTTGGCAATGAACAGGTGATCGACATGCTCAATCGGGTGCGTCATCCGTTCAATGTCAACAGCATGGCGCTGGCAGCAGCCGTGGCCGCACTGGAAGATGAGCAATTTGTGCAGCGTACCCATGAATTGAATCTGCAGGGGATGGCGCAATTGACCGAGGGCTTGCGCGGGTTGGGGCTGGACTATATTCCTTCTTATGGAAACTTCATTAGCTTTCACGTAGTCAATGCAGCGAGGATTTACCGCCGCTTGCTTGAATCGGGTGTCATCGTGCGTCCTATCGGCAACTACGCCATGCCGGACCATTTGCGCGTGAGCATCGGTCTTGAATCACAAAATCAGAAATTTTTGTCTGCCTTGGGGCAGATACTTGGAGAAGCCGCATGATTATAGTAATGGGAAGAGATGTCACCGACGAACAAATCGGCACGGTGGTCAGGAAGCTGGAAACGGCGGGGCTGAAGGCCAATATTTCGCGCGGCATCGAACGCACGGTGATCGGCGCGATTGGCGATGAACGTCAATTGAGCGAGGAAATGTTCACGCCCCTGCCGGGCGTGGAAACGGCGATGCATATCGCCAAGCAATACAAAATTGTTTCCCGTGAATCGCATAAAGACAATACCGTGATCGATATCGGCGGCATCAAACTGGGCGGCAACCAGATTCAGGTGATCGCAGGCCCCTGTTCGGTGGAAACCCAGGAACAGATGGACCTGTCCGCGCAATACACTCATGAAGCGGGCTGCCGACTGATGCGCGGCGGGGCATTCAAGCCGCGCACCAGCCCTTATGCCTTTCAGGGCAAGGGAGTGGAAGGTCTGGACATGTTCCGCAAGGCGGCCAGTCGTTACAATTTGCCTATCGTCACCGAATTGATGGATGTGCGCCAACTGGATGCGTTCCTCGAATATGACGTGGACGTGATTCAGATCGGTACGCGCAACATGCAGAATTTCGACCTGCTCAAGGAGGTCGGCCGCATCAATAAGCCGGTTATTCTGAAGCGTGGCATGTCGGCGACCATCTCCGAATGGCTGATGGCGGCCGAATACATCGCAGCGGGTGGCAATCACAACATCATCTTCTGCGAACGCGGTATCCGCACCTTCGAGACATACTACCGTAACGTTCTGGACGTGACCGCGATTCCGGTACTCAAAAAAGAGACCCATTTGCCGGTGATCGTCGATCCGTCGCACGCCGGTGGCAAGGCATGGATGGTGGCGGCGTTGTCACAGGCCGCAATCGCAGCGGGTGCAGATGGCCTGCTGGTCGAAATGCATCCTAACCCTTGTGAAGCCTGGTGTGATGCGGATCAGGCACTCACCCCCGAAGAGTTGAAAAAATTGATGGTAACGCTAGGTGCGATTGCCGGAGCCATCGGTCGTACTATTTAATTAAATATGCCCTGTCAATTCTTCTTGATTATGAAGGGCGTAAGCAGGTGTGTCTTTCGCGAAGGACTCGTGCACTTGCGGGATGGCGTAACTTCTTGGGCTTGCCGACGTAATCCGGTTACGCACACAGGAAAATTCCTGCTGGTGTTGTTTTTGGCTGGATTATCCCCGTTGTCACTTGCCATGACATTGGGTTCCGGGCAAATGCTGAACCATGTCGGCGAACCGTTGCGGGCCCATATTGCCCTGGTTGGCAGTTATAACAGTGAAGTGCATTTTTTTCAGGTAGGCCTTGCCGAGTGCAAATCATCTATGATTGCGGCGGGTGTGAATGGCTGTGATGCCCTCTACGAGGGTAATCTGAAAATTTCGGTTGAGTTGGGGCAGGATGGCGCGCGCTATTTAAGACTGAACGGAAATAAAAGTGATGAATTGTTCTATCACATTCTGATCAAATCCGTTGATGCAACGGGTGGGACGGTCTTCAATTCCTTTGAGTTTCTGCCGGAATTTGTCATGCATTCTGATGTGCCGGTTGTGGAAAGTGACGGCGCACCTGAGGTGACCGTCAGTAAACGGGGCGCGGCAGCTGAGGTAATGGCGAAGGCGGTAGCGCCGCGTGAGCCTGTCCAACCGGTATTTAAGGCGTATAAAGATAAGGAGCCGTTGTCGGTGGAGAACACGGCTTTGCATGAGCCAAAGCCAGTAGAGGTAAAGCCCGAACCTCCGACAGCGCAGTTAAAGATAAAGAAGCTGGATGAATATGCAGATGATATTCATGCGTTACAAAAGGAAAATGAGGAAATTGAGGCGCAAATTGTACTGATGGAAAAATACATTGGTATGCTCAAGGAAGTTATACGATTGAAGCGCCAGGCAGGAGATTCTGCTGCCGCACCTGCTACCGCTGCTATGCCGTCCATTCAGCCCCATGCAGGCGAATCGGCTATTTTGATATGGGGTCTGCTGGCTTTGGTGGCTGTTCTGCTGGGGTTGTTGGTATGGATGTACAGAAAGCAGCAAGGGTTAAAGCTCAATGAGGTCGAGACACATCACAACGTTGCTTTTCCGTTTTCTGTGCCGGTTAATGAAATGAAGTCGCTGGATTTGACGAGTGCTTTTAGAACTAAGAAGTGGTGAAGTTGTGATACGCAACTCTGTGGATATGAGGTTTTGAGTACTTATGGGCATTGAATTTGGCAAGGTTGTCATTTTTGGTACAGGGCTGATTGGCGGTTCATTTGCGCTGGCATTGCGCCGTACCCATGCCGTAGGAGAAGTGGTCGGTTTCGGTCGCAGTATGACAACGCTGCAACAGGCGCAACAGCTGGGTATCATAGACAGAATCGGTCAGGACATCGCGATTGAAGTGGCTGATGCTGATCTGGTGTTGCTGGCAACGCCCGTTGGGCAAATGGCCGAACTCATGGCGCGTATCGCACCTCATCTGGGCGCGCATACGCTGGTCACCGATGGCGGCAGTACCAAGGGCGATGTGGCTGAAGCTGCCTATGCCAATCTGGGCAAAAATGTTTCACAGTTTGTGCCCGCTCATCCGATCGCCGGGGGCGAGAAAAGTGGTGCATCCGCTGCGCTTGCCGATCTGTATCAGGGCAAGAAAGTTGTGCTCACGCCGTTACCGGAAAATTTGCCGGAATCTGTGGCACGTGTGCGGCTGGTGTGGGAATTATGCGGTGCAGTGGTTTCCGAACTGACGCCCGCGCAACACGACGAAGTGTTCGCGGCGGTAAGTCATTTGCCCCACCTGCTGTCGTTCGCACTGGTGCATGATCTGGCCGGTACTGGGACGAAGCGCTGGACCTCTCAGGATCAGGCTTCGATGGCAAGGATCGAGAGCTAGTACTCGGACGCAGAACCTATGAAATATTCGCGGCGTACTGGCCTTATCAACCCTCTGACAATCCGATTGCGCAGACGCTCAACGCGGCGAAAAAATATGTCGCGACTCGCACTTTGAAGACGGTCGATTGGAACAATTCGAACCTGCTCCATGGCGATGTCGTCCCGTCAATCACCGCGCTCAAGGCGCAAGCGGGCCCTGACTTGCAGATGATAGGTAGCGGCAATTTGATTCAAACACTTCAGGCTGCCTTACTGATCGACGAGTACAACGTGTGGACTTATCCCATGGTGTTGGGGCGTGGCAAACGTCTCTTTGGCGAGACGGCCAAGCCATCCGCGTTGCGGCTCGTTCGCTCTCAGGTTTCCGCCACGGGTGTTGTGATGAGTACCTATGTACCGGATGGCGATATTCATCCCGGTTCGTTTGTGGGTGACGAGCCGAGCGAGAAGGAATTGACCCGACGCAATCAGATGGCGAATGAAACGTGGTGAGGCGGAAAAGGTAGTTCCCATTAAATATTTGGAGGTGATTCAACATGGCAAAACCAGCAACTGAAAAAATTGCCCAGGCATCTGAATCACATTCGGAGGGCGCTGAAGCCATAACCCAATACAACGCCGCGCTACCACCCGAACTTGCCGCGATTTGTAACGCAATGCGCAAGAAGATCGATGCGATGCTACCCTCGTCCACCTGCAAAATATGGTACGCCAATCCGGTTTGGTTTTTCGGTGCAGCACCCATCGTTGGCTACAACATCACGGCTAGGAAAACGGTCAACCTGCTGCTTTTGAGCGGTCAATTATTTGATGAACCAGCGCTCAAGGCGGAGGGGAAATTCAAGGCCGCACAAAAACAGTTCAAGCATGAATCCGAAATTGATTTAATTGCACTGTATGGCTGGCTTAAAAAGTCAGCCGTCCATATCTTCGATTACAACGAAATGCGCAAGGGCAAACTGGAGTAGTGATGCGTATTCGTTCGCGCTACAGACTTGGCGATGTGAAAAACACGAGGCGATGATGAAAGCCAATCAAACCACCCCCGGCAACATTGACGAATACATAGCGGCTTGCACACCGGATATTCAGGCGATCTTGCAAAAGGTCAGAGCAACAATACGACAAGCTGCGCCTGATGCCGAGGAAACGATCAGTTACGGCATGCCCTGTTTCGCACAGCGAGGAAATCTGGTCTATTTCGCCGCATGGAAAAATCATCTCGGCTTTTACCCATCCGGCTCGGGTATCGCGCATTTCACTCCCGCGCTATCGGCTTATAAGGGTTCGAAAGGCTCGGTGCAGTTTCCGTATGCGCTAGCTATTCCATATGAGCTGATCGCACAGATCACACAGTTCAGAGTGCAAGAGAATCTAGCGAAAAAGACAAAAAGGAGATCACCATGACTAAGCAAACTGCTGCACTAGACCCTAAACTCGATCTGACCTTTGAACGCATCATAGATGTGCCACGCGAACTGGTGTGGCGTGCCTGGACCCAGCCTGAACACTTGATGCCTTGGTTCTGTCCACTGCCGTGGAAGACCATCGCCTGTGAGATCGAACTGCGGCCTGGAGGTAATTTCCACACCGTGATGCAATCTCCAGAAGGCCAGCAATTTCAAAATTCCGGCTGCTATCTGGAAGTGATAGCAAATGAAAGACTGACTTGGACCAACGCCCTGCTGCCAGGCTATAGACCGGCGCTGTTAGACACCACCTGCGGCGATGAAAATGTACAATTTTTCTTCACCGCCACCATCACGCTCGAAGATCATGGGCAAGCCACGCGCTATACCGCCACCGTGATCCATGCTGAAGAGCAAGCTTGTCTACAACATGCCAAGATGGGCTTCAATGAGGGCTGGGGTAAGGCGCTCGACCAGATAGTGGCTTTGATCAAAACCGGTCATATCTAAAACGCGCGAGGAGGTCGGATGAAATCGACAGCGACTCATCTCAGCAAGCTGGAAGACCTGCCCAATATCGGCAAGTCTATCGCGGCTGATCTGCGCGGCTTGGGCATTATGAATCCACAACAGCTTGCCACGATAAACCCACTCGCAACCTATCTGGCGCTAAGCGGGACTATGGGTAAGCGCCATGATCCCTGTGTTTACTACACCTTGTTGGCCGTTGAACATTTCCTGAAAACTGGCGAACGACTGAGCTGGTGGACATTCACCGCGCAGGGAAAAGAGCGACTCGCCGCGCTCGATAGAGGATAGGAAAGAAAACCATGTTTACTAAAGCGACCTTCTCCTTCTTGGCCGAACTGGCCGAAAACAACAACAAGCCTTGGTTCGAGGCGAATAAACAACGCTATGAAGATCTGGTGCGCGAACCGGCATTGGATTTCATCGAGGCCATGGAAGCACCGCTGAAACGCTGCGCACCGCAGTTCCGCGCCGAGGCGAAGAAGATGGGCGGCTCTTTGATGCGCGTGTTCCGCGACACCCGCTTCGCGCGTGACAAGACCCCGTACAAAACTAACATCGGTATCCAGTTTCGCCATGCCCTGGGCAAAGACGTGCACGCACCCGGCTTCTATCTGCATATCGCTGAGGATGAATG
>CAWASY010000001.1:0-13359 GCA_963784505.1 uncultured beta proteobacterium | reverse complement strand
GCACTCAGCGGAAACACCGAGCCGGAGTGCCCCAGGTTGACACCCATCATGCGCAGCTTGTCACTGGCAGCTCGCAGCGCGGCACGGGCCTTTTCGTGTTCGGCGCGGGCGCGCAGGTAGTCCTTCTCCGGAATGATGTTGTCGGCGTGCAAACGCTGGGCGCGCTCGAAATTGGCTTGTGTTACCGCAGCCTCGCTCGCCGCTTGCAGATAGCTGGAATGCGACTCGCCCAGATCGATACTGTCCAACTCCGCCAGCTGTTGTCCCGATTTCACTCGATCACCCAGGCTCGCATTCACCCTGACGACACGCCCTGGCACACGCGGTGCAACATGCGCCAACCTATCCTGATTGGCCTGGATAGTTGCCGTGACCATGATCTGCCCGGATTTTTTCTGCAATGCCAATTTTTGCACTTTGATGCCCGCTGTTTGGGCTTCTTCGGCACTCAAGGCAAGCAGTTTTTCGTAGGCTTTTTTCGTCCTGTT
Organism: uncultured beta proteobacterium; assembly: GCA_963784505.1. GTDB lineage: Bacteria > Pseudomonadota > Gammaproteobacteria > Burkholderiales > Gallionellaceae > Gallionella. The sequence continues at coordinate 12,871 of CAWASY010000001.1, read as the reverse complement.
TTTCCTGTTTGGGAGTTACCTCGTTATTGCTCGCCGGTTCCGTTTTTTCTGACCGCCTTTATGTCTTTCTCCGGTGCTTTGGGTTTGTCGCCGCACCCTGTAAGAATGATTGTAAATAAACTACTGATCCGTAGCCAAGAGCCCCAGCGCCCCAAGTCACGCTTTTGTGGGTTGTGTAAGTTTTTCATGTCATGAATTCCTTGATTTTTAATTTTTTGTTCAGTGCATGTCGCGCGCGGGCTGCCAGCCCGCCGCCGCTTCCAGCGTCACCTGGGTCAAGCGCAATTCGGTGCGGGCATCGAGCAGGTCCCGCTGCCCATCCAACACCTGGCGGTTGACCAGCAACAATTGCAGCAGCCCGATTTCCCCCTCCCGGAAAGAAATGGAGGACAGGTGCTGGTTTTCTTCCAGGCTGGGCAACACCGATTCCTTGAGCCGTTTCACTCGATCCTTGAGATTACTGAAGCGCCCCCACAGCGCGACCACTTGGACGCGTACATCACGGGAGGCTGCCTGCTTTTCGATTTCGGCTTGGGTAATCGGTCTCGGCACGACCGATACCAGCCGCATTCCGGCGGAACAGGGGAATTGGTAAGGAAACACTTAAGGACGCAACCTTGTTATCAACACCCAACTCGCGACCATAACGCAAACTCAACGTCACGTCCGGGTAAATTGAGGCGCGTTCCAGCTCAACCCGACCCCTTGCAGCCCCTTCTCTGTAATCCAGGACATTCAAAAGCGGGCGGCGGGCTACACTGGCCAGCAAATCCCCCAACGTGTAAGAGGAAATATCAACGTCGAGCGAACCGGTAACTTCCCGAATTTGGTCTGGAGGCATCTGGAGGAGTGCAGACAGGTCGACACAAGCCTGCACAAGTTGCTCTCTCAATATGGATACCTGATTTTGGGCGCGTTCCGCTTCCACATTGGCGAGATTGCCATCCAGCCGACTATCCTCGCCTGCCGCAACGCGTTTGCCGACGGCTTTGGCGGCATCTTCGATGAGCTTGAGCGTTGATTCCTCGGTCTGGATGCGCAACTGGAGGCTCAGCACCCGCACAAAACGTTGCTCAACGTCCGCATGCACCTGGCGTTTCGTTTCGGCGATGCTTTCCTGGATTGCCGCAAAATTTTTCTCGGCTGCTCGTTGCCGAATGCCTTGTTGCCCAGCGATCTCAAAGGTCTGGGACAGACCTGATACACCATCCTTGTTATTAATCGATTGGCCGGTCTGTGAAACATTAAGACTGCGCCTTTCGGTAGAAATCTGTGGGTTATTCCACAGCAGCGCACCAGCATCGCTGAGTTCGCCCTGCGCTGCTGCAAGATTCGCCTGGGTAGCCCGCAGTAACGGGTTGGCTTGTTCAGCCTGTTGCCAGGCTTGCTCCAACGTGAGCGGAGCCGACAGGGCTGAAAGTGGAATCAAAGATGCAAACAAGAATGGCACGCCGATAAGGCGGCGCATTAGCCGCATCCCGACGCGCAGGTTGCGAAAAATAGTGACGAATTGCACGATAACTCCTTCAGATATGCGTGCGCCAACTCACTTGAGGCGAGCGCGCACTCAAAACAAAATCAAAAACCGATTTGAATCGAATCTTAGGAAAGGAGTCGCGGTGGACGGAAACGTGCGTCGGGAGAAAGGAGTTGAAAGGTATGAGGATGCTGAATAGAATATTCGTCTACGAATTCAGGAAGTAGGGAAATTGGCTGACCGAGCAACCCCACGAAATGCCCGACTGCATGGCACCAGTGATTACACGGGCTTTGGGGTGAAACATCCGCTTTGATGCCTTGAAATTTAGATGAAGAGTGATGGTCATCCACAGCCAAGCTACGTTGCTCGTCGAACCACACGTCAGTTACTGCTTCCTTGTTAAACGTCCAGCCGCCAGCGTTGATCACGAGCGTGATCATGAGAAAGTAAACGGTCTGGCGGATGAATCTACACATGTTTCAATACTAAAGGATTTTGTGGTTTAAGTACATTTATTAAGCATGCCTCGTTTTCCACGTGGAAAGTTTGGTGAGTTCAAATTGCTGATAGATACATCCAAGATGGTTCGTTCAATGTCTCCTTCACGGCACACTGCATTACGCCACGAACGGCTGCTTTATTGCTGCGAATTTTACACCTTGACGGGCAGGTAACGTATAGCGGTCGAATTGCACGGTGGTTGTCATCCATCCGGTTTTTCGAGACTAAACCGAACTTCACATTTCCCAATTGCAGATATTCGTGGTAATCAGAAAATGCCCTATTCCAACATTCTCATGTTCATGATGAATGCAATTGAATTTCCCACTTATCAGCTAGTGACAACCTTTTTTGTTTTCAACTTCCAAACTGCCAATCTCGCATTCTTCCCGGTAATTGATAAAGGCCAGCTTCAGACGATCTACCCAGCCCCCGCCAAGCTCGGAACCGATAAAGGTTAACTTATCTGCAATCTGCTCAGTGGTGACCTGTATCAGGTCATACTGTATTTCGATCTTGTTTGCCTCGATGTGAACCGCCTGTATCCCCATCATCGAAAGCAGCGCCTGCTTCACCTGCCCGGCCTGAACGGCATCCAGTGGTTCAGAGAGCATCAGACTACGTTTTTTGATCACTTCTCTGCCTTGTTGTGCGGGTGCTTTGTGTCCGGGAAGTCCGATATATAAACGCGGATTCGCCAGAAATCTTTCGCGGCACTGCTCAGAACAAAAAGCATACTGTATGCCTTCGTATTCGCAGGCATGGGACGTTGTTGGGACTTCCATGTGACAAACCGGGTCTTCGGCGTTCATGACGCACCTCCTATGATTTTGAACGTGTTCGTTGCGGGATGAACCTTGATGTATGAGCCGCATATTCCCGCCACTGCGCGCCAAAACGGACTTCTGCATCTCGCTCCTCGGTATGCGCCAGACGCACATACATCCACACCAGCACAGGGAACATCAACAGGGTCAGCAGCGTTGGCCATTGCAACAAGAAACCAAACATGATGAGTACGAAAGCATCGTACTGGGGATGGCGGATTTTGGCATAAGGCCCGGTAATCGCCAGTTGATGATTGCGCTGCGCCTGATAGAGAATTTTCCATGCAGATGCAAGCAGGATGAATCCGCCGCCGATAAATACAAAACTGAGCATGTGCAACGGATCGGTGTGCGGATCGCCCCTCCAGCCGAGCAGTGTATGCCAGAGATGACCGCTATTATGGGAGGAAATATCAACACCGGGATAACGGGTTTGCAACCAGCCGGCAAGCAGATAAATCGTCAGCGGAAAACCGTACATCTCGGCGAACAGCGCCACGATGAAGGCCGAGAACGCGCTGAACGAGCGCCAGTCGCGCGGCGTTTCTGGCTTGGTGAAGCTGAATGCAAAAATGATGAACACCAGCGAGTTGATGATGACCAGCGACCACAGGCCATAAGCGTTTTCCGTGAAGTTCATTTTTCGCTCCTATCAGTATCATGCCCGCCGTGTCCGCCATGCATGAACAGATGCATCAACGGACAGGCCAGCAGCAACAGAAATGGCAACGCGCCCAGCAGATGAGCACGGTGTTCGGTAAACAGAAAAAATGCAGCAATCGCCAGAAATGCAACGAGAATCCAGTTGTATCCCTTTGGCGCACAACTGCGCCCGTCAGGTTCGTCCTGCTTCATCACGCTCTCCTTTCAGGAAAAAGTTTACGTCCAAAAAAAACCTTGTTACATCTTCACCCTGTTTAGCCTGAGTGCATTCAGTATCACCGACACAGAACTGAAACTCATCGCTGCGGCGGCGATGATCGGCGAGAGTAGCAAGCCGAAGAACGGGTACAGCACGCCTGCCGCAATCGGAATGCCGAGTATGTTGTAGATGAAGGCAAAAAATAGGTTCTGGCGGATGTTGCGCATGGTGGCGCGTGACAGACGCAGCGCACGCACGATGCCGTTCAGGTCGCCCTTGATCAGCGTGATGCCTGCACTCTCCATCGCCACATCGGTTCCGGTGCCCATCGCGATGCCCACCTGCGCCTGAGCCAGTGCAGGCGCGTCGTTGATGCCGTCGCCTGCCATCGCCACGATGCGCCCCTCTGCCTGCAACTGCTTGACAATGGAGGCTTTCTGCTCAGGCAGCACTTCAGCTTCGATACGGTCTATGCCCAATTTTTTTGCAACCGCTTGTGCCGTGATGCGGTTGTCTCCGGTAAGCATGATGACTTGCACGCCTTCTTCATGCAGGGCGCGGATCGCCTCTGCCGTAGATGCCTTGACCGGATCGGCCACGCCGATCAGTCCCGCCGCCTTATTGTCGATTGCCAGCAACATCACCGTCTGTCCGTCGCTGCGCAGCGCCTCGGCACGGATGTGCAAGTCGCTTGCATCGATGTGTAATTCTTCAAAAAGTTTGAGATTGCCCAGCGCGATTGCCCTGCCCTCGACCGTGCCCGCCACGCCCTTGCCGGTGAACGATTTAAAATCACTGACTGTGTTGAGTGTTATTCCCTTTTTCTCTGCGCCGTTCACGATGGCTGCAGCCAGCGGGTGTTCGCTGGCGCGTTCCAGACTGGCGCCCAGCCGCAGCACCTCATCCTCTTCAAATCCGGCAAGCGGAATGACCGAAGTCAGTTTCGGTTTGCCCTCGGTCAGCGTGCCGGTCTTGTCCACTACCAGCGTGTTTACCTTTTCCATGATTTCCAGCGCTTCGGCATTCTTGATCAGCACGCCGGCCAAGGCACCGCGTCCGGTGCCGACCATGATGGACATCGGCGTGGCCAGTCCCAGCGCGCACGGGCAGGCGATAATCAGCACCGCCACCGCGTTGACGATGGCATGCGCCAGGCGCGGCTCCGGCCCAAAGAGTCCCCATACCGCTAGTGTGGCGAGCGCTGCCAGCACCACTGCCGGCACAAAATAACCCGCAGTGACATCGGCCAGCCGCTGGATAGGCGCGCGCGAACGTTGCGCCTCGCTCACCATATGCACAATCTGCGCCAGCAAGGTGTCTGCCCCTACGCGCTCGGCGCGCATCAACAAACTGCCGGTGCCGTTCACCGTGGCACCGATCAGCCTTGCATCTGTCGTTTTTTCCACCGGAATGGATTCGCCGGTGACCATGGATTCATCCAGCGAACTGTTACCTTCCAGCACCACCCCGTCTACCGGCACCTTCTCGCCAGGACGCACGCGCAGCACATCGCTAGGCTGCACTTGTTCCAGCGGAATGTCTTCCTCGTGTCCGTCAGCACGCACGATGCGCGCGGTTTTTGGTGCTAAGCCCAGCAGCAGTTTGATTGCGGCACTGGTCTGGCTGCGTGCGCGCAATTCCATCACCTGCCCCAGCAGCACCAACGCCATGATCACCGCAGCAGCCTCGAAATAAACCGGCACGGTTTCCCCCATGCTGCGCATTGCAGGTGGAAAATTCCCCGGCAGCAACATCGCAATCACGCTGTATGTCCACGCCACGCCGACACCGAGCGAAATCAGCGTGAACATGTTGAGACTGCGGTTGACCAGTGAAGCCCAGCCGCGCCGGAAGATCGGCCAGCCGCCCCACAACACAACCGGGGTTGCCAGAAAAAATTCCAGCCATTGCAACACCGTCATCGAAACGGAATCCGGTATGAATTGCGGTGCCAGATCGGATGCCATCGCCATCACGAACACCGGCAAGGCCAACGCCGCGCTTAGCCAGAAACGGCGCGTCATGTCATGCAATTCGGTATTGTCATCATCAGGTGCGTTGCGCGGCTCCAGTGCCATGCCGCAGATCGGGCAACTACCGGGTTCATTGCGCACGATCTCAGGGTGCATCGGGCAGGTATATTCGGTAGCACCTGACTTGGCCGTAACTGGTGCAATCGGTTCCAAGGCCATACCACACTTGGGACATGAACCCGGCGCAGGCTGGCGAATTTCCGGATGCATCGGGCAGGTGAATACACCTGCGATTTGAACGGTAGCCGTCACAGCCGGCTTAAGGTATTCAGTGGGATTTGCCTGAAACTTGGCCAGACACTTCACGCTGCAAAACAGATAAGTTTGTCCGCTCTCTACGAGGCGGTACGTGCTGTCGGCAGAGACTGTCATGCCGCATACGGGATCAGTTGCCATTGCATGCCCCTTTCCGGTGGTGGAAATTGCCTCAGTGAATCATTTGATCAACCATTTGAAGCTTCTGGGAGACTTGTCGCCTGCCAGACGTATTTGCAGTTCCATTGATCGTGGCTGCGGGACAACCGCCCTGAAGCGCAACAAGCCCTTGCGGTGATGGCCTCCGGGCGGCGCGCCGTCCCAGGCCAGCGGCAGGTATTGCTTGCCATCAACAATCAGCGTTGCAGACTTGGTCAAATCATCGCTCAAGGCCTGCGTATGGGTTTCCAGCGTCACCTCAAAAGTCCATGTTTTCGCATCCGCAGGAATAGCATGCAGCATGGTGGTTACCTTGATGTCCCGGTCATTGCTTATTTGCGCTGCCATCTCCACCGCATCGCATGTCGCAATGAGGCCGTTATGCACAAAGGCAATCAACGTTGCAAATGCCAAACTGCTCAAATATTATTTCAGCATTTTTTATGCTCCCGTGTAACGTTGATGACTTTAGGTATGATATAGAGAATACCGGCCACGTTAAAGGCAAGACCGACCCAGAACAACTCGATTTGATATTCTGCAACGATGGTGAGAAAGCCGGTGATGCCCAGAACAGGCAAGATATTGACCAGATAATGTGCGCAACAGGAAACCATTGCCGCAGTGGAGGTCGTGCCGGACACCGCTACCACCTTGCCTGATGCGCCATGTTGCCCGACAAGTTGCTTGAGGTAGGTGTAGAGACCGACCTGAATGCCGAATCCCAACGCAAGGGACACGAAGAAATACCAGAACTTTGTAAACTGCTCGAGTGTGAAATCCACCCCAGAAATCAGACTGACCACCGCAAAATAAATGGCGAGCAACAACACAAATGCACCCGCTCCAAATTGGATGGGTCTTATGGATAGAGCCGTCTCAGATTGTTGCTGCGTCATGCTGACCTCACATTCAGTCGAATATTCAAGGCGTCCAGTCGAATTCATACTAATGATTAAATTCCAGTGTGTCCATGCATTACTGACATGTCACCCGACTCATCCGCTCATTCGGTGCTTACCCTAATGCCTTCTTTAATAAATTCAACATACCATCCTCATGCATCACAACAGGTTCATAAACAGGTGACTTTTCTGTCGAAGGTGATTGCCCATGATTACAGGTCATTGTCCAACGACGCTGCAGGACATTTTTGCAATAATCATAGCGGCACGCACCGGGCCTTCCCGCAACAGCTAGGCTTAACATTTGACAGCTGCATTTATTCCCATGCGAGTTTTCCATAAATTTTCCTGTCGTTATTGAAATCCCCTAGAAATATTTTTTTATTATCACTTTTAGTGTTTTCTGCAAATATCCTCGATCGGATTGTCCAATCTCGCCGTATAGCGTGGCGGCGACAGTTATGAAGATACTAACTACTTCAGGATCAAAATGTCCCCCGGCTCCATCCTGTAAAATTTTTAATGTGTCATCAATCAACAAGGGGGCCTTGTAGGGCCGTTTGGACATCAATGCATCGAACACATCCACCACGGCAAACAATCTTGCGGCAAGCGGAATCTCCTTACCATGAATGCCATGTGGGTAGCCGCTGCCATCGAATTTTTCATGATGGAAAAGCACCACGTCCCGGGCGCGCTTCAGCCAAGTGGAATCCTGGATAATCTCGCCGCCAAATATCACATGTCGTTTCATAATCTCAAACTCATCCGCAGTCAGTCGCCCCGGTTTCAGTAGTATCTGATCCGGAACTCCAATTTTTCCGACATCGTGCAGAAAAGCACCAACAATCAGCGATTCGATGCTATCTCGATTCAGGTTCATTGTTTCGGCAAGCCTGACCGAATACAGCGTCACCCGGTAATTATGCGTATCGGTATCGGCATCTCTTTTTGCTATAGCGCTACCCAATGATTGCAATAATTCAAGGTTCGAATCCAAAAGCGATTGAGACAGGGACTCGGACCGCCGCGTCAATCCAAGTAAAACGGGGTAAAGCAAGATTAAAATCAAAATCACCGCAACGAAAGAAGTCAGTGTTGCATTGCGCGCCTGATGTTTTCTTGCATATTGCGTTCCAACATCAAGACGATAGACGCCTTCAAAATACACTTCCGTCACACGCATCGAATCAAGCAGTGGTATGAGCACTTGCACGAAATCTTCATCCTCATTCGTTAGCCAGTTATAGTGTTGCTTGCCTGGCTTTGGAAAAACATGCTGATGCGCTTGCACAGTACTTCGAAGACTGCCGGCCTCCATCCCCCATGCTTCCATCAATGATTTTCCGGATGAATCGAAAATACGGATACCTGCAAAGCTGGAGTTCTCCAATAGTTTGGCAAGTTCAAGCTGACTCATTTGAGAGTCCGCCGCAACCAGTTTCCGCATTTCAGGGGAATCGAAATGTCTGGCACTTGTCGCAGCTTGTTCAAAGGCCATCTTTTCGACTCGCCAGTTTTCCAGATAAAAAACAAGTGTGCCGACAAGTACGCTGATCAATATGCCTGATACAAAAAATCTTGTAAGCAGATAACGATGGAGTTCTCTGGAATTATTGGGAATGGCTGCAAACATAATTTTCTGCAATGCCTCATTTCAAATTTATTTGAATCTGATTGATAGTTGACTTGCTGGCTTTGTCAAAAAAGCCGACATATCAATTCAAACGGGGAAAAAATGTACGCCAAGATATTGTTCATCCTGGCGCACACTGAAACACGTAATTTAGTGCTTCTCTTTCAAGTGATCGTGCATAGGCATGTCTTTAGGCATGGATTCACGATGACTCTTACCGCTCGCAGTGCTTCCGACAGGCATGCCAGTTTTCTCTTCCATATGACTGTGTCTTTTCACAGGCTTTTTTGCCTCTGCCTTTTCAGTCTTAACTGTCTCAGTTTTTTCCGTTCCGGTGTTGGTGTCGTGAACATCAACGGCAAATGCCGTTACATTGAAAACAGAAAATATAACCAAAGTGGCAGCAAGCAATGTAGATTTAAGTTTCATTTTATTCTCCGAATGGTGGTGGTTAAAAAATATGCTGTAACAAAAATTATTTAAACGCGCATCGACACCTCCTTTCAATAATTAGGTCGCTGGATAGCTGTTTTCAGCCGGTAACTGATCAATTTCCACTTCCGCAGCCAGCCAGTTTTCTAAATCACAACCGCATTTGAACCCACCTTTCTCGGCGAGGTGATAAGCAGCAATCTCAACATATTGCCGCCGTTGCGCTTCAGACAGATTGATTACGGTTTCAGCTTTGCTGCTCTTGGTTTTGGTTTTGGTTCTCATGATTTGTCTCCTTCATATAAAAGTTGGTTCGATGGCTAACGCTCAATCCTGTCCTTACTCAGAACGGTCAGACTGCGGTTCGATTGCACTGCATCGCCAATCTAATGTGATGAGAACTACTGCCGCTCCCACGGTCATCGCCATGCTCCATGCCACCATGTAGAACCATACAACCGTTCAGTGCCAATATAGTTACTACCAATATGATTGTTCTACCTATCCTATTCTCCTTGCTCCAAGTTAATGACAACGACAAAATTTAATGCGTGTGATCATGTTCATGCCCACTGGCAGCGAGCTTTTCGGTAGCACGCTTGCCCCATCCATTTACCGCTTTCATCGCGCTAATCCTTGTGCGACGGCGTTCCCGGCGCATGGGTATGCCCAGCCTTTTTGTGTGCGGTGCCTGCGCCGTCCGTGGCGGAAGTTTTGCCACCCGGCTCCGCATCATGCGTAGACTCGCTATTCGCAGTGTCATCGTGGCTATGGGCATGAACATCCTCATGAGGCGTTGCTTCACCCTGCATGAATATGTCGCTGTGTTCTCCGCCGTGTTCATGGGTATGTTCCTCAGGCGCAGGCAAGGACATCACACCCAAGCCATGCCGATAGACTACCTCGCCACCATGCCAGGCAGCACTGACCACTAGCAACCATACCGCGACCAACAAAGCTAGAAAACTTGGCGAGGGCACCGTATGAGAACGACCGCGCCACACATCCCAAGCGGCAAGCAGCGCCAGCGCGCCAAGAGCGACAAGTGCCCAATTACGATGGATCGTCATGGCCAGATGCCCCGCTTCGTCATGTTCAACACTGTTGTAAGCCAGCCAGCCGAACACCGCTGCGATACAGGCAAAGATAACTGCCGCCCACAACATCCAGCGTCCCGTCATCAGGCATTGCGCCGTCAATGAGTGGTTTTTAAATATCGTACCAGCGCCAATAAAAGCCACTGCAGCCGTAGAAAAGGCAATCGGGAAATGTACTAATACCGGATGCCAATTTGGAATAATTTCAATCATTACTGTCCTTTTAAACTCCTGCTAATAGATTCGTTATTCGACTGAAAACACATATGGATCTTTCCCATCTTTCGGCACAGCGTAAACAGTCAATGTTCCCTTTTTCATCTCTCCCATACCTGGTGAATTCATCTTCATACCAGGCACACTGATGCCGATTATGGCTGGTTTCTCCTTGAGCAGTTTACGAATGGCACTGACTGGAACATGCCCCTCAACCACATAACCATTGACCAATGCCGTATGACAACTAGCGGCATGTGACATGCCATAATTCTTCTTAATGGCATCCATGTTTGATTCATTTTCTGTTTTCACCGTAAATCCGTTTTCACGCAGATAGTCCACATACTTTTCGCAACAGCCGCATGTTGGGCTTTTGTAAACTGTCATCGCCGTAGCGGCTTGTGCGGCACTTATACTTGTGAGTACGAATATCAGGAAGATCATTAGTTGTTTAAGAATTTTCATATTGTTCCTTTGGCTTATTGCTAATGAATGTTATGCGTGTCACTTCACGTTGTTTGATCAAGGCATAGATCACCGGAATCACCAGCAGCGTCAATATGGCTGATGAAATCATGCCGCCGACCATCGGTGCTGCGATGCGGCGCATCACTTCAGAACCTGTGCCCGTACTCCACAGAATGGGCAACAAGCCTGCCATGATCGCCACCACGGTCATCATCTTGGGACGCACGCGCTCCACTGCACCGTGCATGATGGCTGTGTGCAGATCGACGGCGTTCGGTTGACGGCCTTCATCAGAGCAGCGTGACTGAACGTCCTGCCACGCCTGTTCCAGATAGATCAACATCACCACCCCCGTCTCCGCTGCCACACCAGCCAATGCGATGAAGCCAACCGCCACGGCGACGCTCAAGTTGTAATCGAGCAACCACAGCAGCCATACACCGCCGACCAGCGCAAACGGCACGGACAGCATCACCACCAGAGATTCGGTGACGCGTTTAAAATTGAGATACAGCAACAGGAAGATGATCAGCAACGTGATGGGAATGACGATCTTCATTTTCGCGGCAGCACGTTCCATGTATTCGAACTGCCCGCTCCAGGTCGCGTAATAACCGGGTGGGAATTTCACCTGTGCGGCAACTGCTTTCCGCGCATCTGCCACGTAAGAGCCGATGTCACGATCACGTATATCCACAAAAATATAAGCGGAAAGCAGCGCATTCTCGGTGCGGATAGCAGGTGCACCTTTGCTAAGACTGACCTTGGCAAGTTGTCCGAGTGGAATCTGAGCACCCTCCATGGTTGGCACCAGCACTTCGTGGGCAATCTGTTGCGGATCGCTACGCAATTCGCGCGGGTAACGTACCGTCACGCCAAAACGTTCCCGTCCCTCAACCGTCGTCGTAACCATCTCACCACCCAGGGCGGTAGAAATGACTTCCTGTAAATCACCGACGCCAATCCCGTAACGTGCTAGGGCAATGCGATCCGGTTCGATGTCAAGGTAGAAGCCGCCCGTTAATCGTTCGGCAAAAGCACTAGTGGTGCCAGGAACCTTTCTGACCACCGCTTCTATTTCCTTAGCGAGCCGCTCCATTTCATCCAGATTTTTACCAAACACCTTGATGCCTATCGGCGTGCGAATACCGGTTGCCAGCATATCGAGACGCGCCTTGATCGGCATCGTCCACGAATTTGCCACACCGGGAAATTGTAGTGCTTTGTTCATCTCGCCGATCAGTTTGTCGATCGTCATTCCAGATCGCCACTCCTCCTGCGGCTTTAAGTTGATGACCGTCTCAAACATCTCCAATGGTGCAGGATCGGTTGCCGATTGCGCGCGCCCAGCCTTGCCATATACGGATGTCACTTCAGGAAAGCTCTTGATAATCTTGTTCTGCGTCTGCAACAATTCCGCCGCCTTGGTCACCGACATGCCGGGCAAGGAGGCTGCACTTCGCCGCGCAGAATGCGATAAATATGGCTCTTGGGAACGCCTTTCAAATGACGGAACAGGAAGTTGTCTATGCGCTGCGTCTCGCTGCTTTCGTCAATCTCCAAAAATGTGACAGATTCTTTGCTTAAACCATTCATTGTGCTTATACTTCGCCGTTCGCGCGTTTTTGGACTGGGTAACATTGGGGTACATCCCCACCGATTGTTTCTGACTCGTTATTCTGGCTCATTGCCGAATTGAGAACTACTCAAACAGTTGGCACAAGTTTTTGGCGCTATGCGCCGCCACCCGCCAACCGCAGCCCGGTTAATATCGCTCACCGGAACCAGCAGTGATAGTAATTGATTTACGCGCTCAAAGCACCCATGGATTTCAGTGACGTGGCAGACGAGATGTAACACCTTGCTGGTAGAGCCCAAGTAAATACACCAGACAAATGCAGCCGCAGCTGATTAGCCGCCTTGCAGATTGCCTTGTATGCTCCCCAACTGTGTTGCGACCTTTTGTCGCATTACCCAAAACTTTTCAGAGACTCACT